>JBHADJ010000107.1:0-42175 GCA_041855065.1 Lysobacter sp.
GCCGCGCACGTCACGCCCGCCACTGCCGGCCTCGGAGCGGAAGCACAGCGAATCGGCGGTCATGCGCAGCGGCAGGGTGGCGGCATCGAGGATTTCGTCGCGCACGATGTTGGTGAGGGCGATTTCCGAGGTGGAAATGAGATAGCGGCGGTGCTCGCCCAGCGTGGTGGCGAACATGTCCTCCTCGAACTTCGGCAGTTGCCCGGTGCCGATCAGGCTTTCGGCATTGACGATGACCGGCACATTGGTTTCCTCGTAGCCGTGCTCGCCGGTATGCAGGTCCAGCATGAACTGCGCCAGTGCGCGGTGCAGGCGCGCCAGCTGGCCGCGCAATACGGTGAAGCGGGCGCCGGAAAGCTTGGCGGCGGTTTCGGCATCCAGCCAGCCGTGGCGGGTGCCGAGCTCGACATGGTCTTTCACTTCGAAATCGAAGCTGGGCGGGGTGCCGTGGCGGTGCTGCTCGACATTGCCGGTTTCGTCCACGCCTTCGGGGACGCTGGCATCGGGCAAGTTGGGCAGGCGCTGCAACAGGGCCTCCAGCTCGCCGCGGAGGGTTTCAAGGCGTGCTTCGCTGGCCTTGAGCTCTTCGCCAAAACCGGCCACTTCCGCCATCAGGGCGGTGGTGTCCTCGCCGCGCGCCTTGGCCTGGCCAATCGCCTTGCTGCGGGTATTGCGCAGGTTCTGCAATTCCTGGGTTCGCACCTGAATGGCCTTGCGTTCGGCTTCCAGTAACTGAAAAGCCGCCACATCCAGCACCACGCCACGGCGAGCGAGTGCATCACGGACGGTTTCGGGGGCGGTGCGGAGCAATTGCGGGTCGAGCATGGCATGAACATTCCGGGAAACAGGGTGCCATTATCGCGCAGCTTTGCCCGCTGCATGCCGCCTTTGCGGCCAAGCGCCCGCAAAGGCTCTAAACTTTCGCAAGTTCCGCTCCTTGCTGCTCCGATGTCCAAGCGCTTCATTCTGATTGCCTCACTCGCCGCCTGCTGTCTCCTGCCTTTGATTTGGTGGGGTGTTTCCAGCCTCACCGAGGATGAAGCGAAAGCCGAGGACATGTTTCCGCCCGAGCAGCTTGCCCAGGTGCGGCACTTGTTTGCCGACTACACTCGGCCGATTCCAGCCGGCCGCTTCACCATGGGCAGTGCCGAAAATGCCCCGCACCGCCGCAGCAATGAAGGCCCTTCGCGCGAGGTGCAGGTGGCCGCCTTTGCCCTTGGTCAAACCGAAATCACTCAGGCGCAGTGGCAGGCGGTAATGGGCAGCAATCCCAGCCATTTTGCCGAATGCGGCGCGCAATGCCCGGTGGACAACATCAGTTGGCTGGATGCGCAGGCATTCATCAAGCGATTGAATCAGATGCTCCCCGATCGAAAATGGCGACTGCCGAGCGAGGCCGAATGGGAATATGCCTGCCGCGCAGGCAATTCGGCTCATCAGTTATGCGGTGGCAATGCCGCCGATGCGCTTGCCTGGCATACCGGAAACAGTCAGCAGAAAAGCTGGCCGGTGGCGCAAAAGCGCCCCAATGCCTTTGGCCTGTACGACATGAGCGGCAACCTGCAGGAATGGGTACAGGATTGCGAACAGAAGAACTATGCCAATGCACCCGATACCAGCCGAGTATGGGTCAACGGCTGCGGTGCCCGGGGTGGGCGGCGCGGCCTGCGGGGTGGCAGCTGGTTCCTGCCCGCCGAGATGGTGCGAGCCGCTTTCCGGGATGCGCATGATGCCGATTCCACCGGCAGCACCATCGGGCTGCGGCTGGCACACTGATTCGGCCAGCCCCTCGCCACCGCGCTTAATGCCCAACTCAGGGCATATGCTCCTCGGCCAGATACTCGGCGCTCTGCATTTCGGTCAAACGCGAGGCAGTGCGCTCGAAGGCATGCGCCAGACGCTCGCCGCGATACAGTGTGATCGGGTGATGAGCGGCGCTGGCAATCAGATTGACTCGGCGATCATAAAACTCGTCGATCGCGGTCAGGAAACGGCGCGCCGGGTCGTCATTGCTGCCATCGAAATCCGGAATGCCACCCAGCAGCACGGTATGGAATTCGCTGGCAAGGGCAATATAGTCGGCCGCGGCTCTCGGCCCCTCGCACAAGGCGGCAAAATCCAGCCAGATGAAGCCATTGTGACGGGCACGCAAGGCAATTGGCCGACCATCAATCTGCAAAACTCCTGCCTGTGCGGGTACATGCGTCAGGCTTTGCCAGCGCTCGGCAAGCCAGGCTTCCGATTCTGCATCCAGTGGTGCTCGCCACACCGGCGAGCGGGTCAGCTCGCGCAGACGGTAATCGGTGCTGCTCTGGATTTCAAAGACCTTGCAATGCTGCTCCAGCAGTGCGATGGCAGGCAGAAAGCGGGCGCGTTGCAGGCCATCCTTGTAGAGATTGGCCGGGACGGTATTGGAGGTCGTTACCAAGGTGACACCCTCGGCAAATAACCTCTCGAGCAAGCGTGCCAACAGCATGGCATCCCCAATGTCGCTGACGAAAAATTCGTCCAGCACCAGCAGTCGCATCTCTTCCCGCCACGCCTTCGCCACGCTGGCCATCGGATCGCGCTCACCTGCATGTGCCTTCAAGCGCGCATGAACCTCCTTCATGAATCGATGGAAATGCTCACGGCGCTTTTGCGGAAAGTCGAGCGCGTCGTAAAAGAGGTCGGTCATGAACGTCTTGCCGCGCCCCACCCCGCCCCACAGATACAGCCCTTGAATGGGCGCCACATCACCGCGCTTGCCCGAACCGAACAGCCGCTCGAAAAATCCGGCGCTCGGACGCTCGACACAGAGCGCGGCATGGATGCGATCAAGCTCCGCCATCACCGCACGTTGTGCCGAATCATCCTGCCATTCACCACGTGCCGCGCCCTCGGCATAGGCCATGCCCGGCGTGCGCCTCATGCGCCGACTCCTGTTCCGCCATCCAGCCAAGCCACTCCCTGCTGCTTGATGATGCCGCGCAGTTCCACCAGCCGACCATGGAAAAAGTGAGAGCACACCGGCATGCGCACCAGATGCAGATGTGGCGGTGCCAGTGTTTCCAGCCATTGATATACCGCTGCGGGTTCGACGATTTCATCGGCATCACCCTGCACCACCAGCCACGGCATGGTCGGCACGTGGCTTGAAAATGCCCAGCGACCAGCCGGCGGCGCCAGTGAAATCAGTGCCGCAGGTGTCAGCTCGGCCGAGGCATTTATCGACACATAGGCACCAAAACTGAAGCCTGCCAGCCAGAGCGTTGCGTCCGGCCGCATCCGCCGCACCCACGCCACCACGGCCGCGAGGTCGGCTTGTTCACCCACACCGCGGTCGAATTCGCCTTCGGAGCTGCCGGTGCCACGGAAATTGAAGCGCAGCGTCACCACACCAAGTTCACGCAACGCACGAGCGGTCATGGTCACCACTTTGTTGTTCATGGTGCCCCCCTCGGTCGGCAAGGGATGGCAGACCACTGCGATGATATTGCGCATTGCAACATCCCTGGCCGGAAACTCGATTGCCGCCTCCAATCGCCCCACCGGGCCTTGCAAGGTCAACGGGCTGTCATGGGTCGGAAACTCGGAAGGATTCACGGAACTGTTCATCGTCGAAAAAGCTCAAAGCGAAAAATCGATCAGCAACGGATCATGATCGGAGCTGCCCCATGGCATGGGTGCAGCGTCCTCCGGGCGATATGGCTCATCCACATTGATATGCCACACATGTGCCGCTTGCAGCCTGTCTGCAAGACGACTGTTGACGAAGGCGTGATCCAGCCGCCCGACTGCCCCCTGGTACACATACGAATACGGCCGCACTGCCGCATCGGCAAAGGCATCATGCCAGCCATGCTCGCGCAGCCAGCGTGGTGGATCTTCCATCGCATAGGCATTGAAATCCCCCGCCATCAGCACCGCCTCATCGGCAAAGCGCTCGCTCACCCAGGCATCCAGCTGACGCACCGAGGCCAGCCGCGTGGCATTCCAGCATCCCTGTCCATCCCGTTGGTCGCCTTCGATACCTCTGGCTTGGGTGCAGTTCTTGGATTTGAAATGGTTGGCAATCACCACCAAAGGCGCACCGCCTTCCAGCGGCTGCAAGCGTACTGCCAGTGACGGGCGATTGCGATGGGAGAACGCCCCCTCATCCAGCAAAAGCACCTCGCCAACCGGCCGCAATCGACTTGCCCGATAAAAGATGGCATTGCGAATGACATCGCTGCTGCGGCTCGCGGGCTGTCGCACTGCCTGCCAATCGCCATTGCCGGCCGCATTGAGTGCGGCAAGCAATTGTGCCTCGGCCGACAACGCATCCTGGCCATCGTTTTCCATTTCCATCAGCGCCAACACATCGGCATCCAGTGCCGACAAGGCCGCCACCAGACGCCCTTGCTGAGCCTGGTAGGCCGCCATGCTCGACGCACCGCGCCCGGTTGGAAAGCCATCGCCCCGGCCATCGCCATTGAACAGGTTTTCCAGATTGAAAGCAGCCACGCGCAGTGCAGCATGTTTTGCCGGCACGCTCGGCCGCACGGCTTCGCGTATCTGCGGATGCGACGTCAGTTGCAACCGATATTGACCAAAACGCTCATCCAGAATGCCGACGACATCGGTCAACTCACTGCCGGCCCGCGGGATTTCCCGACTCATTCGGGTGTGCGCCTTGTCGCCCGGCTTGCCATCGTCCAGCAGCAGACTGCGAGCCCGATTGTCGCGCAACATCGCCTGCGCCCGGGCACCGGGCAGTGCCACTTCCGTCGGTGCCCACAAACGCCCGGCAAAGGACGCCTGCCACTCACCGTAGCGGTAGGCATTGTGAACACCCGTCAATGTCAGAGGTGCGCGAATTTCCAGACGCATCGCTTCATGACGCTCCCACTGATCATGTGCGAGCGGAGCGGTCAATATCTGTGCCGGTGGCATTGGCCTGGGCGGCAATGAAGTCAGTGCGTGCACACGCAGCCCGGTCACCTGACTGCGATTGCCACTGGTCAGCTCCTCCACTACGCCCTCGACCCGCAGAGCCTGCCCAACCGCCACATCGGCAGTGACATCGGCAAGGAACAGTGCGTCACTGGTCGCCGGGTCGCCATCGCCAGCATCCTGCAGGACGATCAGCTTCAACCCATCCAAACGCGCCGTCACCACGCCTTCAACGACGACGGTTTGCCCTTGCAGCGCACTGGCATCGCCACTGCCCTGAATCCGGCCAATCGCGACGGGGGCCTCATTGCCAGCGGGTGTGCGACCAAGCCCCGGCTCACACGCTGCACACAGCATCAAAAGGGGAAGAAAAAGACGATTCCTGTCACACATGATGATTCCTGCATTCAAAGCGTGTCTTTGTCCAGACGGGAAATATCACCCGCCTCAGCCACCGGACCAACGAAGCGGGTCAATTTGCCTCCCAGCAACGAAAGGCTGCCCACATGGCGCCCTTCGCCGTCGCGGGTGTACTCGAAGCGGTAGCTGCGCTCAAGCCCCAGCCGGCCATCTTCGCCACGCCGAAACCGAAAGCCGGTGACATACACGCTCTGGTCAAGCCACTGCACACCAGCCCGTCGGCACGCCGCTCGCCCCAATACCTGCGCCTGTTCGGCCGCCTGACGCGCTGCGTTGAACCACAGCATCGCCAGGCCGATCAGCAACAGAAACCAGACCCAATGTTCCATGTCACCTGCTCATGGCTTCAGTTTCAGAAGTGCTGCCCAATTCTGGCGATTCATGCTGCATGCCGCCTCGTTGTCCGGCGAGCAGGCCGGCGATTGCCCCTCCTCACCGACATCGATGATCTCGGTGCTGACAGGACGCGGCAATATCGCCCTGCCCTGTCCATCCAACCGCAGCTTGCGCAGCGTGACCATGTTGGCCACATTGCCACCCACCAGCCAGACTTCATTCCCAGTCACGTTGACGGCGATATCGCAATGCGATTGCAGGCTGCGCCCGCCGTTGGCGAAGAAACTCGACAATCCGCCGAAGCCCACTACCGTGCGGTTGTTGCGTATGTAGCAAAGCATGTCACCCAAAGCCACCGGCGTCTGGTTCGGATCGTGGAAGGTATACGGGCCACGACCATTCCAGGCGGCACGCATATAGTCCACATGGCTTGCCGAATAGCTGAAATCGGGCACCCCGGCCTGCGCCATCACATAGGAGATGAAAGCGGCTGACCAAGGCACATCCACCACGAAACTGCGGCATTCGTTGCGCGCGAATGCAGAACTGGTGGAGTACTGGCACTGATCGGCCGATTCACGCCCCGACAAACGCGAGATCGTGCCACTGTCGCGCCAGTACGCCACCACGCGTTCCCATGCCTCGACACCGCCCTCAAGACGCGAACGCTCGGCTTCACCCACACGGCGGCTGGCAAGGCGGCCATTGATATCAATGAAAGGCTTGTACCAGGCCGCGTGCTCGCGTTGGGCAATCTGCACGATGCGGGCAGACATCGGGGTTCCGGCAGGAAACTGCACCGGTGCTGCGCGCCAGAGCGGACGATTGGGCACATCGACGATCCCGACCACATCCCCGTCGCTCTTTGCCACAATCGCATCGGGCTTGCTTGTCACCGGCTCCGGCTGTGTTGCCGGTGCTGGCTCGGGCGCAACGGGTTTGGCAGGAGGCGTACCGGTACAGGCCGCCAGAAGGAGCGACGCTGCAAGCGCCGGAGCATGTTTTTTCATGTCGTCAAACATCCCAGAGTGATCAATATTCAGGCGAGTGCGGAAATGGTAGCCACTTCCAGCGCTTCCTCAGGCAGCAGAACCGGAATTCCGTCGTCCACACGATAAAGACGCTTGCCATCCTGCGTAATCAACACCTCGCGCAGAGCACGGGTTTGCGCATGTTCTCCAAACTGCACGCCATCCTTCTCGATCTGCGCATTGAGCCGCTCAAGACGCGCAGAGTCCAGCAGACTCAACGACTGGCGGGTAACGGGGCAAACAAGGATGCTCAACAATTTCTTGTCCATTTGGCTCTGTTCAATGAGGATTAGCCCGTTAGAATACGGCTTTACACACGGGAACAGCCATGACAACCGAGCAACGCCCGCAAGTGGGCATCGTGATGGGCTCACGTTCGGACTGGGAAACCATGCAGAACGCTGCCGGCAAACTGGACGCTTTGGGCGTGCCCTACGAAGTGCGCGTGGTTTCCGCCCATCGCACGCCGGATGTCCTGTTCGAGTATGCCCAAAGCGCGGCAGCGCGCGGCTTGCGCGTGATCATCGCCGGTGCCGGCGGTGCCGCACACCTGCCCGGCATGCTGGCTGCCAAAACCGCTGTCCCCGTGCTTGGCGTGCCAGTACAGTCCAAGGCATTGAACGGCATGGACTCGTTGCTGTCGATCGTGCAGATGCCGGCCGGCATCCCGGTCGCCACCTTCGCCATCGGCAATGCCGGTGCCGCCAATGCCGCCCTGTTCGCCGCCGCGATGCTGGCCGGCGAGAATGCCGGTATCGCCGAGCGGCTTGCCGCATTCCGCGACAAGCAAACCGCCGACGTCATGGCGGCTGACGATCCGCGCCTGCCATGACCACCGTCGGCATTCTGGGTGGCGGGCAATTGGCTCGCATGATGGCACTGGCCGGCGCGCCTCTTGGTCTGCGCTTTCTGGTACTGGACAACAGCGCCGAAGCCTGCGCCGGGCAGTTTGCGCCAATGGTGGTAGGTGACTACACCGATCAGGCCGCACTGGCCGAGTTCGCCGCACGCGTGGATATCGCCACTTTCGACTTCGAAAATGTTCCGGCCAGTTCTGCCCAATGGCTGAGCCAGCAAGTCCCGGTATTTCCCAGCCCCGCCGCACTCGCACTGACCCAAGATCGGCTGGCCGAAAAAAACCTGTTCCGCGATCTTGGCATCGCCCTGCCCGACTTTGCCGACATCACCGACTTCCAGTCCCTGCAACAGGCCGTTGCTCGACTCGGGATGCCCTGCATCCTCAAGACCCGACGGTTGGGCTATGACGGCAAGGGGCAGTTCCGCATCAAGACCGCCGCCGACATCGCCGCCGCCTGGCAGGCGCTCGGGGCACAGGCCGACAAGACCGGGCTGATTCTGGAGGCCTTTGTCGATTTCGACAGCGAGCTTTCGGTTGTGGCCGTGCGCAGCCGGTCCGGTGAGTTCCATCACTGGCCACTGACCCGCAATTGGCATGTGGACGGCATCCTCTCGGCCAGCCTCGCTCCGGCCAAAGTCAGCCCGGCAGTCGCTGAACGCGCCATTGGCCATGCCCGCGCGATTGCCGAGAAGCTCGATTACGTTGGCGTGTTTGCGCTGGAAATGTTCCATGCCCGCAATGGCGAACTGCTTGCCAACGAAATCGCACCGCGCGTCCACAACTCCGGCCACTGGACCGTGGAAGGGGCAGAGACCTCGCAATTCGAAAACCATCTGCGTGCCGTTCTCGGCCTGCCACTCGGGGATACCCGAATGCTTGGTCATGCCGTCATGCTGAACTGGATAGGGCAAATGCCCGATGCCTTGCCCGTGCTCGACGAGGCCGCCGGCCATTGGCACGACTACGGCAAGAGCGCCCGTGCAGGCCGCAAGGTCGGCCATGCCACCTTGCGCGATGACGATCCCCTCGCGCTTGCCCAAGCCCTGCAGCGCATCGGGCAGGCATTGAACAGGCAACTCCAAGTCCAACCCGTCATCGACGCACTTCTTGGCTGACGCCCCCTGGCGCGCAAAGACGCGCCAAGGAGCCGATCACCACATCACCATCGCCCGAGGGCTTGCGTCAAGCACCACCTCGACAGGAAAGCTGCCCCGCAAGACCAAACGGCAGGTCCTACTCGGCGCAAAAACATTCTGCAAAGATACGGGATTCGGGTGCAGTCAAATCCTGCCGGCAATGCAGCCCGCTTCTCGCGGCACAGCACCAATCCCCGCCACGCCTGCCCCGGCGACCACCAGGCATGCCGGCAATCCATCTCGCACTGTCACTCAAGCCAACGCCTGCATGGCAGGCGTTGGCTTGGCTCGCTCAAAGCTTGGGAGCCAACGGATTGGGAATCTTCACATCGGTCGCCTTGCGCACCCGCGCCGGCGGCTTCTTGTTTGTTGGCCGCAATATCGGCTTTGGCGCCGGCTTGGGCACGGCATTGCCGCTCTCGCCCGTTTCCTTGCTACCGTTGCCCGCCCTCTCCCGAGCCGACTTGACTTTTTCGGTCACTGCCTTGACAGGTGTGCGCTTTACCGGCGGTTTGCTTCCCGCTTCCAGCTTGCTCGTGTCCGTGGCTGCGGCCGCTACCTTTGTCGCTGCAGCCTTGGACTTTCCAGAGGCATTCTTCTCGCTCGCCTTCGGCTTGGCGGCGGATGCCGGTTTCTTCTCCACCGATTTCTTTTCCTTGTCGGTGGTCTTTTTCTTTGCCGATTTGTCGGCGGCCTTGCTGGCCACGGCCATGTTTGTCGCCCGCTTTGCTGCCGGCTTGTCGCTTGATGCCGCCTTCTTCACCGATTTGGCAGCGGCCTTGCCCGCGGCAGTTTTCACCGCCCCGGAGGGCTTGCCGGCCACTTTGCCTTTGTCGCGTCCGCCGGCTTTTTCCGTCACAGCGGCTTTCTCTGCCGCCGCGCTGGCCGCGTCTTTCTTCGCCTTGCCTGCTTTGGTTTTTTCGGTTTGCTTGCCTGCCACTTTCTTGCTTACCGACTTTTTTCCGGAGTTTTCCGAAGCCGCCTTGGTTACCGCTTTTTTCATGACCATGAAGCTGATTCCTCGTCAGTGAGTCCCGACAATTGGGTGGCAGGACTGCATGCCGGAGTGGCGCCAATGCAGGGATCCGCCCTGCCGATCGGACAAACGGGACACACAAGTCGAAACTGGTGCATCAAAAACATCGGAAACACGCCGCAGCACGGCAGGATATGCCGCATATCCTGCCAACCATGGGCGAAAAGGGGGAAGGGATTTCGCTTTTTGCGGGTGCAACTGCAAGGCCATCGAATCCGGATGCGTTAGCGTGAAACTAAATCACATGTTTCACTGCTGTCAACCTTTTTTTGACATCCTGCAACAAATCAGCTCGTTGTCGGGAGCGTTGCACAAACGCGAACGGCCTCGCAATGAGGCCGTTCATTCGTCCTGCCGACTCGCCCGATCAGTGCCCGTCTTCGGCCATGATCGCGGCATAGTCGCTGGCCGAGAGCAGCTCATCAAGCTGGGCGGTATCCGCCACACGCATCACGAACAGCCAACCATTGCCGAAGGCGTCTTCGTTGATCGTTTCCGGTGCATCGGTCAATGCCTCGTTCACCTCGAGCACCGTACCGGCAAGTGGCGCATACACATCCGAGGCTGCCTTGACCGACTCCACCACAGCGCAGGCGTTGCCGGCCTCCAGCTCGTCCCCCACAGCTGGCAGCTCGACGTAGACCAGATCGCCCAGCAGCCCTTGGGCATGATCGGAAATGCCAACGACAGCGCGGCCATCGGCCTCCACGCGCACCCATTCGTGCGACTTCAGAAACTTGAGGTTTTCGGGGATTTGTTTGCTCATCTTGCTCTGTCTCCGGGATATGGAAATACCACTACTTGATGCTCAGATACCGTCCTGAGCCTTGCCTTCTCTGACGAAGGGGAACTTGACCTGGCGTACCGGCACAGCCTTGCCGCGGATATCCACATGCAGCTCGCCCAGCTCGCCTGCCGGAACCCGGGCAAACGCGATCGCCTTGCCCAGGGTTGGCGAGAAGGTGCCGGACAGGATTTCGCCCTCGCCGCTCGCACTCAGTACTTTCTGACCATGGCGCAATACGCCCTTTTCATCCATCACAAGTCCGATCATCTGGCGCGCTGCGCCCTCGGCCTTCTGTTTTTCCAGCACCGCGCGGCCAATGAAGTCGCGTCCATCATCCAGCGCCACCGTCCAGCCCAAGGCCGCCTCATACGGCGTCACGCTTTCATCCATGTCTTGTCCATACAGATTCATGCCGGCTTCAAGGCGCAGAGTATCGCGTGCCCCGAGACCGGCCGGCTTCACGCCCGCATCAAGAAGGGCTTGCCAGAGCGCCACAGTCTGCGCTTCGGGCACGATAATCTCGAAGCCATCTTCACCGGTATAGCCGGTGCGGGCAATGAACACCGGCACGCCATCGGCCGTGTGCGCGTCAAGCGCGGCAAAACGCGGCAAGGCACGCGCGGCTTCTTGAGACGCCTGGGCAAGCAGGGAAATGGTTTTTTCCCGAGCATTCGGGCCTTGCACCGCGATCATGCCGAACTCCGGGCGCTCGCTGACCTTGACGTCGAACTCCGCCGCCTTGTCGTTGATCCATGCCAGATCTTTCTCGCGGGTCGCAGCATTGACGACCAGACGGAAGGCATCTTCACGCACGAAATAGACGATAAGGTCATCAATCACCCCGCCGGCCTCGTTCAGCATGCAGGTATAGAGCGCCTTGCCAGGCACTTTCAGCTTGTCCACCGAGTTGGCCACCAAGCGGCGCAGAAATTCACGCACGCGCGCACCGGCCAAGTCCACCACGGTCATGTGCGATACGTCGAACATGCCGGCATCACGACGCACCAGATGATGCTCGTCAAGCTGCGAGCCGTAGTGGATGGGCATGTCCCAGCCTCCGAAATCAACCATTTTGGCGCCCAGCGCACGGTGGGTTTCATTGAGGATGGTTTTTTGCGTCATGACAGCCAGCTTCCGTTGAAAGGAGGCGCATTATCGCATTGCAAGCGCGCTTCCGATATCCCGCCACAACTCGAAATCACTCACCCCCCGCATTCGCGCGCAAGCTGCTCGGCAAGCTGCCGCGACTCCTCCGCCATTTGCTGCCGCTCGCTGGGCATCACCTGTGCATAGCGGCGGCGAATTTCCGATTGGCGATCACGCCAGCGCTGACAGATTCGCGCTTGCGGCAGCGGTTGACAACGGTCGGCTACCCAGCTGCCCGCTCCTGGCAGCGGCGCACTGTAACCGGAGCTGCCCGGCACCCAGATGGCCGGAGCCTGTTGGATCAATGCAACGTCACCTGCTCGACCCGAATAGCGCAATTGCGCTTGCCCACCGGGCAACATCCGGCCACGTTGCACGGGAATCCACAAGGGCTGCCAACGCAGGCGTCCTTCCGGGCTGGCACTCTCATAACGCTCGCCATCCGGGCCTTGGCACTCATATACCCTCACAGCAGGCTCGATGGCACGCACCGACGGCACGACAGGAGCCGGTGTGACAGGGCCGTTTTGCGATGCCATCAGCGCAGCTGGCGCCACCGCGGCCTGCCCTTGCGAATAGCGCATTTCCCGCTGTTTTTCCTGTTGCTGTGCCGGGCATGGGCGATCACTCAAGCTGACCTTGCCAAAACCATCCTCGCAACGATAAATGGTGACCCGCGACTGGGCAGCCAGCGGCGGGGCCGTCATCAGCAACAGGAGAATCAACAAAGTGGGCATGCCACTTAGGATGCGCCATTTCCGGGCGGGGAAAAAGCACGTCGTCGCACGCTCGTTCAGCGACGCAATACAGCACCGCTGATGGCATCACGGATTTGACTGGGTGCCGTCCGTCCGCCAGTTTCGCCTTCGCAAAGGCCGTCGATCGCCATCAGCAAGCGACCATCCAGCGCCTGCCGAACATAGGCCGGCTCGCTACCGCTGAAATTGGCGCTGGTGGAGACCAGGGCACCGGAAAATGCCCGGCACAGCGCAATGACTGCCGGATGCGCCGATACCCGCACCGCCACCCCAGCATGATCACCACGGATCCAGTACGGCACCCCAGGCCGCGCTGGTATCACCCAAGTGAAAGGTCCCGGCCAACTGGCTTCAACCTCGGCACGCCGCAGCTGCGGCAAAGCCTCAAGATCGACATAAGGCTCAAGCTGCTCCAACCCGGCCGCAATCAGAATCACGCCTTTTCCCGGTGGACGCGCCTTGATGGCCAAAAGGCGTCGCACTGCCTCGCCATTGTCCGGGTCACATCCCAGCCCCCAAACACCCTCGGTGGGATAGGCCAGCACTGCGCCACGAGCAAACGCACGGGCGGCGAAAGCGGGCGTCATGGGTATCGGTGATTGATGCTCATCGACCCGCCAAAGACCTTGCAGAGGTTCAATGCATACGCCACAAGGCCAACGCACCTCGGCATACCCATCACCGTCCGTGCCGTCATGCAGCGCAACCACCTCTCCAATGCCCATGCCTCGCCCCCAGCCATCGGCAGCCGTGCGCTGCCAAGTTTCCGGGTTTGGCACCACTCGCGTTCCGGACAAGAAAGAGGCTTTGTTCATCGTACTGTTCAATGCATGAAAAAGCCGCCCGCACCGGCATATGCCTTGATGGCGGGCGGCTTGTTCTGGCCGGCGCGTCAGGCCGTGAGCTCGTCCATCATCACCAGAAGTCGCTCTTTGGCAGCCAGCTTCTCGCGCTTCATCTTGGCAAGCTCGACATCGCCAAGCGGCAACATGCCGTGCTCGGCATCACTCACTTTCTTGTCCAGCTCCTGATGATGGTAATAGAGCTGACGAAAATCCGGGTGAGCCTTCATCAACTGCTCCAACTCAACCTGCGAACGGTCTTCAAACATGGAAATCTCCTGCGAGTAATGGGGAGAACACCGGGATAACCGGTTCCCCTACCTTACTCTGTTTGTGTCCGGATGCAATCCCGTCAAGACCGCCTCGGGCGGGCATTCAGCCACCACCCAGTGCATGCACGATCTCGATCACGTCACCTTCCTGCACTCGGTATTCCTCATGTTGCGAGCGCGGAATGATGCAGCCGTTGACTTCCACCGCGACACGACGTCCGGCAAGTCCTTCGCTGATCAAAAGTTCCGAGAGAGTCTGTGCAGCCGGCAAGCTGCGCAATTCGCCGTTCAGTCGGATATCCATGCGGTCGTCGTGCTGATGCAAAAGGCGTTTGCTGTTGATGTCCCGGGGACGTGCGCGAGTCGCACGTGCTCACAAGCCCTGCTGGTAGCGCACATAGGGGACAGTGCCCTCTTCTTCCTTGCCATTCGCGGCAAACGGGCTCTTGCCACGTGTCACCACGTTTTCCGCACCGACGCTGAGCTGACCACTCCATGGCGTGCGCCAAGACAGGCCAATGCCGAACCCCTCCCAGCGACCAGGCTGTCCGGGGACTTCCACCACGCGTCCAAACACGTTGGCGCTGAAATTGCCCACACCGCCACCGACCGAGAGCCCGAGGCTGTTCCAGTGACTTGCCATTTGCGGTACTTCGGCCGGACTCATCAGACGTGCACGCGCAGTCGTTCCGGCAATCGAAACCACACCGCTGCGACCGATGTTGTATTCGGCAAACAAGGCCAGATCGGTCTGCTCCGCCCGTCCGGCTGCCGCGCCCTGGGCGAGCCAGTTTGGCAGTACCGAGGCTTGGCCGCGCCCGATCGCAACACCCACCCGCTGGTGACGGGTACCGTAACTGGCATTGGCACTGACCGGACCGATGCTGCCCAGCGCGCAATTGTTGGAAATGCGATCCATCCGGGTGGGAATACCGCCTCGCCCATCACAGAGCAAGGCCAGGGACTGCCCTGTGGACAGGCCGAAGGCCGATTCCAGGCGACGGCTACCGAAGCGCCAGCGTGCACCTTGCTGGGCAGCATCAGCAGCCTGCAGCATGAACACGCCTTCAACCCGGCCATTCTGGCTGTTGATGATCGGCAGCATGGCAACATCGTCATTGCGTGCTTGCGCATGAGCTGCGCCGGCCACCCACAGGGCAGCTGCAAGAAAGCTCAGTTTGCACAGTTGACGAGGTTTCATGACAGTCGGATGGACTATGGCTTGGCGCGGAAGTTCCCTTCAATGAGTCCCGAGGATAGCTGATTCATGTTTCTTTAACAACCTTCCAAATCCTAGATTTTCCATTCGTTTCGGTATGTTTACTGCAGGCGTTCAGGTGCATCGGCCACCACACCCGCAGACCTGAACAGGGCATCAATCTCGGCATGGTCAAATCGATACCGCTGGGCACAAAACTCGCAGCGCACCACGGCCTGCCCATTTTCGCCGGCATCCACCGCAGCATGTGCCTCGACCTCGCCCAATGTTCGCAGGACATCCTCGACCCGGGCACGCGAACAGGAGCAACCAAATGCCAATGACCGTTCGCCCAACCATTGCAGCGACTCCTGATGGAACAAGCGATGCAGCACGGTTTGTCCATCCACCTGCAAAAGCTCCTCATCGCCAAGGGTGGCAAACAGCTGCTGGACGCGCTGCCATCCGTCATCATCCGTTTCTTCGCTGCCGGGCAGTTTTTGCAGCAGCAGGCCGCAGGCACGTTGAGCGTTGGCCGCCAGCAGGATACAGGTCGGCAGCTGCTCGGATTGCTGAAAATAATCCTGCAAGGCGGCGTCAAGCCGTGCCGACTCCAGCGGCACCAGTCCCTGATAGCGGGTTGGCTCGCCCCGCGGCCCCGGGTTTTCGATGGTAATCGCCAGCACGGCATCCCTGCCCAGCGAAGCCAGATCCGTCACGTTGCGCAACAGTGCCTGCTCATCGGTCTCCTCAGCCAACCTGACGAGTCCGCGCAGCGTGCCACCGGCAGTACATTCGACGAACAGGCTGCGCAGCGCCGCCGAGGCACGCAGCTGTACGGAAAGCCTGCCATCCACTTTGACATGCGCCATCAGGAGTGCCGAGGCAGCCAGGGCCTGTCCCAGAAGATCACGCGCGGCGCCGGCATCATCACTGCGCTGCTGCACTTCTCGCCAAGCTTCTTCGAGACAGACATGCGCGCCGCGCACTCCGGCATCAGGCAACAGGAAGGAGGTCAACAGGGCTTGGCTTTGAATGGTCATGACAGCTCGTCGGTTGGGGGCACCGCAGATTCGCGGGATAATGCGCCATTATCGGTACTCTCAAATGGGGGCGCAGTGGCACAGGTACAAGCGGTTCAACCCGTCCGGCGTTGGCGGCGCAGACTCTGCTGGCTATTACTGGCACTTGCTCTGTTGCCGGTGCTGCAGGTGCTGATCTTGCGCCACGTCAATCCACCCGTCTCCAGCTTTATGCTGATTCGCCAACTGGAAGCCTTCCAGCAAGGCGATTTCACCCATCGCAACCGACATGAATGGGTTGATCTGCAATCAATCTCCCCGCATCTGCCCGTGGCACTCATCGCCGCCGAGGATCAATTGTTTACCCGACACGAAGGCTTTGACCGGCGCGCCATCGAGGCGGCTCGGGCAGGCAATGCCCAAGGCAAGCGCATTCGCGGTGGCAGCACCATCACGCAGCAAACGGCCAAGAATCTGTTTCTGTGGAGCGGACAGGGTTGGACACGCTGGCTGCGCAAGGGCCTGGAAACCGGCTACACGTTCCTCATCGAAGCGTTTTGGCCAAAGTCCCGCACACTCGAGCTGTATGCCAATTTCGCCGAGTTCGGGGACGGCATTTATGGTGCCGAAGCCGCTGCCAAGACCTATTTCGGCAAGCCGGCCAGCGCACTGACTGCACGCGAGGCAGCGCGCCTGGCCGCCGTACTGCCCAACCCCAAGGTCTACAGCGTCAGCCAACCCGGCCCCTATGTGCAGCGTCGCAGTCGCGCCATCGAGCGACAGATGCGCCTGATTGGCGGCACGCGCCATTTGGATGAATTGCAATGAAGCCGCTGCTGACGCTAGTTATTGCCGCCTACAACGAGGCCCAGGCGCTGCCGTTGCTGCATGCCCGCCTGCAGCCGGTGCTTGATTCGCTTGCCGAAATCGATTGCCGGGTGTTGTATGTCGATGACGGTAGTCTGGATGACACCTGGCAGGTCATGTTGGGGCTGGCACATGGGGATACTCGCATCCGGCTGATGCGACTTTCCCGCAATTTCGGCAAGGAGGCGGCACTGACTGCCGGCCTGGACAGCGTGCAGGAAGGCGCGGCGTTGATTTTGGATGCCGATGCCCAGGATCCACCCGAACTGATTCCGCAATTTGTCGCCAAGTGGCAGGCCGGATTCGACAATGTCTACGGCAAGCGCCAAGCACGCCTTGGCGAAGGCCTTGCCAAGCGTGCCTCGGCATCCCTCTTTTATCGCTTGATTGCACGCCTCTCACGCACCCCGATTCCGGAAGATACCGGTGACTTCCGCTTGCTGTCGCCACGCGCTTTGGCTGCATTGCGACAGTTGCGCGAGCGCCATCGCTTCATGAAAGGATTGTTCGGCTGGGTCGGCTTCAATGCCTGCGAAATTCCCTACCAGCGCGAAGCCCGCAATGCCGGGCACAGCAAATTCAGTTTCTGGCGACTGTGGAATTTCGCATTGGAGGGCATCACCAGTTTTTCCACTGCCCCCCTGCGCATTGCCACCTATCTTGGCCTTGCCACGGCGGCGATGGCACTTGGCTATGGCGGCTACGTCATCATCAAGGCGCTGCTTCACGGCGATCCGGTGGCCGGCTGGCCGAGCCTCATGGCGGTGATTTTGCTGCTCGGTGGCGTGCAGTTGATTGCACTTGGCACAATCGGCGAATACTTGGGGCGCCTGTACCTGGAGGCCAAGCAACGCCCCTTGTACGTGGTCTCGGAAATACGGGACGGCTCGCCGCAGGACAGGGCTTGAGCGCCCTGCCCTTATACGATTTCAACCTTACTCCACCACCACCGGAATGCCGGCGATTTTTGCCGCCCATTGTTTCGGGCCGGTTTCGTGCACCGAGGTGCCGCGGGCATCGACGGCAACGGTGACGGGCATGTCCTCGACCTCGAACTCGTAGATCGCTTCCATGCCCAAATCCTCAAACGCCAGCACGCGCGCGGCTTTGATCGCCTTGGAGACAAGGTAGGCGCTGCCGCCAACGGCCATCAGATAGGCCGCACCGTTGTCGCGGATGGCCTCGATCGCCGCCGGGCCGCGCTCGGCCTTGCCGATCATGCCGAGCAGGCCGGTCTGCTCCAGCATCTGCCGGGTGAACTTGTCCATGCGGGTCGCGGTGGTCGGGCCAGCCGGGCCCACCACTTCATCGCGCACCGGATCCACCGGGCCGACGTAATAGATGAAACGCCCGGCCAGATCCACCGGCAGCGGCTCGCCGCGATTGAGCATGTCGGTCATGCGCTTGTGCGCGGCATCGCGCCCGGTCAAAAGCTTGCCCGAAAGCAGCAGCACATCGCCGGGCTGCCAGGTGGCGACTTCTTCTTTTGTCACCGTATCAAGATTTACCCGCTTGCCCTTGGAAGCGTCGTAGGTCAATTCCGGCCAGTCGGCCAGCGACGGCGGATCCAGCATCACCGGGCCGGAACCATCCAGCGTGAAGTGGGCGTGGCGGGTGGCGGCACAGTTGGGGATCATCGCCACCGGCAGGTTGGCCGCGTGGGTCGGGTAGTCCTTGATCTTGATGTCGAGCACGGTGGTGAGCCCGCCCAAGCCTTGTGCGCCGATGCCGAGCGCATTGACCTTGTCGTACAGCTCAAGACGCAGTTCCTCGACGCGGTTTTGTGCGCCACGGGCCTTCAGCTCGGTGATGTCGATCGGCTCCATCAGCGCTTCCTTGGCCAGCAGCATGGCTTTTTCCGCGGTACCGCCGATGCCGATGCCAAGCATCCCCGGCGGGCACCAGCCGGCGCCCATGGTCGGCACGGTTTTCAGCACCCAATCGACGATCGAGTCGGACGGGTTCAGCATCGCGAATTTGCTCTTGGCCTCACTGCCGCCGCCCTTGGCCGCGACAATCACGTCCACGGTATTGCCCGGCACCATCTTCATGTTGACCACGGCCGGGGTGTTGTCGCCGGTGTTCTTGCGCTTGCCGGCAGGGTCGGCCAGCACGCTGGCGCGCAGCTTGTTGTCCGGGTCGTTGTAGGCGCGGCGCACGCCTTCGTTGACCATCTCCTCGATGCCCATGGTGGCATCCGGCCAAGTGATATCCATGCCGATTTCAAGGAACACGGTGACGATGCCGGTGTCCTGGCAGATCGGGCGGTGGCCTTCGGCGCACATGCGCGAATTGATGAGAATCTGCGCCATCGCGTCTTTCGCGGCCGGCGACTCCTCGCGCTCGTAGGCGGCGGCAAGGTTCTTGATGTAGTCCACCGGATGGTAGTAGCTGATGTATTGCAGCGCGTCGGCAACGGACTGGATGAAATCTTCCTGCTTGATCGAAACTGGCTGGCGCATGGGCGGGCTGTGCTGTGGAAAGGCGGCCATTTTACCGCCTCGCGCCCGCCGCGCCGATGGATTGTGGCTATCGCGGCGATAGGCAGCGTTCTTGCACTTTTTGCGCGGCTTGAGTGCCGTTGCCGCAGTCCGGGTCTGCACGCATCCCTGCAACAACGTCACTCAACCAACCTGCAACTTGCGTCAAATCCCTCAACATGCGAAAAATAGCCTGCTTTCCACCCGCACCCGCCGGATGGGACTTGTCTTTGGGGGACTCTCTTGGATATCGCACATTTTCTGAAACTGATGATGGAGAAGCATGGCTCGGACATGTTTCTCTCTACCGGCGCGCCCATTCACATCAAAGTTGAGGGACGCTTGCACGCTCTGGGCACCACACCCTTGCCGGGCGAGCTGGTATCGCGAATCGCCTATTCGCTGATGGATCACGAGCAAATTTCCCAGTTCGAGAAGGAGATGGAGATGAACATGGCCATCACCATCCCCGAAGCGGGGCGTTTCCGTGTCAACGTGTTCCGCCAACGCGGCGATGTGGGCATGGTCATTCGCGCCATCCGCACCGATATTCCCAGCATTTCGGATCTGCACTTGCCCGAAGTGCTGAAGGATGTCATCACCGCACCGCGCGGACTGGTGCTGGTGGTCGGCTCCACCGGCTCGGGCAAGTCGACCACGCTGGCCTCGATGATCGACCATCGCAACACGCACATGAGCGGGCACATCCTCACCATCGAGGATCCGATCGAATTCCTGCACCGCCACAAGCGTTCGCTGGTCAATCAGCGCGAGGTCGGGATTGACACTCAGAGCTTTCACAACGCGCTGAAGAACGCCATGCGCGAAGCGCCCGACGTGATTCTCATCGGCGAGATTCTCGATGCCACCACCATGGAGGCGGCCATTACCTTTGCCGAAACTGGCCACCTGTGTCTTGCCACTCTGCACTCCAACAACGCCGATCAGGCACTTGAGCGCATTCTCAACTTCTTCCCCGAAACCGCCCACAAGAACGTGCTGATGAACCTGTCGCTCAATCTGCAGGCCATCATTTCGCAGCGTCTGGTCAAGGGTGTGAACGGCAAGCGCCTGCCGGCAGTGGAAGTGCTGCTGAACACCCCGTTGATCCGCGACCTGATGCGACGCGGCGAGGTGCACAAGATCAAGCCGGCGATGGAAGAGTCCCTTGCCGAGCACATGCAGACCTTTGATCAAGCGCTGTTTGCCCTTTACAAGGAAGGCCGGATCGGCATGGAAGAAGCCCTGCGTGCTGCCGACTCGCGCGATGCTCTGGCGCTCAAGTTCCGCCTGACCGAAGGACATGCCGGCGAGCACGATCCCTACGCCGATACCTTCAAGCCTGCCCAGGCAGCCTCCGGCATCACGCAAGGGTTTGGCGACGAATACTGAGCCTTTGCCGCTCACTCCGACTACAATGTCACGCCGCATGTCCAACATGCAGCGTTTTATCTTTCTTTATTTTGCTTTTTCCAAGAGGTTTTCATGTCGGTTGGCTGGTTTGTTGACGGCTCTTTCATCTACAAGTGCTATCCCGGGCAAATGGACTACTCCAAGTTGCGCGGAAAAATCGAGGAAATACTCAACGATCGCATTACAGAGGCCTACTTCTTCAATGCCAATGATGAGTCCTCCTCAGGCGCAAGCGCCTTCAACAACTACCTCACCCTGCCACCACCACGCGGGCCGGGGTTGCGCGTCAAACTGTACTCGTTCTCCCGCAAGAAACTGTATTGGCCCCAGCAAATGGGCGGCGGGCCGGTGCTGCATCCGGACAATCCCGAACTGCATTACGAACTGAAGCAACAAAAAGGCGTGGACGTCGGGCTCATCTTCCACATGATGCGCTCCTTCCAGGTCAAGCACTGGGACAAACTGGTGCTGTGCGGAGGCGACAGCGACTTTCAGGAATCCGTGCAGTACCTGGTGGAATCCGAGGGCGTGGATCTGTATCTGGTCGGCAGCATGAACAGCATCTCGTCCGAGCTTCGTCCCTATGCCAGAGACATTCTGGAAATCGACCAGGATCCGCTATTCTCCGAACTGCACCGCTGAACATGGCAACACATCCACTCAAAGCATCGGCACTGGCGCTGGCCGCCCTCCTGGTGGTCAGCTGCCAAACCACCGGCAAAGATGCCGCCCCCTTGTCGGCTCACCATGTCCCTGCCGACGACAACCTCAATGCGGTGCTGTGGATGCAGCGCTCAGCCGAATACACGGCCGTTGTCGAAGGCGTGTACCGTGCCGCAACTGCCCAGCTGGATACGGCACTTGCCACCCCAGGCGATGCACTGCTTCCGAGCGAGCGCGGCAGCGATGATCCGAATCTGCCGCCAGCCATCGTGGTGGATATCGACGAAACCGTGCTCGACAACTCCCCTTATCAGGCACGGCTGATTTCCACCGGCCGCGAGTATCACGACTCCAGCTGGGAAGACTGGGTGGGCGAAGCCGCCGCCCGTGCCATCCCGGGCGCCGTCGCCTTTGCCCGCGAGGCCCAGGCACGCGGCATCACCCTGCTGTATGTCTCCAACCGCAGCGAGCAAAGCAAAGCCGCCACCTTGCAGAACCTGCGTGCGGTCGGCCTGCCTGTCAAGGATGAGCAAGTATTCTTTGGTCTGGGCCTCGAAGTTCCCGGCTGTACCGGCAAACGCAGCGAGAAGCGCTGCCGCCGCCTGCTGGCTTCGCAGCATTACCGCATCGTGATGCAACTGGGCGATCAACTCGGTGACTTCCTCGAAGTCCCACACAACCGGCCTTTCGAGCGCCAGCAACTGGTCGAGCAGCATGCAGCGTACTGGGGGCAACGCTGGTTCATGCTGCCCAATCCCAGCTATGGCGGCTGGGAGAGCGCCCTGTTCAACAACGAACACCAACAGCCACGCGCGTGGCGCCGGGAAAGCAAGCGCAAGCAACTTCTGGACGGAACCAAGCAAGAAAATTGAAACAAAATCATTAACTTGAGTCGCACAACTTAAAGTATTGCATTAAGTGTTGTCAGTCGCTATCATGGCGCCTGCTACAACACGTCCTCCGGCGTTGCCGGATTCGAAGCCACACATCATCGTGGCGGGAGGCTCCGGCCTCCTTTTTTGTTTTTCGCCCCCATGAAGGCTTGCCGTCCGACAGCGAGAGGACGGCCCCCGCGGTAGGGTAGACTTGCCCGGTTTCAATCTTGCCGCGCTCTCCCATGCCCACTGTCAAACCCCTTGCCGCTGCCCTGCTCGTTCTGGTCGGCACCTGCTTCGTTCTTCCCGATGCCCATGCCCAACGCCGCCGGGCCCGGTCTGCCCCGCCGCCGCCACCCGTGCCGGAAATAAGTGCCGAATGCAAGGATTTTTACAGTGCCACCAATGCAGCCTGGCTTGCTGCCGTCCCGGCACCGCCCGGTATTGCCAGCACCACGGCGCTCGGACAATTGGTCGCACGCAGCGAGCAACAGCAGCGCGACCTGCTGGATGCCGCCATGCAGGCGCCTCAGAACGACGTGCAGAAACTGCTCGGGGACTTCTGGGCCAGCGGGCTGAACGAGTCCGCCATCGAAGCCGATGGCGCACGCCCGATCGCGCCATTGCTTGATCGCATCAATGCCATCCGCCGCAGCCGTGACGTCCCTGCCGCCATCGCCGCACTGCACCAGGTCGGTATTCCGGTGGTATTCAATTTCAGCGCCGATATCGATCTTTCCTCACTGGATCGGCATATCGGTTATTTCAGTCAAGGGGGTACGGTTCTTCCGGATCCGGCCTTCTATACCCGTCAGGATCCGGCAACACTCGAGCTGATGGGGCATTACCGCGTCTACGTGGAAAAAATCCTCACCTTGACTGGCACACCCGCCGAACAACTGGCAGCCGATACTCAAACCATCTTCGAGCTGGAAACACGCCTTGCCGGACTTGCTCGTCCGCTCGAAAGTCTTGCCGATGCCCGTGCCAATTACGCCCCCACACCCACCGTCGGACTTGCCAAGCAATACCGCAACCTGCGTCTTGCCGAGTTCCTTGCCGCACAGGGCGTCCAGGATGACGTGGTTTCGATTGCCGACCCGGCCATGTTCCAGCAAATCGACGCACTTCTGCGCAGTGTGCGCCCCGAGCAGTGGAAAGCCTATCTGCGCTATCAGGTCGGCAGCGCGATGGCGCCGTATTTGTCCAAATCCTTCCGCACGGCCGATTTCGAATTTCGTGGCAAGCTGCTGCAGGGGCTCGCCGCCCCGGCACCGCAATGGAAGCAGACACTTGACGCCATCAACCTTGCCGCCGGCCCGATGCTCGGCAGGGAATACGCCAGTCGTTATCTGCCTTCGGCCACCCGTCAACGCGCAGTGGACGTCGGCGGCCATATCCGCGATGCCCTTGCACAGGCCGTGCAAAGCAGCTGGATGAGCGAGACGGCCAAGAACGAGGCCCGCAGCAAACTGGCTGCCCTGCGCATCGAAGTCGGCACCCCGGCACGTGATCTGGACTACACCATCCAGCCAATGGGACGCGGCAGCTTCGGCGGCAACATGCTGATCGCCTCGACCTGGCGGCATCGCGAGGAAATGCGCCGCATCGGCCGCCACAACGCCGCCAGACGCTGGGACGTGCTGCCTCAGCAGCCGGCTCTGACCTATGACCCGGCACACAATCGCCTCATCATTACCGCCGCCATCCTGCAATCACCGGTGCTTGATCTGGCACAGCCGGCGGCCAATCACTACGGCAGCCTTGGCGCACTGGTCGGGCATGAGCTGACCCGTGCCGTCAGCCAGGCCGGCCGTCATGTCGATGCGGCTGGCAATATCCGCGACTGGTGGAGCCCGGCCGACGTCAGCCATTGGAACACTCTGCTTGCCCGCACCGGTTCGCTGTATGCACGCCAATCCTGGCCTCAGCTCGAAACCGTCAAGATTGATGGTCAGCGAGTAAGCGCACAGGCACTCAACGACATATCCGGACTGGAACTTGCTGCCCGTGCCCTCAATCTGGCACTGCCAAGCGCCGGCGATGAAGAACAAAAAGCCTTTCACTCGGCGTGGGCGCGTCTGTGGCCACAACAAATGAGCCCGCCCGCAACCGCTTTCTTTGCGGCCAGCAGCAGTGAGCCACCCGGTCTTTGGCGTTCCAACATCCCGCTCAGCCAATTGCCGACGTTCGCCAGCACATGGCAATGCGCGGCAGATGCACCGATGAGCCTTCCCGAAGCCGATCGCTTCAAGGTCTGGTAATCATCACCCACGATGAACTGCCTGCCGCCCGATGCAGCTTTGCGCATCGGGCGGATATCACCGCTGCTGATTTCACGGCTGCGCCGCCTTTTGCGCAGCCTCGATGCGCTCGGGACTGGCCGGATGGGTGGAGATGTAGTCCAGCACACTGCTCGCAGGCAGATGTTCACCCTCCTCCATGCGACGCATCGCCAACGCAAAATCCAGTGGCGAGCGCCCGTGCCGCTTGAGCAATGCAAAGGCATAGTCATCCGCCTCGCGCTCGTGGCCGCGCGAAAAACCGTTGGCAAGCAACGCCCCCGAAAGCGCCACCAGCATTGATGAACCGCTGACATCGCCCAGCAAGATGCCAGCCAACACGAATATCGAACTGCTCTCGATCGCCGATCGCATGCCATGTCGATGCACATGGTGACCGGCCTCGTGAGCCAGCACCGCCAGCACGGCATTTTCCGAATCCAGCTTTTCCACCAGTTGATCGGTGATGTAGATGCGCCCGTCCGGCAGCGCAAACGCATTTACACCGATGGCTGGCGCATCGACAAAATGCAGGCGCATCTGCTCGGCTCGCGGCTCGTCAGCCACCAGTGCACGAAACGCCGCATTCAGCCGAACTTGCTGGCGTGCCGGAAGCTTTGAGGCCGACAGATTGCTGGAAAGCATCAGAACCGCCTGATCGCTGACGGCTTTTTCCACGGATGTCGGCATTCGCTCGGCTGCCCGCCCGGCCAGCCACGGCAGACCCGAGTGAATCATGCCCACCACCAGCGCGAGGGTCAGTATGGCCGAAGCCGCAATCGCCAGACGCCGTCGCTCCAACCAGTCGGCAATACGCTCCATTCGTCCTGGCGGCGAGGGAAACCATTGCGTCAGCAATGGGCTGTCCGGGACTTCGATTCGGCCACCATCGGGCAGCTTGAGGATCCGCGGCGTGCGTCCCAGACGCGGACTGATCACAACCGCATGGAAATCCCAGCGCTGCGGTGGCCAGTCCTCCGCCTGCGCACGCAACCAGGTGCCGTCCCGCGATACTCGCACCGGACGCAGACGGCTTGAACGGCCATCCTGCCACTGGCCTTGCAGCCACTCAGATGCCAATGTCGATTCCTGTGTCAAAAGAGTCCTCCAGCGCATCAAGAAGCTCGGCCGCTGCCGCGCCTTCCTCATGATCGGCACTGGCGATGAAGCCATCCAGACTGCCAAGTGCCAGCAAGGCAAAGTGTTCAGCACGATAGCGTGCCAGCCGGATCATTGCCCATGGAATGGCAAGCCCGAGGGTAAGCAGCACCAACACGCCATTGCTGAAATAAATCCACAGCACATCCCGGGCGCGCAAGCTGGATTCGAAACGATGCGTGCCGATCGAGGTGTTTTTCCAGAGCAAATTGGTATACCAGACCCGCAGGCAGGCCAACAACACGAAAATACTGAGATATATCCCGGCAACCCCGCCAAGAAGTGCGCCGATGAAAAGTTGCGCCACCGACTCGCTCATATCGGCGCTGCTCCTGCCAATGAAAGCCAAGGGCATCAGCAGCATGCCAACCAGCATCAACGACAGCGTAACGATCGCACCAATGAACAATGCCTTCAGAAAGTGCCTGTAGTAATGCCCGAGATCGGCATTGAAGCGGAAACGTTTGGTGCCGTATCGATGCCCCCAAACCACGAATTCCTGCTGCTTTTGCTGGACCAGGGGCGAAAGCAGTCCCATCGAAACACTGGATACCAGACGCCAGAGGAAAAACGGCATGTAGGCACTTTCCACCGACTGATCGAAGTGAAAGCGTATTCCGCGCCACATCGAATTGCGGGCACGAAAACGCAGACTCAGCACGATGAAGGCCGGCATGCCCAGCACGATCGGGATAACCAGCAACAAGTAGGCGAGTGGAAAGAAATACGAGCTGATGCTCAGCAGCAACAGCACCGCATAGGCAATCAGCCGCCCCTTGAGAATGGCGATCGGATTGGCGGTGTACTCGAACACGGCACCGGCAAGGCGCGTGTTGCCGTAAAAGTACTTCTCGACCCGCACCTTGGCCCAAGCCGAGTAGATTCCGAGCGTCACTATGCTGAGAATCAGATTGACAATCCAGATGCCGAAAAACTCGCCCGTGCGACCGGAGAACTCGGGAACATGGCGCACTTCCTGCAACAACGGCGGCACGATTTTCGGCTCGGTCTTACGGGCAGAAAATGGAAGCGGTGGCGGCTGATTCATTGCATGCTGCATGGCCTCGGGATTTCCAGTATACGCGGACACCCCGCGTCCACCTGACGCCTGACAAAGTGCCCGGCTCACCGTTGCTGGCATTGTCCAAGCACCCCCTGTTAAAGTCGAGCCACATCCCGGCGCACCTGCCTGTTCGGTGCGTCGAGATGAGATTCCGGGCCGGTGCCTGGCACTGACACCGCCACGCCCCTCCATCGAACACTGCAAACCACGGGAGCTTGTCATGTCCGAAAAACTGCTGATCCGCCGCGCCGCCGTTCTCGGTGCCGGCGTCATGGGCGCGCAGATCGCCGCGCATCTTGTCAATGCCGGCATCGACACCCTGCTGTTCGACCTTCCGGCCGAAGGTGCACAGCCGAATGCGAACGTCCACAAAGCCATTGCCCAGCTCGGCAAACTCTCGCCCGCGCCGCTGGCATTGCCAACCCTCGCCCAGGCCATCGTGCCGGCCAACTACGCCACCGATCTTGGCAAGCTTGCCGACTGCGATCTCGTCATCGAAGCGATTGCCGAGCGCATGGACTGGAAACAGTCGCTGTATCGTCAAATCGCCCCGCACATCGCCCCGCATGCCGTGCTGGCCTCCAACACATCCGGGCTTGGCATCAATACCCTGGCCGAGGTGTTGCCCGCGGCTCTGCGTCCGCGTTTTTGCGGCGTGCACTTCTTCAACCCGCCCCGTTACATGTATTTGGTCGAGCTGATTGCCAGCCGTCATACCGATCCGGCGATCATGGCCGGGCTTGAGCGATTTCTCACCAGCGAGGTCGGCAAAGGCGTTGTGGTGGCACGCGATACGCCGAACTTCATCGGCAATCGCATCGGCGTGTTTTCCATCCTCGCCACCCTGCACCACACTGCATGCTTCGGCCTTGATTTCGATACCGTCGACGCTCTGACCGGCCCCTTGCTTGGTCGCCCCAAATCGGCCACCTATCGCACCGCCGACGTGGTCGGACTCGATACCCTATCGCACGTGATCAAGACCCTGCACGACACGCTGCCCGACGACCCTTGGCATGGTTATTTCAATACACCCGACTGGCTCGCCAGACTGATCGAGCACGGTGCGTTGGGACAGAAAAGTGGTGCGGGTATCTATCGCAAGCAAGGCAAGATCATTGAGGTGTTGCGCCTTGAAGAGGGCGGTTATGCCCCCAGCAATCCGCTCGCCGATGCCGAGGTGGTGGCCATCCTGAAAGAGAAAGACCCCGTGCGCAAATTTGCCGCCCTGCGCGCCAGCAATCATCCGCAGGCGCAGTTCGTCTGGGCACTGTTCCGCGATCTGTTCCACTACGCCGCCTGCCATCTTGGCGAGATTGCCGAAACTGCACGCGATGTCGATCTTGCCATCCGTTGGGGCTATGGCTGGAAGCAAGGGCCATTTGAAACCTGGCAGTCCGCTGGCTGGCGGGAAGTTGCCGACTGGATTGCCGAGGACATTGCCGCAGGCCGCACCATGAGCTCGACACCGCTACCCGACTGGGTACGGAAGAACGATGCGGTGCATCGTGCCGACGGCAGCTACAGCCCGGCACGCGATGCCTTTGTCGGCCGCTCGGCACTGCCGGTGTATGCGCGCCAGCGATTCCCCGATCCGATCCTGGCCGAGACAAGCGTTCCCGGTCAAACCCGCTGGGAAAACGAAGGCGTGCGCCTGTGGGCCGATGCCGGTGACGACATCGCCGTGCTCAGCTTCAAGACCAAGCTCAATACCGTCAACGATCATGTGCTCGACGGTGTGCAGGAGGCCATCCGCATCGCCGAGCACGAATACAAAGGGCTGGTGATCTGGCAACACGGCGATACCTTCTCCGCCGGTGCCGATCTTGCCGGTGCGCTGGGCTTGCTCAAGGCCGGCCAGCTTGATGACTTCGAAGCACTGGTCGCCAATTTCCAGCGTACCAGCCAGGCCATCAAGTATTCCCTGGTACCGGTGGTGGCAGCCGTGCGCGGCCTGGCACTGGGTGGCGGCTGCGAATTCCAGATGCACGCGGCACGTACCGTGGCTCATCTGGAAAGCTATATCGGCCTTGTCGAGGCTGGCGTCGGCCTGCTGCCGGCCGGTGGTGGCCTGAAGGAATTCGCGCGCCGTGCCGCACAGACCGCCACCACCGGGATGGATTTGTTCGCGGCGCTGAAGCCCGGCTTCGAAGCCGCAGCGATGGCCAAGGTATCCAGCTCCGCGCTGGAAGCCAAGGCGCTTGGCCTGCTGCGCGCAGACGATCGCATCGTGATGAACGCCTTCGAGCTTTTGCATGTGGCAAGGCAGGAGGCACGCGCACTGGCCGAAGGCGGCTATCGCCCGCCGCTGCCCGCACGCAACATCCGCGTGGCCGGCGACGTCGGCATCGCGACCTTCCGCATGCTGCTGGTGAACATGCGCGAAGGGCGCTTCATCAGCCAGTACGACGAGGAAATCGCCACCCGCATCGCCACCGTGCTGTGTGGCGGGGAGGTCGATCGTCATGCCGAAGTGGACGAGGATTGGCTGCTGCGCCTTGAGCGCCAGCACTTCGTTGCACTGGCAAAACAGGAAAACACCCAGGCACGCATTGCCCACATGCTGGAAACCGGCAAGCCCCTGCGCAACTGAGGATACGAGCATGAAACAGATTCAGGACGCTTACATCGTCGCCGCCACCCGCACCGCGGTCGGCAAGGCCCCCAAGGGCATGTTCCACAACACCCGCCCGGACGAGCTGCTCGCCCATGTACTGCGCAGCGTGGTAGCCAAGGCACCGGGCATTGATCCGCAGCAAATCCGCGATGCCATCATCGGCTGTGCCATGCCCGAGGCCGAGCAAGGCATGAACGTCGCTCGCATCGGCGTGCTGCTGGCTGGCCTGCCCGACAGTGTGGCGGCACAAACCATCAACCGCTTCTGTGCCTCCGGACTGCAAGCCGTGGCACTTGCCGCCCAGCAAATTCAATTGGGTCAGGCCGACCTGATGCTGGCCGGTGGTACCGAGTCCATGAGCATGGTGCCGATGATGGGCAACAAAGTGGCACTCTCGCCCAACGTGTTCGCCACGACCGAGAACACCGCGATTGCCTATGGCATGGGCATTACCGCCGAAAAAGTGACCGAACAATGGCGCATTGGCCGCGAAGCGCAGGATGCCTTTGCACTGGCCTCCCACGAGAAAGCCCTCGCCGCCCAAGCGCGCGGCGATTTTGTCGACGAAATCACTCCATTCCCGGTCATCCAGCGGCAGCCCAATCTGGCAGAGCAGCGCATCGACACCCATACCCGTCTTGCCGAGCGTGATGAGGGGCCGCGCCCCGGCACCACGCTGGAGGCCCTTGCCAAACTCAAGCCGGTATTTCGCAACGGCCAGTTCGGCGGCACAGTGACTGCCGGCAACAGCTCGCAAATGAGCGATGGTGCCGCCGCGATCCTGCTTGCCTCCGAGCGCGCTATCAACAACTACGGCCTGACCCCGCTGGCACGCTTTGTCAGCTTTGCCGTGGCAGGCGTCAAACCGGAAATCATGGGCATTGGGCCCGTGGCCGCCATTCCCAAGGCATTGCAGCAGGCTGGCCTGCGGCAGGATCAGCTTGACTGGATCGAACTCAACGAGGCCTTTGCCGCCCAGGCACTGGCAGTGATCCAGGACTGCGCGCTCGATCCTGCCCGCGTCAATCCATTGGGCGGTGCCATCGCACTCGGTCACCCGCTCGGTGCCACCGGCGCAATCCGCACCGCCACACTTGTCCATGGCCTGCGCCGGCAACGGCAGAAATACGGCATGGTCACCATGTGCATCGGCACCGGCATGGGCGCTGCCGGCATCTTCGAGGCGGTGTAACGCCCCATCCGGCAAACCATTTGTCTGGTCAGCGCACCGACACACATGACAACATTGCCTGCCGGACGGCGCTTCCGGCAGGCAACCGCATTCGGTGTCCTCTGTCTGGCTGTCCCGCCGTTTACCGGCAATGAGCAAGCATCGCCACCTGCCTGCCCACCCGGAATTGCATCCGCGCCATGCGGCTTACCGGATACCCGGTTTTGGCCTATGCTCACACCATCACTCCGAATGCCGGGAATTGTCATGAAATCTCTTGCCACCGCGCTTGCCACCATTCTTGCCACCGCCCCTGCCATTGCTCAGGCAGACGATCCGCAAGCTCGCCCCTATCGCAGCAGCAGCGAAATCATCGCTAGCGCACCGGACAGCGCCTGGCGCACCCCGTCACCGGAAAATCTCCTGTACATGGAGTTTGGCGATGGTCGGCTTGCCATCATCGAGCTGGCTCCACAATTTGCCCCGGCTCACGTCGCCAATATTCGCGCATTGGCACAGGGCGGCTTCTGGGACGGCACGCATATCTATCGCTCGCAAGACAATTTCGTCGTGCAATTTGGCGATGCCCATACCGATGATCCGGCACGCAAAAAGCCTTTCCCGGCCGGGGCCAAAACGGCTCTGCCGGCCGAGTTCGAGCGTCCCGCCAGCGGGCTGGCTTTCGTGAAGCTGCCCGATGCCGATGGCTGGGCGGCGCAAGTCGGCTTCGTCGATGGTTTTCCCGCTGCGCGGGAAAGTGCCGAAGGCAAGGCCTGGCTTGCCCATTGTTATGCCACGCTCGGTGCCGGCCGCAACAACGAAGCCGACAGCAGCCAAGGGGCCGAGCTTTACGTGGTCACAGGTCAAGCGCCGCGTGGGCTGGATCGCAACATCACCAGCGTCGGGCGCGTACTGCTCGGCATGGAATATCTCAGCGTGATCCCGCGCGGCCCCGAGCCAATGGGCTTTTATGAAGACGAAAAACGCTTTACGCCGATTGCCCGCATCCGGCTTGGCAGCGATGTCCCCGAAGCCGATCGCATACCGCTGCAAGTGATGCGTACCGATTCGGCAGAATTTGCCGAGGCGGTGGAAGCACGCCGCAATCGTCGTGATGACTGGTACAAGCACCGTGCCGGACACATTGATCTGTGCAACATCACCATCCCGACCCGCCGCAAACCCGGATAAGACGACAACATCACAGCGAGAGCCATTCCCCCGGCGCCAAGCCGCGGGGATGCGCTTGCGGCACGAGACTCACCTCCCGCCGCCGACCCGCCAACGGCACTCAGAAGGGCTTGGCAAGCACCAACCAAAGAATCGGCACCAGCGCCAGCAGCGGCAATTCATTGAGAAGGCGCAATCCTCTGGCCGAAGGCAATGTCCCCCCCTGTGCGGCACGCCGCAAAAGACGCCCCATCCATACCGAGTACGCCAGCAACAATGCCACCAAGGCAAGTTTGGGGTGCATGAAAGCGCCGCTGAATCCTCGCATCCACCACAGCACGAAACCCAGCACAAACGCCAGACCGAACATCATCTGTCCAAAACGCGACAACCGCTGTCCCATCAACAGCAGCCGCTCGCGCACCACGGGTACGTCACCCACTTCCACGATATTGACCAGAATGCGCGGCAGATAGAACAGCGCGGCCATCCAGCCGATCACGAACACCAGGTGGAAAGTCTTGAGCCAAATGATTGTCATCGGGATTGCCCTCGGCACGGAGCGCGATAGGATGCCACGATGGACAAGGCATATGATCATGAATATTTCGACCGCTGGTATCGGCAAAGCGGGCTGAACAGCCCCGCGCGGCTTGCCCGCAAGGTGGCGCTGGCCGTTGCCTGTGCCGAATACCATCTGGAACGCCCGATTCGCAGCGTGCTCGACATTGGCTGCGGCGAAGGCCGCTGGCGCGCCCCGCTGCTCAAACTGCGCCCGGACATCGACTACATCGGCTTCGACAGCAGCGAATACGTCATCGCCAAATTTGGCCGGCAACGCAATCTGCATTACGCCCGCTTCGCCGATTTTCGCTATCTGCGCCCCTGTGCACCGGTCGATCTGCTGATTTGTTGCGATGTCCTGCACTATCTGGACGCACGCGAAATCGGTCGCGGCCTGCCCGGCCTTGCCGAGTTGACGGCCGGCATCGCTTATCTGGAAACGTATTGCCAAGGCGATGAAATCCTGGGCGACCAGCACAATCTCCAGCTGCGGCCCGCGCGCTGGTATCGGCAGCGTTTTGCCCGCGCCGGACTTGTGTCACTCGGCAATCATTGCTGGCTGCCCGCCAATGCATTGGCGCACGCTGCCGCACTGGAACTTGCCCAGCCGGCCGGACGTTGAGAGATCTTTCCTTCAGCAACTGCCCGGCCATCCCGCAGTGCAGGCTCGAAATCCGCCTCGAATTGCGCTATGCTGCATCGCAACAATCGCCTTTCGGAGAGCCTCATGCTGCTCTATCAGATGCAAGAAAATGCCCGTGCCTGGATGGCACCGCTGACCTACTGGTCGGAAGCCGTCGCCAAGATGTACACCGCGCCGGGAAGTTGGCTGTCCAGCCTGCCCGGCTCGCAGCGGATTGCTGCCGGTTACGAGCTGATCCATCGCATCGGCAAGGACTACGAGAAACCCGAGTTCAACATCCACGAGATCGAAGTCGATGGCATCGCCATTCCGGTCGTCGAGCGGGTGGCGCTGGAAAAACCATTCTGCCGGCTGCTTCGCTTCAAGCGCTACCACGATCAGGCCGACGGCCTTGCCGGAATGAAGGATGACCCCACCGTACTGATCGTCGCGCCCCTGTCCGGCCATCACAGCACCCTGCTGCGTGATACGGTCAAAACCATGCTGAAGGATCACAAGGTGTTCATCACCGACTGGACCGATGCCCGCATGGTGCCCAAGGAAGCCGGCGCCTTCCATCTGGATGATTACGTCGCTTACATCGAGGAGTTCATCCGCCACATCGGCGCGGAAAACCTGCATGTGATGAGTGTTTGCCAACCCACCGTGCCGGTGCTGGCCGCCGTCTCGCTGATGGCTGCCCGTGGCGAGCCGACCCCGCGCTCGCTGGTGATGATGGGCGGACCGATCGATGCCCGCCAGTCTCCCACCGCCGTCAACTCGCTGGCCATGAAGCGTCCGCTGTCCTGGTTCGAGCAGAACCTCATCCACACCGTGCCGTCCAACCATCCCGGACGTGGCCGCAAGGTGTACCCGGGCTTTCTGCAATACATGGGCTTCATCGCCATGAACCCCGAGCGCCATGCCATGTCGCACTGGGATTACTATCAGGATCTGATCCGCGGCGATCAGGAAACCGCGGCCGCACATCGTCGCTTCTATGATGAATACAACGCCGTGCTGGACATGCCGGCCGAGTACTACCTTGAGACCATCCACACCGTATTCCAGGAATACCTGCTGCCACGCGGGTTGTGGGATGTGCGGGGCGAGCGCGTCAAACCGGCCGCCATCCGCGACACCGCCTTGCTCACCATCGAAGGCGAGCTGGACGATATTTCCGGTGCCGGGCAGACTCGCGCGGCGCTGGAAATGTGCAGCAATGTGCCGGAAGCACGCAAGCATCATCTGACCGTCGAAGGTGCCGGGCATTACGGCATTTTCAGCGGCCGCCGCTGGCGCAACGTCGTCTACCCCAAGGTACGCGACTTCATTGCCGCCAATCAGCCGGAAAAACGCCCCCTTTCCGAGCCTTGAATCCGGCAGCAGGGAGCCACCCGCTCCCTCCAACCATGCCATGACGAAATCGAACAAGGCAGGCTTCAGGCCTGCCTTGTTCGTGATGTGAAGCGCCTCCACCCGTCACGAAAACAGGAGGTTCAGCCCGAGGGGTTTATCGCGATCAGGACGATTGCCGCGCCATCCCCACCAGGTCGAATCCGGCCAGCATCACGTCGGCGCTTGCCAAGCGCCATCGCTTGTGTTGCAGTGCACACTTGCCGACTTCGCCTTTGCCATGTCCCAGCGCGTTTTCAATTTCAGCCCAGGTCCCGCGACCTTGCCCGAGCCGGTCTTGCGCGAGGCAGGGCGTGCGTTGCTGGACTGGCAGGGGCAAGGCGCCGGGGTAGCGGAAGTCAGCCACCGCGGTGCGGCTTTCATGGCCATGGCCGCGGCGGTGGAAGCGCGGTTGCGACGGCTGCTTGCCATTCCCGAGGATTACGCCGTGCTGTTCATGCAGGGCGGTGCCACCTTGCAGCAGGCGCTTGTGCCGCTCAATCTCGCCGCCGCAGGGGCGCGGGCGGATTACCTCATCACCGGGCATTGGGGGCAGGTGGCCTTGCAACAGGCTGCCCCTTATGTCGATGCGCATGTGGTCGCCTCCGCGGCACCGGATTTTTGCGCCGTGCCGCCGGCATCCGGTTGGCAGCTTTCCGCCAAGGCGGCGTATCTGCATGTCACCGCCAACGAAACCATCCACGGGGTCGAGCTCAATCAGCGCATTCAGGCCCCCTGTCCGCTGGTGGCCGATTTCAGCTCCAGCATCGCTTCGCGGCCGATCGAGGTGGCCGATTACGGCCTGATCTATGCCGGGGCGCAGAAGAACCTCGGCCCGGCCGGCATCACCGTGGTCATCGTGCGGCGTGCCTTGCTGGCGCGCGAAGGCCAGCGCCGGGCGCCGATTCTCGATTACCGCGCGCATCTGGCACGCGAATCGATGCTCAATACCCCGCCCACGCTGAACTGGTATCTGCTCGGGCTGTATCTTGAGTGGCTGGAATCCGAAGGGGGCGTGGCGGCTTTTGCCACCCGCCATGCGCAGCGCTCGGCGCGGCTGTACGCGGCGCTGGATGGCTCCGGCGGGTTCTATCGCAACCGGGTGGAAAAATCGGTGCGCTCGCGCATCAATGTGCCCTTCTTCCTGCCCGATGCGGCACTGGAGGCACGTTTTCTTGCCGAAGCCGAGCAGCGCGGGCTGGTTGGCTTGAAAGGGCACAAGGCGGTGGGCGGTATCCGCGCCTCGCTCTACAACGCACTGCCGGATACGGCGGTGGAAACTTTGATCGACTTCATGCAGGAGTTTTGCAGGCACCATGGCTGAGAAAAACGATACTCCCGACAACGTGCAAGCCCTGCCCGGCGACACTCCGGGGCTGGATTTGAGTGCGGTACGCAGCCAGATCGATGGCATCGACCGGCAGATTTCCGCGCTCATTTCCGAGCGTGCGCGCTGGGCGCAGCAAGTGGGGCAGGCCAAGGGCCAGCTCGCTGCGGCGGTGGACTATTACCGCCCCGAGCGCGAGGCGCAGGTGTTGCGGCAAGTGGTGGATCGCAATGACGGGCCGCTTTCCAACGAAGTGCTGGTGCGGCTGTTCCGCGAGATCATGTCCGCGTGTCTGGCGCAGCAGGAGCCGCTGCGGGTCGGTTTTCTCGGCCCCGAAGGCACGTTCTCGCAGCAGGCGTTGTACAAGCATTTCGGCCATTCGGCCAAGGCACTGCCGCTTGCCAGCATCGCCGAGGTGTTCGACGAGGTGGCAGCCGGCAATGCCGATTTCGGCGTGGTGCCGGTGGAAAACTCCGGGCAAGGCACGATCCAGTCCACCCTCGACATGTTTCTGTCCTCGCCGCTGAAGATTTGCGGCGAAGTCGAGCTGCGCGTACACCAATACCTCATTTCCCGCACCGGCCGGCTGGAAGACATCGAGCGGGTGTATTCGCACGGCATGTCGCTTGGCCAGTGCCGCAACTGGCTGCGCCAGCATTTGCCCGATTGCGAGAAAGAGGCGGTATCGAGCAATGCCGAGGCGGCGCGACGGGCACGCAATGCCGATGACGCGGCGGCCATTGCCGGTGCCAATGCCGCGCATGTGTACGGGCTGAAAATCGTCGCCGGGCCGATCGAGGACCGGCAGGACAACACCACCCGCTTCCTCGTCATCGGCCGCGAATTGTTCCCGCCCTCCGGGCATGACCGCACCTCGCTTCTGGTCAGCATTCAGGATGCCCCCGGAGCGCTGTATCAGGTGCTCGAACCCTTGGCACGGCATGGCATCAGCATGAACCGGATCGAATCGCGCCCGGAACATGGCGGGCTTTGGCAATACGCCTTCTTCATCGATGTCAGCGGCCATGCGCAAGAATCGCCGCTGGCCGAGGCGCTGGCGGAAATGCGCCAGACCGGGCAGGACGTACGCCTGCTGGGCGCCTATCCGGTGGCGATTCCATGAGTGCCCCCAGCCAGCACTGGCATGCGATGGCCGGCCAGCCATTGCGTGGCCGCATCCGCGTGCCGGGTGACAAATCCATCTCCCATCGCGCCATCATGCTGGCGGCACTGGCCGATGGTGTTTCCCATGTTCGCGGCTTTCTCGAAGGCGAGGATACCCGTGCCACCGCCCGCATCTTTGCGCAGATGGGTGTGCGCATCGAGGCTCCGAGCGCCGGTGAGCGCATCGTCCATGGCGTTGGCGTGGATGGCCTGCGTGCGCCCGAAGCGATGCTCGACTGCGGCAATTCCGGCACCGCGATGCGCCTGCTTGCGGGCCTTCTCGCTGCGCAACCCTTTGCCAGCACCCTGTGCGGCGACGAATCCCTGCACCGCCGCCCGATGCGCCGCGTCACCGCGCCGCTGACGCAGATGGGCGCCGTCATCGAAAGCCGGGACGATGGCACGCCGCCGTTGCGGATTTCTCCGGCAGCGCGGCTTGGCGGCATCGACTACGCCAGCCCGGTGGCAAGCGCGCAGGTGAAATCCGCCGTGCTTCTGGCCGGTTTGTATGCCGAAGGCGAAACCTGCGTGCGCGAGCCGCATCCGACCCGCGACTATACCGAGCGCATGCTGGACGCCTTCGGCGTGGCAGTGGATTACCGGCCGGGCATGGCGCGGCTGGCTGGCGGGCAGCGTTTGAGCGCTACCGACATCGAGGTGCCCGGCGATTTTTCCTCTGCCGCCTTCGCCCTGGTGGCGGCCACGCTGGTCCCCGGCTCGGCACTGGTGCTCGAGCATGTCGGCATCGACCCGCGCCGCACCGGCCTGCTGCATGCCCTGCAAGCGATGGGCGCGGACATCCGGCTGGAAAACATCCGGCAAAGCGCCGTCGGTGCGGTCGCCGATCTGCATGTCCGGCATGCCCCTTTGCGCGGTATCGACGTGCCCGAAGCACTGGTGCCGGACATGATCGACGAGTTTCCGGTGCTGTTTGCCGCTGCCGCCTGTGCCGAAGGCATCACTCGCGTGCGCGGTGCGGCCGAGCTGCGGGTCAAGGAATCCGACCGCATCCAGGCCATGTGCGACGGGCTGGCGACGCTTGGCATCCACTGCACGCAGACCGCGGACGGGGCCGATATTCACGGCGGCAAACCCGGCAGCGGCTGCATCCACAGCCATGCCGACCACCGCATCGCCATGAGCTTCGCGGTGCTGGCGCAAATGGCCACGGGCAAGGTGGAAATCCGCGATACCGCCAATGTCGCCACCTCCTATCCCGGCTTCGAGGCGCAAATGCAGGCGCTGGGCATGGGGCTTGAGGCATTTCGCGCCTGAATCACCGCAATACCCGACATGACCATCGTTCTCACTCCCTTTGCCAAGGCTCGCCTGTTTCCGCGTCAGGCGCGTGCCAATACCATTCGCGACACATCGCCTGAGGCATTCACCGCCCGGCTGAATGCCGAGCCGCCACTGAAAGTACTGCCCGGCTATGCACCGTTCTGCCGCTTGCATGTACACCGCAACTGGACCCGCACCCGCTGTCTGACGATCCCGATCACGCCGGAAAACCGCCATCTGCTGCGCAGTGGCTACGAAGCACGCAACCGGGAAGAACTGCCGGTACTGACTCGCTGGTTCGAAGGTGTGGAACCGCCCGTGGCCGATTACTTCGTCGTCATTCTCTACAGTGCCGAGCAACTGGCCAGGGAGGGCGCCCCGATTGACGGCGACTGGGGCATCGTCGGCTGTCTGTACACGCGCAGTCCGGAAGAAATCCCGATGGCACCGATCACCATGATGCGCAACGCGCTGGGCATTGCCGAAGGGGGCTCTGGTACAGCACTTGATCGCGATGCCTATCTGCGCGCGGTGGCATTCTGGGAAAACAATGCCAACTGGCGTGGCTGATCCTGTTTCGCAAGCGAGCGATAACGATGCCCCGCCTATCTCCTGCCATATTGCTGTCTCCTCCGTCATGTCCGCGCTTTTGTCCCGCACGTTGCTGCTTTCACTAAGTGCCGCGCTCGCACAGCCGGCATCGGCCGCATCCGATACCTGTACACAAGAGCTGCGCCGGCAGCACCCGCCCACGGTCAACCTGCGCGTCGACAACGACATGTTCGGTGGCGAAGATCAGGATCAAGGCTATACCAGCGGCGTGGGATTGGTGCTGGTTTCACCCAATGTCCAGGACTTTCTCGGCGACCCTTGCCTGCCGCGTCTGGCGCGCTGGATGAACCACCATTTGCAGCCGGTACTGCCGCCCGGTGCGGATCAGCAGAACATGGTGGTGCGCATCGGCCAGGGCATGTTCACACCGTCCGACCCCGAGCCAAGCGAACTGATCGAGAACGATCGTCCCTATGCCGGCGTGCTTCTGGCGAGCTTCGGCTACAACGCCCGCAACATGCAGCGCATGCACACCAATCAGCTGCACATCGGCTGGGTCGGCCCGGCTGCACTGGCCGAGCAAAGCCAGCGCGCCATCCACAAAATCAGCCACAGCCCGACTTTCAATGGCTGGGACAACCAATTGCACAACGAACCGGTGATCGGCTTCACCCACGAGCGCAAGCGGCGCTGGCCGGGCAATGACAACTTCAATGCCGACGGCTGGGCCTGGGACGCCATCGGCCATGCCGGCGGCACGCTGGGCAACTTCAGAACCGAGGCCAGTACCGGCATGGAACTGCGCTTTGGCTACCGCATCCCCGACGATTTCGGCACCTCTCCAGTGCGACCGGGCGGGGAAAACAGTGCCCCGCAAGCCAGCGGCTTCAGTCCCGGCTGGAGCATCCATGCCTTTGTCAGCACCGAAGCGCGTCTGGTGCTGCGCGATATCTCGCTCGATGGCAACACCTTCCGCGACAGCCACAGCGTGGAGAAGAAATATCTGGTCGGTGATGTCGGCTACGGCCTTGCCCTGACCCATGGCCGCTGGAAATTCGCCCTCGCCCGCTATCACCGCAGCCGCGAGTTCAAGGGCCAGCAGGAGCGCCCCACCTTCGGCAGCTTCACCCTCAGCGCCAAACTGTAGGCCACCCGGATATTCCCCCTACCCCAACCACGCCAGCCAACCCCAGGGGCTGTGGCTGCGGGCGATGGCGTAGATTTGGCTGGCAACGGCCAGTGCGGCGAGATAGCAGGTGATGCGGGTCGGGCGCGCCAGGCCCGGGCGCATGGCAACGATGCCGAGCACGATATAGACGAGCAAGAGAATGAGCTTCATCAGCAGCCAGCCATGGGCAAAGGCGGCACCCTTGAGCATTGCCAGCAACATCGCCGCGCTGGTCAGAAGGCAGGTATCCAGACCGTAGCTGGTATAGCGCACCCAGGCCTTGCGCGGCCAGCTCGCCCCGCACAGGGCCAGGCCGCCGCGCAGCGCGAAAAAGGCGATGGAGATGAGTGCCAGATGCACATGCACGGATTTGATTTGCAGGTAATAGGCGATCATCTGCCCTGTCCTCAACCGGGTTTGCCGTCTTTGCGCGGTTTCAAGTAAATCGCCGCCGAGCGCAATGCCCACGGCAGGAAGGCCACGAGCCAGCCCAAGGCGGCCAGCGCCTGCCACATGGCCGGGTCCGGCAGTGCCTCGGCCAGCACGCGCAGGAGGGCAACGAGCTGCACCAGTGCAAAGGCCCACAAGCCGGTCGCCGGCATCGCCAGCGGACGCCCGGAATGCCCTTGCGTCACCCGCGTCACCATTGCCACCAGCAGCGAGCCGAAAAAGCCGATGACCAGCGCATGCAGCGGCCCGCGCCCGAGTAGCATTTCGTCATCCAGCCACAGCACGAGGCTTTGTCCGGCATACAGAGCGAACGCCACTGGCAGCCAGGCGAAGCCGATGAACAGTACCCACAGCAACACCGGTGCCTTGGCACGCGGCCACCAGCGCCAGAGGATGAACGCAGCAAGCAGCGCCAGCGGGATATCGGCAAGCCACAGCCATCGCATCGCATGGGCAAGCTCCAATGCCAGATGGGCAAGCACCAGTGGCCAGAACACCGCCAGCAGCCACAATGGCCGCCAAGGCGTGTAGCCCGCCACCACATTGCCGGCAAAAAACGGAAACATGCGATGCGCCACGCTGAAATACACCGGCAGAAGCAGGCCGAAGCTACCGAGCTTGATTGCCGCGAAGATACCCGACCCGCTACCGCCTGCGAGCTGCCAAAGCAGCAGCAACAGCCCGGCAAGGCCGAACAGAAGGCCGGCAAAACAGGAGCAGGCATGCCAGGTCGGGCCTTTGCCGGCGGCGCGTTCGGCCAGCAGCAGGCGACCCAACTGGAAAACGCCATACAGCCAGCCGGCGAGCGTGAGGGCAAAGCCTGTCAGGAGCAGTGTTTTGCTTGCCATCACCAGCCCCGCCAGCGTGAACAACTGCCCGAGGCCAAGCCCGGCTCCGACCGGCCACCATGCCGCCCGGCGCAACTCCGGCAAGCCCATCCAGCGCGGGAATACCGTCAGCAAAAAGCCGAAGATGAAAGGCGGCAACACCTGATACTGCATCACCAGCGCATGCCCGAACCCAGGAAACAACACCGTCTCGCCCAACTGCTGTGGTGCCCAGCGTGCATGCACCAGCCACGCCGCCCACCATGTCATCGCCAACAGCACATTGCTTGCCCCGGCAAAAAACAGCAGCCGGTGCGGTGCGGCCAACAAATGCCGCGGCGAGAGAGATGACGAAGGAGATGCGCTGTTCATGCCAGCAGTATCCACGCAACCGGGGGCAATCGGCCTTGACTTGGGTCAGGGGCAGAGAAGGACAGACCCGGCCAAGCATCCGCATCGTGAAAGCCGCCTATTTCTGCCGCGGCGTAGAAGCAATCGGCAGACGGATTTTGGCTAGACTCAATCATCCGTGACAAATTGACAGGCAAGACCAATGAGAACCGGAACCCCGCACGCAGGCAGACAACCCTCGTATTTGCAATGCAGCAAGCGCGCCCTGCCCTTGCTTGTTCTCGCGCTGGCGGCCTGTCAGCACAGCGCCTTGAAGGCGCTGACGCCCCCTCCGCCAGCGGCAAGCGGGCATTGGCAACTCTCGGTATCGCCCGGCGATGACTTGAGCTATCGCATCCACATTGCCGATGCGCAAGGCCGGGAAGTCCAAATCATTGACGGGCAGGAAGGCGCACCGCCTTATGAGGCCGCCCAATTGCTGACGCTTGATGATTTCACCGGCGATGGCAAGCCCGACATCCTTGCCCGCGGCCTCTCTGCCGGTGCCAGTGCGCTGATTAGCGAGCGCATTTATGTGTACGACGCAGGCCAGGGGCGTTTTCTCGACGCCGAGCTTTTCCGCAACGATGGCGAAGTCAGCAAGACCGGGCCCGGCTGCATCGCGGTGGAATACCGCAATCGGGATTACATGACCTATGCAAAAGACCAGTACTGCTGGGAAGGGCGCTGGGTTTTCAAGGGCACCCGCCCTTCAACCACCGGCGCGACGGCCCCGTCCGATTCCGAGGTTCTGGCCACCCTTTCCACCCGCAGGCTGATCCCGGTGGAGGAATTGCAGCAGCTGCTGAGCGACTGCGAGCGCACGCAGCTCAACATGAACATTTGCGCCTTCCGCGACTCCGTTGCCGCCGATCTTGAACTTGCCGCCGTACTCAACGCCAAACAGGCCTCCGCATCC
>JBHADJ010000108.1:0-5819 GCA_041855065.1 Lysobacter sp.
AAGCGTTCGTCCACGCCTTCGTAACGGCTTGCCACCAGCGCCAGACGCGGCATCCGCGCCAGCTCGCGCACCCGCGCCTGAGTGAGCGGAGCCCCCTGCGGGCTCAAATGAATCACGTGCACCGCCCCCTCCGCCGCCTGCCGTGCCGCCGCCAGGGCGCGTGCCAGCGGGTCGATCATCATCACCATGCCCGGCCCACCGCCAAACGGGCGCTCATCCACACGCCGATAACCACCCTCGGCAAAATCGCGCGGATTCCACGCCGCCACCTGCAACAGGCCGCGCTCACAGGCGCGCCCGAGCACCCCGAAGGCCACCGCCTGACGGATGAAATCGGGAAACAGGGTAATGACATCAATGCGCATGGACGGAATACAAAAACGGCACAGCGCGCATTATCACTGATATGCCCGGCAGACACCGCATCCCGACTGCGGACCCCACGCACGAATGAGGCCGACACGCATCCCGACAAAAACCGGGCTTGCAAGCCTCACTCCCTTTATGCACGATCAAATCACCGAGCTTGCCAACAACCGCTCCATCGACTCATCCACAGCACCAAGGGAAACCATTTTGCCGGCCGGCAACGTCCCCAAGAGCACGCCTTCGCCGGTATGCTTTTTCAGCAGATAAACATCGAATGACTCGGTTACCACCGGGCATGCTTGTGCACTGACACGATAAAACGCACACAGGATTTCTCCGCAGTAGCGGTAAAAGTCTTTTTGACTTGCAAACATGAAGCCCGGGCACAATTGCCGATTGAACTCATGACACTGGGCGGCAGGGATTGCTCCCTCCAACATGGAAAACTGCGCGCCCACAGGCGCAATCACCTCATGCCTGATAACGGCATCACCGATGGAGAGTGCATGAAGCTCAAACCCATCCCCCCCGGGCAGGGTAAAAAACAAATTGGCTGTGGCATCTTCCGCCGGAGCACCACCTGCACAGCGTGATGCTTTGCAAAGCTTGCCAATGCGCAGAAGGTCAATACCTCCCCCCTTGGCTTCTTGCTGCGCAAAGAGCTGGAAGAAAGAGCTCACCAAAAGCACATCCCCCGAAGCTGTTAGCGCACCATACTTCCACAGATATATTTTCCGATAATTATCCAGAACAATACGACTACTTGGATCGCGGCAATCTGCGAGCTCTGCGTAGTGGTCAGCCGCCAAAAGAATGTAATCCTGAACATCGGCAGCAACGACGAGGGTCATGATGGGGTAGACTCCAAAGCGGTTCCATGAAATGCCTCACAGGAGACCAAGATGCCGGGGACGTTCATTGTCAAAGCTTCTCAGCACCCTTTTCTGGAGGGGCAAGTTGAGCATGTCGTACTACCACCGCTGCCAGCAGGCAGGGGCACGGGGGTACTGGAGATTGAGTATACCTATGAAGATCTCAAGCCCATGGTCGGGGCGCCGTATCGCATAGAGTTCAATGATGGTACCCAGATCGAGGGCAAGCTCGATGACCGTGGGCGTGCCCGCATAGAAAACCCGCCTGGTACAGGCGCCGTGTATTTCGGCGAAGATGAACGCCCAGCCTTTCCATACCCGGAACGCCCGACCAACCCACTGTACGGCTTTCGGCCAAGCACACCAGAAGACGCTGCACAAGCGATTGAGCGCTACGCTGCGGCAGAGGCTGAATATATGGAGGATAACTACTTTCCGGACGAGATTGCCGCCCTGTACGAGGGCACAATGGATTATCAAGATTTGCTTGCACAGTACCAGTACGCAGAAGAAGCTGAAGGGCGTGCCGATGAAGCCCTGCAGGCGGAGGATGAGGAAGCCGAGCATGAGGAAATCCTGCTGAGCGACTCCGACGCACGGGAGCCGGAAGCATGAGCCCCCCGGCCAATCCTGCTCTGCAACGGGCTGAGCAGGACACGCTGCGAGAAATCCTCACTTGGACACAGGAGGTGATCGAGGGGCGCGGAAGCTCGGGCGCACAAATGGTGGTCACACTGGTTATCGGCTGCCTCCCCTATGTCGGGCAGGCAGTGGATGTTTACAACATTCTGCGCAACCTGTATGCACTGGCCAATGAACCTGCCTCGCCCCAGAAGTGGATGGATCTGGTACTGTCACTAATCGCCCTTGTACCGTTGGTCGGAGATGCACTGAAAAACATCGTCATGATGATGCGCCAAGGCAAGCCACTGGGACGCATTCTTGACACCCTGCCCAACAGCTTGCGGGGCAATAACGACGCATGGTTCCGGCAAATTGACTGGCAAAAATACGGTAACGAAATAAGCCGGAGCTTCTCGAATCTGAGCCGAGAACTCATCGCCGCACTGGACAACTGGGCAATGAAGGGGCTTTTGGGGCGCACCGGCACCGAGCGTTTGATCCGCCAGTTACGCGTACTTGAACAACAGGCCACACGCCAAATCCGGCAAGTAGTGACAGAGCTGCAACGCTTGCACCAACGAACCTTGGCAATGCCATTGCCCAGCACCACAGCCAATACCGTGCGCAGCACCGCCGCCGCACCACGGCGCGCGCCTCCAGGCAGCTCGGCATCGGGCAATGTTCGCATCACCACCTCCGGCACCCCCACTCCGGCAAACGGGCAGATTCAGGCCAGTCGGCGGCAGAGCGAGCGCAGCAACCTAGGCCGGCAGATGACCGGTGTCTCGGGCGAGCATATCGCCGATTATTATTTTGTCCGCCGCCAGCACAGCCGCCGCAAAGTCAATCAGCACGGCCAGCTGTACGAAATGCAACAACCCGGCCATCGTGGTATTGATCACGTGTGGCACAGCCCCCGCCTGCCACGTGGCTATCGCATCAGTGATACCAAAGCCACGGCAGGGGCAACCCACAGGCTGGAAACCGCACAACAAGTCTTTCAGGCTCTGCAATATGGCATTGATGCCTATCTTGGCGAGGGTGATGAAGGCCGGCTGCGCAGCGCCTTGGGCAATACCCGCCGCGATGGCAGACAAATGAGTCACCGCTGGATCGCGGCCAAAATAGGTTCCGCGAAACTGACCCCAGATGCAGAGCGAGAGCTGCCTCCGAAAGTACGGGCTTGGGAACGCAACAACTTCAAGCTGGGCGCACAAACCCAGCGTACCCCCCGAGGGACGCTGCGCTCGCCGGTGTACTGCCCGTACGATCGCAGCGTGATCACCGTGGTCGGTGCCAATCTCAACCGTCACCAGCATGCTACCGGCAGCGACAGAGGCACCTGTCGCAAGCCCGTCACCAGCCACCAAATCGCCACCGAATTTGTCATCCCCGTTGAATCACTTGTGGAGTAAACCCATGCCCTCGCCCGACTTTGCCGCCTGGTTTGCCAGCCAGATCTCCGAGGAGAATTTCACCCGGCGGCGCGAGCCTCATCTTCAGCATGATGCCTACCTTGAGCTCTTCAACGAGCACTTGGCAGGGATTGAAATGGTCACTTCCGAGTTGCCACGCTACCGCGACCAAGCGCGCAAATCGGGGATGATGACATCCACCCGGCGCAGGCTTTGGAGCACTCTGGACTGGCTGAGCCTGCAATATTCCGCCGGCGCTCCGGTCAGCCTGCTGGCCGAGGTCTGGCCACATGCCATGGACTGGGCAGAAGAATATGCCGCACAGCACAAGGCCTATCACCAATCCCCGGAAAACCGCAGCGGCGATATCACTCCGCACGTGGCGCTGGTTTCGGAGGAATACTGGATTGTTGCCTTGCGTTTGGTCTGCTTCGGCCTTTTGACCGGCCACGCCCAGCATATGCCCCGGGTGATGGCCTTGCTGGACTATGCCAATGCCGAGCTGGGCATCCACGATGGCCTCATCGAGCGTCTGGTCGCACCTTGGGTCCCCGATCGGCCAATACCGGACAAAGCCACCCGCCATCTGCCCTACCGCAAACTGTTCAAGGTATTTGCTGCCACTCCAGACAAGCGCCCGGCCCTGATGGGCAAATACCTCGATGAGTGGTACCACGCCAGCCGACGCGAGCCCTATATCGATCAGCACCAAGGCAGCGGCATGAATTTCTACGGCTATTGGGCATGGGAGGCTGCCGCCACCACCTGGGTGCTCGGCATGGACGACAGCAGCTACCGCGATATGCCCTTCTATCCCAAAGACCTTGCCGACTTTGCTCGCCTGCCGACCATTGGCACACCTCACACACGCATCCCCCCGCACGGCATCCCCGGCGGCCATCCCTGCCCACAGACAGGCTGGTGGTACAGCCCTGCCAACACTCAATCCCGGCGCTACTTTCAACAGGATGAAATCTTCCCAATCCTCAACAGCGATTACGGCGCAACTTTCTGGATTTGGAGCCAGGAGCAAACCCCGACCTAGTCAGTACAAGGAAAGGTACTGCACCCGTTGAATCACTTGAGGAGTAAACCCATGCCCTCGCCCGACTTTGCCGCCTGGTTTGCCAGCCAGATCTCCAATGAGAATTTCACCCGGCGGCGCGAGCCGTATTTGCGCTTTCAAACCTACAAAGATCGCTTTGAAGACAAGCTGGGCGGCATTGAGCTGGTCACTATCCAGCTGCCCCTGCATTTGGCGGCCGCCCCTAAATACGGCTTGGTCATGTCCACCCAACAGCGACTTTGGGATGCGCTGGACTGGCTGAGCCTGCAATATTCCGCCGGCGCTCCGGTCAGCCTGCTGGCCGAGGTCTGGCCACATGCCATGGACTGGGCAGAAGAATATGCCACACAGCACAAGGCCTATCACCAATCCCCGGAAAACCGCAGCGGCGATATCACCCCGCACGTGGCGCTGGTTTCGGAGGAATACTGGGTTGTTGCCTTGCGTTTGGTTTGCTTCGGCCTTTTGACCGGCCATGCCCAGCATATGCCCCGGGTGATGGCCTTGCTGGACTATGCCAATGCCGAGCTGGGCATCCACGATGGCCTCATCGAGCGTCTGGTCGCACCTTGGGTGCCCGATCGGCCAATACCGGACAAAGCCACCCGCCATCTGCCCTACCGCAAACTGTTCAAGGTATTTGCTGCCACTCCGGACAAGCGCCCGGCCCTGATGGGCAAATACCTCGACGAGTGGTACCACGCCAGCCGACGCGAGCCCTATGTCAACCAGCATGGTGAGGGCGATGTTGCTTTCTACGGCTATTGGGCATGGGAAGCTGCCGCCACCACCTGGGTGCTCGGCATGGACGACAGCAGCTACCGCGATATGCCTTTCTACCCCAAAGACCTTGCCGACTTTGCCGTTTGAGTTGCCTGCCAAATTCCCCAAAGATAAAGCGGCGGCAGCTGTCCATCACGCTTGGCGGGCATATACCCAATGCCTTGCCAGCACGAAACCGACAAGTCCGAGCAGGATTTCGAGCAGCGGTTTGGCAAACCAAGCCCAATGCAGACCCAAAAGCCTGTCCACTCGGGTCAGAAGCCATGTACCGAGCCAGGTCATGATGAGCCACATCAAGACGAAACGGATAAGCTGGCGTCGACCAAGACGCTCACCCTGGTCACTGAATGTGTAGCGTCCATTGAGCCAGAAACCGAGCGCGGCACCACTGATGCGCCCGGCGATATTGGCCGGTGCAATGGCAATCCCGGCCATGCTCAAAGCCAGCATCACGGCACAATCAAGCAACCATTGCAGGCCACCTACCACAAGGTAGCGGCGAAAGTGACGGGCAAGCGACATGGCAGCACATTAGCAGCTATTGCGGGCCTAGGGATCCTCTGAACAAGACGCCGAATTGAGCAATGTGACTGAGCTTGTGCTGGTATTTGGATCATGGAAGCCCATCCACTTGCCTCCACTGGCCCTTTCAAGCCGGAATCGTCTGGAAACTCCCCTGATTGCCGTTCT
>JBHADJ010000109.1:0-24266 GCA_041855065.1 Lysobacter sp.
GGCATTGACATCGGCCAAGTCGAACAACGCGGTCATTTCCTCGATCGAGAACACTTCCTGATCGCCATGCGACCAACCAAGGCGCACCAGATAATTCAACAGCGCATGCGGCAGGTAGCCGGCATCGCGGTACTGCATCACATCGGCCGCGCCGGTGCGCTTGGACAACTTGTTGCCTTCTTCGTCCAGAATCATCGGCAAATGCGCAAATCGCGGCGGCGTCTTGCCCAGTGCGTGGTACAGATTGATTTGCCGGGGCGTGTTGTTGACATGATCATCGCCGCGCACCACATGGGTGATGCCCATGTCCATGTCATCCACCACCACGGCAAAGTTGTAGGTGGCATAACCATCCGGACGGAAGATGACCAGATCGTCCAGTTCGCTGTTCTGCCATTCGATACGGCCCTTGACCAAATCCTCGAACACCACGCTGCCTTGTTCCGGATTGCGGAAGCGAATCACCCGGTTCGGGTCGTCGCGAAAGCCGGCATTCTCGTGCCGATACTTGCCGCGATAGCGCGGCTTTTCGCCGGCCGCCATCGCCGCCTCGCGCATGGCATCGAGCTCCTCGCGGGTTTCGTAGGCGTAGTACGCCTTGCCCTCGGCCACCAATTGCTCGGCCACTTGGCGATAGCGATCCAGCCGCTGGGTCTGGTAAATCGGGCCTTCGTCGTAGGAAAGCCCGAGCCAGTCCATCGCCTGCAAAATCGCATCAATCGCCGCCTGCGTGCTGCGTTCGCGGTCGGTATCTTCGATGCGCAGCACGAACTGCCCACCCGCGCGCCGCGCCGCCAGCCAGCAATACAGCGCCGTGCGCGCGCCGCCGATATGCAGATAGCCGGTGGGAGAAGGGGCAAAACGGGTACGAAAGGTCATGGCAAGCATCATCAGGAAAAGAGTGTCAATTTTAAGCGCGTTGCACCTTCGATCACGCGCTGGCGTTGCGCTGCCCCACCAATTTTTCCCGACTCAGGCAGCCGCGTAGCGCACTGCCCCGCCCACCCAGCGACTGACCAATCGGTCGGCGATATCCGGATGCTTTTCCAGCAGGGCGTCGGCCATCGGCTGCATCTTGGGCAGCCAGTGGGCATCCCGGACAAGATCGGCAATGCGGAACTCGGCAAGCCCGGTCTGCCGAGTGCCAAGCAATTCGCCCGGGCCGCGCAATGCCAAATCTTTTTCGGCAATCACGAAACCATCATGGGTTTGCCGCAAGGTATCAAGCCGCTGCCGTGCCACGTGTCCCAGCGGCGACTGATACAGCAGCACGCAGGATGATTCGGTACTGCCGCGCCCCACCCGCCCACGCAGCTGATGCAATTGGGCAAGCCCGAGCCGCTCGGCGTTTTCGATGATCATCAGCGAAGCATTCGGCACATCCACACCCACCTCGATTACCGTAGTGGCCACCAGCAAGGACAGCTCTCCGGCCTTGAAGGCGGCCATCACCGCCTGTTTTTCCGCGGCTTTCATCCGCCCATGGACAAGGCCGACGGACACTTCCGGCAACGCCTCGCAAAGCGCCTGCCATGTACTTTGTGCCGCCTGCGCCTCGATTTTGCGCGCCCCTTCTTCCTGCTCGTCAATCAGGGTGCACACCCAGTATGCCTGCCGCCCTTCGGCAATCGCCGCACGAATCCGCTCGATCAACTCGGGACGACGCTCGGCAGCAATCGCCACGGTACGCACCGGCGTTCGGCCGGGCGGCAATTGGTCGATTACCGAAACATCAAGATCGGCATAGGCCGTCATCGCCAGCGTGCGCGGAATGGGGGTGGCAGTCATCACCAATTGATGCGGGACACTGTCTCCAGTATCGCCCTTGTCGCGCAAGGACAGGCGCTGTTGCACACCGAAACGGTGCTGCTCGTCGATGATGACAAGCGCCAAGCGGGCAAATTGCACCCCTTCCTGCATCAGTGCGTGAGTGCCGACAATCAATTGCGCCTTGCCGCTGGCAATATCGGCCAACACAGCCTGACGCGCCTTGCCGGTGACTTTACCCGCCAGCCAGGCCAGTTCGATGCCAAGAGGCGCGAACCAACCTTGCAAGGTCTGCGCGTGCTGCTCGGCCAGTAGCTCGGTCGGTGCCATCAGCGCCACCTGAAAGCCGGCATCCAGCGCCCGCATGGCTGCCAGTGCCGCCACTACCGTCTTGCCACTGCCGACATCTCCCTGCACTAGACGCTGCATCGGCACCGGCTTGGCAAGATCGCGCTGGATTTCGGCAAACACCCGTGCCTGGGCATCGGTCAGGGCAAACGGCAGACTTTGCAGCAGACACGCCACCCCCTGCCCTTGCGCCGGCAAAGCCGGTGCCGACAGGCTTTTCTGGCTTTGTCGTTGACGCCGCAGGGAAAGATGGTGCGCCAGCATTTCCTCCAGCGCCAAGCGCTGCTGCGCCGGATGCGTACCGGCCTGCAAGGCAGCCACATCGGCATCGGCAGGCGGCGCATGCAAAAACTGGAGTGCTTCGCGCAGCGGTGGCAATTGCAGGTGCGCACGCCAACGATCAGGCAGCAATTCCAGCACGGCATCCTCCGGCAACAAAGCCAGCGCCCGTTGCATCAATCGCTTGAATGCTACCGCCCCCACGCCTTCGATGGCTGGATACACCGGCTCCAGCGACTCGCCAAGCGCCTCCGGCTGTGCGCCCAGCACTCGGTAGCTTGGATGCACCATTTCAAAGCCTGTCTGTCCCGGCCGCGGGGTGCCATAGGCACGCAAGCGTTGCCCCTTCTTGAACGATTGCACTTGCGCCCGGCGGAAGTGGAAAAAACGCAGCACCACGGTACTGCCATCGACCTCGCTCACCGCGACTTTCAGCATTGGCCGACCATGGAAGCGTGCCTCGACCCCGGTAATCACGCCTTCGATCTGCGCATCAATGCCGTTGCGCAGATCGCGTATCGGCACCAATCGGGTGCGATCTTCATGCGTACGGGGCAACCAGAACCATAGATCCGCCACCCGCTCCAAGCCACGCGCGGCCAGTTTGCGGGCGGTTTCCGGGCCCACCCCCGGCAGCGAGACGAGCAAGGCATCGCCGCCTTCCAGTGCCGGTGCCGAGGGTTTCTTGCGTGTCATGCCCCAGTGTGCACTCAGGGCAGTACGAGAATGGCATCCACCTCGAACGACACGCCTTTGGGCAGGGCGGACACCTCAATGGTGGAACGCGCCGGGTACGGTGCTTCGAAATACTCCGACATCACGGCATTGACCTCGGCAAACTCGCCAAGATTGGTCAGATACAGCCCGAGCCGCTGCACATCGGCCAGCGAGCCGCCAGCCGCTTCGCAGACGGCCTTGAGATTGTCGAAAGCGCGTCGTGCCTGAGCTTGAATGCCACCTGCCACCACTTCGCCACTGGCCGGATCCAGCGGAATCTGCCCGGAAAGAAACACGGTCTGACCGGATTTGACCGCTTGCGAATACGGGCCGATGGCAGCGGGAGCAAGATCGGTATGAATGGGCGTGCGCGGCATGAAAATTCCTCGATTGAAAGAGGCTGCGAGTGTAGCGGTTTGCCCGGCTCGCCTTCCAGAGCAAACAGAAGCTGAATAAGCGATAATTCAACGCCCCATCCGACAGGCGACACATCAAGCCGGCCGGTCGGCTCCTTCTCCCCCAAAGGAATTCCCCATGCATATTCTCGTCTGCGGCGGCGCAGGTTATATCGGCTCCCACACGGCATTGGTGCTCAGTCAGCGCGGTCATCGCGTCAGCGTGCTGGACAATCTGCGTACCGGACATCGCGAGGCGGTGCGCTGGGGACAGCTCATCGAGGCCGATCTGATGCGGCCCGAATCGCTGGACGCCGCCTTTGCCGAACCGGTGGACGCGGTCATGCACTTCTGCGCCCTGTCGCTGGTGGGCGAGTCGGTACGCCAACCCTATGCGTATTACCAGAACAACGTGGCCGGCACGCTCAATCTGCTCGAAGCCATGCAGCGCCACGGTGTCGACAAGATCGTGTTTTCCTCCACCGCTGCCGTATACGGCCAGCCGGAAACCGCCATCATCGACGAGACACACCCCTGTCGTCCGATCAATCCCTATGGTGCCAGCAAGCTGGCGGCCGAACGCATTCTGAGTGATGCCGCCGACGCCTACGGCCTGCGCTCAGTGTGCCTGCGCTATTTCAATGCTGCCGGTGCCGCCGCGCAAGAAGGCATCGGTGAATCGCACCACCCGGAAACGCACCTGATTCCGAACGTGCTGAAGTCGATGCTGGGCGCAAACCAGGAGCTGAAAGTGTTTGGCGATGACTACCCGACGCCGGACGGCACCTGCGTGCGCGATTATGTGCATGTACTGGATCTGGCCGATGCCCATGTCCGCGCACTGGACTGGATGATCGCGCACCCGGGCGCGCACGTCTTCAACCTCGGCAATGGCAACGGTTTCAGTGTGCGCGAGGTAATCGATACGGCCAGCCGCGTGGTGGGTCGCCCCATCCCGTATGTTCAAGCCGAGCGCCGCCCCGGCGACCCGGCCACACTGGTTGCCTCAAGCCAAAAAGCACGCACACATCTTGGCTGGCAACCGCAACACACCACGCTTGATCGCATCATCCAGGATGCCTGGGACTGGCACCGCAACGCCAGCTTCTGATGCCCGCACTCTAGAATATCCGCCCGTAACACCCGTCCGCATCCTCAAGGTTTTTCCATGTCCCACACGCTCACCGCTCTGTCCCCGCTCGATGGCCGCTACGCCGACAAGGTGGAAGCCTTGCGCCCGATTTTTTCCGAATACGGCCTTGTCCGTGCACGGGTGAAGGTGGAAGTGGAGTGGCTTCTGGCACTGGCCGCGCATCCGGGCATTGTCGAATTGCCGGCATTCTCACAGGCGGCGATTGCCCGCCTGCGCGCGCTGGCGGAAAACTTCTCGGTGGAAAACGCCGCCCGCGTCAAGGCGATCGAGGCCACCACCAATCATGACGTGAAGGCGGTGGAATACTTCATCAAGGAGCAGCTCAAGGACGATGCCGAGCTCGCCCCGGCACTGGAGTTCGTCCACTTTGCCTGCACCAGCGAGGACATCAACAACCTCTCCTACGCACTGATGCTGCGCCAGGCGCGCTCCGCCGTATTGCTGCCGCAGCTTGATGCCATCCTCGCCAAACTGCGCGAAATGGCGCAGCAGCACGCCGCGCTGCCGATGCTCTCGCGCACCCACGGCCAGACCGCCTCGCCCACCACCGTGGGCAAGGAAATCGCCAACGTCATCGCCCGCCTCGCCCGCCAGCGCGAAGTGCTCAGCGCCCTGCCGATGCCGGGCAAGATCAACGGCGCGGTCGGCAATTACAACGCCCATGTGGCGAGCTATCCGGAAGTGGACTGGCCAGCCTTCTCGCGCACTTTCGTCGAGAGCCTCGACCTTGACTGGCAGCCCTACACCACCCAGATCGAGCCGCACGATGGCGTGGCCGAGCTTGCCGACGTGATGAAGCGCATCGACACCATCTTGATCGACCTTGCCCGCGACATCTGGGGCTACATTTCGCAGGGCTATTTCAAGCAGAAGCTCAAGGCCGGTGAAGTCGGCAGCTCGACCATGCCGCACAAGGTCAACCCGATTGATTTTGAAAACGCCGAAGGCAATTTCGGCATCGCCAATGCCCTGTTCGAGCACTTTGCCGCCAAGCTCCCCATCAGCCGCTGGCAGCGCGACTTGACCGACTCCACCGTGCTGCGTGCGCTCGGCACCGCCTTCGGCCATGCCCTGATCGGCTTCTCCGCCCTGATGCGCGGCCTTGGCAAGCTGGAAGTAAACCCCGAGCGTCTGGCCGAGGACCTCGACGCCAATTGGGAGGTGCTGGCCGAAGCGGTGCAAACCGTGATGCGCCGCCACGGCCTGCCCGAGCCGTATGAGCAGCTCAAAGCCCTGACCCGCGGCCAAGGCATCAGCGCCGCCACGCTGAAAGTCTTCATCGAAAACCTCGACCTGCCTGCCGAAGCCAAGGCGCGCCTCTTGGCCATGACCCCGGCCAGCTACACCGGGCTTGCACAAAAGCTGGCCGAGGCAGTCTAAGCGCAACCGCTGCCAGTATTGGTTCAGCCAATCCATTGCGAACGCTGCTTTAATCGGAAACTCCGTGACTAACCAAAGGAGTTTCCGATGCCCCGCTCGGCTTTCATCCTTTTCGCCCTGCCCTTGCTGTTTACCGGCATCGCGGCCTGCCAACCCGTGGAGAGCACCGCGGGCAGTCGCCAATCGCGCATTGATCCGGGCAGCGGACAGTGCAATGACCAGGACATCCATATTCGTCAAAGCGGTTTCAGCGCTGTGCTGAGCGGCACTTGCGGCGACATCATCATCACCGGCAGCAATGGCGCCATCAATGCCGAACAAGCACGCAGCATCCGCGTGGAAGGCAGCAATGTCACCGTATTGAACCGCAATGTAGAAACCCTCACCGTCAGCGGCAGCCGCAATACCCTCAATATGACCCGGGTAGGCCATGCCGAGGTCAGCGGCTCGGACAATGGCCTGTTGGGGCGCCACTATGACAGTGTGCGCTTTACCGGCAGCAATAATTACGTCAATACCAATAACCAGCCGAAAGTGGAGGATCGCGGCAGCCGCAACCGAGTGCGATGATCTCCATCCCCAACGTGATGGAATCTTGCGCGAGCGTTTCACGGCCACTGCCATCTTGAGCAACCCAGCTTGCAATCCACGTCCGCATGCGCGGCCATGGTGCAATCATTTCGGCAATCATGCGCTAGCGCAGAAGCCCGCCTGTTTTACCAGTTGGTCCTTGCCTTGATGGTCAGTGCCGGCCTGCTTTCTGTCGCATTCTCGCCGGGCTCCTGTCCATGCGCATCCTTGTCGGATGTCACGGCAACAACATCCGCATCCGGTGCCACCAGCCGGTCACCCGCTCCTCGCGCAGCACGGTGAACAGCCCTGCCGCCAGAATGATGCCGATGCCGAACCAAGTAAGGCCGTCCACCCGGTCGGCGAACAGCAGTGCGCCCAGCAACACTGCCCACAGCATCTGGCTGTACTGGGTCGGGGCGACATGGTTCACCTCGGTCACCAGCGTGGCATGCAGCAACAATACCGTGCCCAGCGCCGACAACAGGCCATAGCCCAGTACATAGCTCCATTGCTGCGGTGTCGGCCACATCCATTGCGGCAGCATCAGACCGCCGGCAATCAGGAGATTGCCGAGCAACGGTGTGGCATACAGGGCCAGGCGTTTTTCCCGCCCGCCGGCAAGGCGCACCAGAATCACCCCGATCGCCCCGGCAAGGCCGCAGACGATCGCGCCCAAATGCCCCCAGTGCAATTCGCGAAATCCCGGACGCAGCACCACCAGCACGCCGGCGAACCCGGCCAGTACCGCCAGCCAGCGCCGCCAGCCGACCTGCTCCTTCAGCACCAGCACCGACAGCAGGGTGACGAAAATCGGCATCAGGAAAATGAGGGCAAAGGCTTCGGCCATCGGCAAATGGGTGAAGGCCAGCAGCGCGCCAAAGGCATTGACCGCGCCGGAAAGCACCCGCGCCAGCCAAATGCCGGGCAGGCACGGGCGCAGCAAATCCCGCCATTGCTCGCCCGGCTGCTTGACCCAGGGCAAGGCCAAAAGCCCGAGCAGTGCCCCCAGAAACATCAGCTGCAACAGCGGCACGCCGCCCTTGAGCAGCTTGATGAAGGCATCGCTGAAAGAGAAGGCGGCATAGGCGGCCAGGCCGAGCAGAACGCCTTTGTGAGTCGAGGTCATGACGGATATCGCTTACTGTGACGTGACGGATGCAGCTGCAGCACGCATTCTCGCACCCGGCAACCAAAGCGTGGCCAAGGCACCACCGTCAGGATGGTTGACCAGCCGGGCATGGCCATGATGAAGTGCGGCCACCTCGGCCACAAAGGGCAACCCAAGACCACTGCTGCGGCTGCTGCCATCAGGGCGCGCCAGCGAATAGAAACGCTCAAACACACGGTTCTTCGCGTATTCCGGGATGCCGCTGCCGTGATCGCGCACATTCAGACACAGGCCGCCGTCAACATCTTCTGCCCATAATTGCACCGTTGCGCCCGGCGGTGAGAAGTCCACGGCATTGGCAAGCAAATTTCCCAATGCCTGACGCAGCAAGAAAGCATCCCCGCGAATCTCGGACATGGCTGCTGGCGGCGTGATTTCCAGACGCACCTGCCGCGCTTGGGCAGTCGCGGCCACATCCTGCTCAAGCGATGCAAAAATCTCGTCAAGATCGATACGCTGCGGTGCCTGCAATGCCTGTCGATGCTCCACGGCTGCCAGCGCCAGCAATTTGTCCACCATCTGTGCCAACCGCCCGCTTTGCTCGTGAATGCTGCCGATGAAGGCCTCACGCTCGGCCTTGCTCATCCGGTCGCCCTGCTCCTGCAACAACTCGGCACTGCCGCGAATGGCGGCCAGCGGGCTTTTCAGCTCATGGGTCAGTGCATGGACGTATTCCTCGACATACTGCTTGCCCTCGAGCTTCTCGCGCATGGTGGCCAGTGCTTGCCCCAGCACCCCGAATTCGCCATGCGCAACCGGCGTCGCCGCACGCTCTCCACGCGTGACGGCATCGGCATAACGCCGCAGCCGGGAAAGCTGGCTGGAAATCCACCAGGCCACGACAATCCCGACCAGCAATGCCCCGATCAACAGCGCCGCACCGGCATTCATCACCTTTTTCTGGCTGCGCTCGATGAACGGTGCCACCGTGCGATTGGGCTTGGCGACGGTCAATACCCCCACCAGCTGCCCATCCACCCGAATGGGTGCCGACACGTGCATGACGGTGTTTTCTGGATCATCAGCCGATTCGGGACTGGAGCGCGCCCCATATTGCCCCCGCAAAGTGAGATACACATCGCGCCAACGGGAATGATCCTGACCGACATCCTTGCCCTCGCTGTCGAAAATCACGACCCCGTGGATATCGGTAATGCGGATGCGATAGGCCGTGCGCAGCTTGCTGAAACCATACACGTCCGCGCCGACATCACGCCGGTGACTGGCCTCCACCGCACGGGCAAATTGTCCACTTGCCATCTGCCCCTTGCGAAAGTCCTCAGCGGCAAGTTCGGCCAGCAGATTGGCAGTATCGATCAGCGTGTCTTCCATCGCCTGACGCACACCCGGCTTGACCTGCTGCACGAAAACCTGCGCAATCAGCACCGCCGCCAGCGCAAGAATGACGAAATAGCCCAGCAGCACGCGCAAGCCGACTCGCATCAGCCCAAATCCCGAATGGCATAACCAAGACCGCGCAGCGTGCGGATGGGATCGGCTGTTTCGTCGATCTCGCGCAATTTGGCGCGCACGGTTTTGACATGGGTATCAACCGTACGATCCCCGCTTTCCAGCGCATCCCCCCAAACCTTGTCCATCAGCTGCGCACGGCTCAGCACCGCCCCGGGACGCTCCAGCAGCGCCGCCAGCAGCCCGTATTCATAACGGGTCAGTCCCAGCACAATCCCGTCGAAGCGAATGCAGTGACCCAGCTCGTCGATTTCAAAGCGCCCGATTCGCCGCCCGGCACGCACGCTTGGCTGCACACGTCTGAGTCTGGCTCGAACCCGGGCCACCAGCTCGCGCGGCGAAAACGGCTTGGCCATGTAATCGTCCGCCCCCAACTCCAGACCCAGCACGCGATCCACCTCGCCATCGCGAGCAGTCAGGAAAAGCACCGGCACATCGCTTTCAGCGCGCACCTGCCGACACACCTCGAAGCCGCTGATGTCGGGCAACCCCACGTCCAATATCAGCAAATCCACCCCGCCCCGGCGCAATCGCGGCAATACCGCACTGCCCAGCATCACGTGCTCGGCCTGCCAGCCCTCGGCACGCAAGGCAAACAAAATGGCTTGGGCAATGGCTGACTCGTCTTCAACCAGCAACAAGGTACTCATACTGCCATGCTCCCAGCTTTGACCGTGTCATGGCAAGTCGGTGCGAAAATAGCGTGCATGAATTACCGTCACAGCTTCCATGCCGGCAACCATGCCGACGTCCTCAAACACATCACCCTGCTGGCACTTTGCAATGCCCTGACCATCAAGCCAACCGCCTGCTTCGCACTGGATACGCATGCCGGACGCGGGCTTTACCGGCTCGACGATGACGATGCCCGGCGTACCGGCGAGGCAGCGGAAGGCATCGAAAAACTCCATACGACCGGCAATCCGCTGCTCGACAACTACCTGTCTGCCGTGGCGGCCTGCCGACAGCAGCATGGCGCAACCGCCTATCCCGGCTCGCCCTGGCTGCTTGCTCATGCACTGCGTGCACATGACCGGATCGCCCTGTGCGAGCTGCAAGCCGACGAAGCCGCCCGGCTGAAGGCGAATTTCACCTCGGATCGACGCATTGCCGCGCACCAGCGCGATGGCTATCAGGCACTGCGTGCACTCCTGCCGCCCCGCCACGGCGAGCAGCGCATCAATCGCGGACTGGTACTCATCGATCCCCCCTATGAAGCGCAGCTGGCCGAGTTCGACACCGCCCTCCTCGCCCTGCAAGACGCGCTCAACCGCTGGCCGCAAGGCATTTATGCGTTGTGGTATCCAATCAAGCGCAGCCGGGATCTGGCCAGCTTCCAGCGCGCCGCTGCCGCCCTGCAGGGTGCCCGCTCGGCGCTGCGGGTGGAACTTCTGACTCGTCCGGACGACTCCCCACTGCGCATGAACGGCAGCGGCCTGATTATCTGGAATGCCCCCTGGCAACTGGATGAAATCCTGCAACCGGCACTGGCACATCTTGCACATCTGCTGGGCGAAAACGCGCAAGGCCATCATCGCGTGGAGTGGCTGCGCGCGCCGCAATGAAATGAAACATACCGCCACGATGCCGTAACAGCAGGGGCTAAACTTGCCACATGGACAGGTTGAAACTTCGCTCCCGCATGGCCGACTGGCACGCCAGCCTGACTGACCGGGCTCGCATTCTGGCACTGGCTCGCTTTGTCGGTCACCGCTTTCTGCGTGATCGCCTGTTCGAGGCAGCCGGCTCGCTTGCCTATACCACCGTGTTTGCCTTGGTACCGCTTGCCACGGTGATTTTCGCCATGCTCTCGGCATTCGAGATGTTCAGCCACTGGCGCGAGCAATTGAGCGGCTACATCTTTCAGAACTTCGTGCCCAGTTCGGCACGCGCACTGGAAGGCTATTTGCTGGAATACTCCAACAAGGCCAGCGCACTGACAACGCTCGGCGTAGTGGTACTGGTGATTTCGGTACTGATTACCCTGACCAGTGTCGAGGCCATCTTCAACCGCATCTGGCGCGTTCCCACCAGCCGCCCCAAGCTCGGGCGCTTTCTGGTGTACTGGACGGTGCTGACACTCGGCACACTGTTCGCCACCGCAGCCCTGGCGCTTTCGGCACGGGTGTTTGCCATGGCGATTTTCAATTCCACCCCCGGGCGCTGGCTTGAAGAATGGCTGCTGCAAACCACGCCGTTTCTGATCGAGCTTGCCATTTTTGCCACCCTGTACCGAGTGGTTCCCCATCGCACCATCAAATGGCGACACGCATTGGCCGGCGCACTGCTCGGCGCGATCGGGTTCGAGTTGGTCAAATGGGGACTGGGAATATTCCTCGGCAGCTTCAACACCTACGAGCGCATTTATGGCTCTGTTGCACTCTTGCCGGTCATTCTGCTGTGGATCTATCTCAGCTGGGTGGCCGTGCTTCTCGGTGCTTCGTTTGCCTCCAGCCTCTCGGCTTTCCGCTATCAGCCAGCCAGCCTGCGTCTGCCGGAGGGTTTCGAGATATACGGCATCCTGCGCATCCTCGGTCGCTTTCACAGCGCACGCAAAGCCAGCGGCCAAGGGCTTGGCAGCGACAGCCTGCGTCAACTCGATCCCATCCTCACCGACAATCAAGTGCAGGACATGCTGGGCAAACTTGCCCATATGCAGATCATCCAGCGCAGCGAAACCGGAGAGTGGCTGCTTGCCCGTGATTTGCAGGATGTCAGCCTGGCTGAAATCTACCGCGAGTGTCAGCTGCGCATCCCGATCGAAGCCCCCCCCTGCCTGCCCTGCCAGGACGATCCACAAGCTCGACGCCTGATGCAGCTGCTGGCGGAGCTGCGCACGCCTCTGGAGGCCAGCCTGCAACGCCCCGTTGCCAGCCTCTATCAGGAAGCGGAAGAAACTCCGTGACGCGCCCCTGCACCATGCTTTTTCTTGCGTTGCTGCTGGCCGCCTGTCAGGCGGATACAGCCAATGCACCCGCATCAACCGGCTCCGACAGTCCCGCTGCATCGCAAGCTTCCCGCCCCGCCGCCATCGGCGACAGCCTCCAGCTGGAGCTGTTCTTGCTGGATGGAAATCACTTCAAGAGCCAGGAACTGCGCGGCAAATGGCTGGTCATCAATTACTGGGCCACCTGGTGCAGCCCTTGCCTCAAGGAAATGCCCGAGCTGTCCGCTCTGCATGCACGGCGTGCGGATGTCGAGGTGCTGGGGCTGGCCTACGAAGACAGCTCTGCCAGCCAGATACGCGATTTTCTCCAGCGTCATCCCGTGTCCTACCCGATCGGCATCGTCGCCATCGACCAGCCACCTGCGGCATTGGGAGCACCCACCGCCCTTCCACTGACCTGGCTTGTCAGCCCCGAAGGGCGCCTGGTGCAGAAATTCACAGGCCCGGTCAGTGCAGCACAACTGGAAAACCGCATGGCGCTGCCCATGAGCACGCCGCACCCGCAGTAAATCCGGCCGTGTGCCGCCTCAGGCGTACACCACTTCCCCGTACAGGTCGTGTTCGTCGCTGCCCATGATTTCCACGTCGACGAACTCGCCGGGCTTGAGTCCCGCGGCAAAGCCATCCTGAATCTGCACGAGGCCGTCGATTTCCGGTGCGTCGGCCATGGAGCGGGCCAGTGCCAGCTCCCCGTCGATGGCATCGACCAGGCAACGCTGGATGCTGCCGACTTTCTCGGCAAGCTTTTCCTCGGAGATTTCCGCTTGCAGCGCCATAAAGCGGGCAAGACGCTCTTGCTTGACTTCCTCCGGCACCGCATCGGGCAGGGCATTGGCCGCCGCGCCCTCCACCGGGGAATAGGCAAAGGCACCGACGCGATCAAGCCGGGCCTCTTCGATGAAATCGAGAAGCTCCTCGAACTCCGCCTCGGTTTCGCCGGGAAAGCCGACGATGAAGGTGCTGCGCAGGGTGATGTCCGGGCAAATCTCGCGCCAGCGCTGGAGGCGTTCGAGCGTCTTGTCGATCGCGCCGGGGCGCTTCATCAGCTTCAGAATGCGCGGGCTGGCGTGCTGCAAGGGCATGTCCAGATACGGCAGCAGCTTGCCTTCGGCCATCAGCGGGATGATCTCGTCCACATGCGGATAGGGATACACATAGTGCAGGCGCGTCCACACTCCGAGCGTGGACAGCCCCTCGCACAACGCCTTCATGCGCGTGGCGTAGGCTTTTTCATGCCACGGATATTCGGCGTATTTCAGATCCACGCCATAGGCACTGGTGTCCTGCGAGACCACCAGCAGCTCCTTGACGCCGCCCATCACCAGTTTTTCCGCCTCACGCAGCACCTCATTGACCGGGCGCGACACCAAATCGCCACGCAGCGAGGGGATGATGCAGAAGCTGCAGCGGTGGTTGCAGCCCTCGGAAATCTTCAGATAGGCATAGTGCTTGGGGGTGAGCTTGATGCCGTAATCGGGCACCACATCGACGAACGGGTCGTGCTGCGGCGGCAGGGCCGCGTGTACCGCCTCCATCACGCTGCGATAGTCCTGCGGCCCGCTGATGGCGAGCACGTCGGGATAGGCTTCGCGGATGACTTCCGAGCGCTTGCCCAGGCAGCCGGTGACGATCACCTTGCCGTTTTCGGCCATGGCCTCGCCGATGGCATCGAGCGATTCGGCCACGGCGCTGTCAATGAAGCCGCAGGTATTGACCACCACCACGTCGGCATCGTCGTAGCTGGGCACGATGTCATAGCCCTCCACCTTGAGCTGGGTGAGAATGCGCTCGGAATCGACCAGTGCCTTCGGGCAACCGAGGCTGACGAAACCGACTTTGGGCTGAGCAAACGACATGGCGTGGCAATCGGATGAGGGGCGCGAATTATAAAGTGTGCCGCTAGAATCCACCTGCCCCGTCCCGTATTCCCGTCATGGCCTTTGTTCTCGATCCCCGTCTGGCCGCCGATACCCATCTGCTGACGCAATGGCCACTTTCGGAGCTGCGCCTGATGGATGATGCCCACTATCCCTGGCTGATTCTGGTACCGCGCGTGGCCGATGCCCGCGAGGTGCTTGATCTGGATGCCGCCAGCCGGCAACAGCTCCATGCCGAAACCGACGCCGCCGCCCGCCTGTTGCAACAAGCGCTGGCACCGGACAAACTCAACATCGCCGCACTCGGCAATGTGGTGGCGCAACTGCATGTCCACGTGATCGCCCGCTACCGCGACGATGCCGCCTGGCCGCGCCCGGTCTGGGGCGTGCATCCGGTGGAAAAGCGCAGCGACCTCGCCCGCGCCGAGCTGATTGCCCGCCTGCAACCCCATCTTCCCCGCTTTGCCTTCGAGGATCCCGCATGAAAACCCTGCCCGGCCTTGCCTTGGCCTGCCTGCTCTGTCTTGCCCCCGCTGCCGACGCCGATGCCCGTCTATTCGGCAAATCTCCCGAACGCATGGCGCAGGAAGCGGCCAGCCAGAGCCTGCCGGCCATCACCATCTGGGTGGAGGCCTCCTGGGGCTTCCGCAACCAGGGCGCAGCCAACACCCTCAGCAGCGCGCACCGTGCCTTCTATGCCCAGGGCTATCGCCTGGTCAGCGTCGAACCGTACATCGAAAACGGCGATTTGCAGGGCTTTTTCGTCAGCTACGAAAAGCGCTGAGCGCACCTCCCATCACGAATGGGATTGCTGCAAATTCCCGAAGGGCTGCCCACTTGGCCCCCCTTCGGGAAGACGGATTTGCGTGACCGCTTACATGTCGTGCTTTTGCACGGCGATGCCGCGTGACTGATAGTGCCGCCAGCGCTCGCGCAGCGGGCCGCGGGCCGCCGGGTCGGCCGGGACGACTTCCAGCACGCGATCGAAGCTGCCCTCGACCGGCGCATCGCGCAGGTTGATGACCAGCGGCCGCATCGGGCTGTCGGTCTGCGGCGGCACGATCAGGATCGGGGTGATGTCATCATCCTCGTCCAGTCCGGCAATCTGGTGCGGCAGATAGGCATCCGGGTCGAATGACCACAGCAGATCATCCAGCCGCTCGGCTTCGCTCATCTCGCGCACGAGGATGAGGGTGGGAAACCCCGCCTCATGCGCTTTCTGCGCCAGCTTGCATACGAGCAGCAGCGGTTCGGCGGCAAAGCGCGGGGTGGTGATGAGGTAAAAGTCGGCGCGCATAAGCGGGGACGGGCAAGCGGCGGCAGGAAGCGGGTGGGTGCAGTCACCCGCTTCTGCCTTCAACTCACTGTGCGTTGCGCTCCAGGAGCCACTGCGACAGCAGACCGACCGGGCGGCCGGTGGCCATGCCCATCTTGCCTTCGTCGCTGGCGCTGCCGGCAATGTCCAGATGTGCCCAGCGTACGCCTTCGGTAAAGCGCGAGAGGAAGCAGCCGGCCGTCACCGCGCCGGCCCAGCGCCCGCCGATGTTGTAGACATCGGCAAATTGCGAGTCCAGCATGCCCTGGTATTCGTCCCACAGGGGCAGGCGCCAGGCGCGATCGAACACGGTTTCGCCGGCCTCGATCAGCTCCTGCGCCAGATCATCGTGCTTGCTCATGAGGCCGGTGGCATATTTGCCCAGTGCCACCATGCAGGCGCCGGTCAGGGTGGCGACATCAAGCAGCGCCTCGGGCTGGAACTTCTGTGCATAGGTCAGCGCATCGCACAGGATCAGGCGGCCTTCGGCATCGGTATTGCCGACTTCGATGGTCTTGCCGGACATGCTGGTAATGACATCGGAAGGGCGGTAGCTGTTGCCATCGGGCATGTTTTCCACCGCGGCCAGAATGCACACGAGGTTGGCCTTGAGATCGAGACGGGCGGCGGCAACAAAGGTGCCGAACACGGTGGCCGCGCCACACATGTCGAACTTCATTTCCTCGATGCCACCTTGCACCTTGAGGTTGATGCCACCGGTATCGAAGGTGATGCCCTTGCCGACCAGCACATACGGCTTGGCATCGCCGCCGCCGTTCCACTTCAGCACGACAAGGCGCGGGCGGTTGGCCGAGCCGCGGGCGACGGCCAGAAGCGAACCCATGCCGAGCGCCTCCATTTCGGCATCCCCCAGCACCTCGTATTCGGCCTTGGCAAAGCCTTGGACAAACTTCTGCCCCTCATCGGCCAGATACTGCGGATTGCAAATGTTCGGCGGCAGATTGCCCAGCTCGCGGGCGAACTCCACGCCGGCGGCAATGGCCACGCCCTGTGCCAGCGCGGCATCGTCGGTGCCGACGATTTCGAGCGTTTCCAGCCCCTTTTCCTCGCGCTTCTTGTTGCTCTTGCCGAGCGTGGCGGTATAGCGGTACAGGGCGTGATCGGCAGCAATCGCCGCCTGACGGACGTTCCACGCGGCATCGCGGCCCTTGACTTCCAGCTCGCTCAGCGTGAACAGGGCGCGGCGAATGCTGCCATTGCGCAGCGTGCGTGCGGCATCGCCCACGGCCTTCAGGTATTGCGGCACGCCGAACTTTGCCTTGTCGCCCAGGCCGATGACCAGAACGCGCGCGGCGTTGATGCCCGGCAAATCGTGCAGCAGGGTGGTTTTGCCGGTTTTGCCGGAAAGATCGCCGCGCTCGGCCAGTGTCTTCAGGCGGCCCTGGCTGGCGGCATCGAGCGCCTGCGCGGCCGGGGAAAGGCTGTTGTCGGCAAAAAGCCCCACCACCACGCAATCGGTGTCGGTTTGGGCAGGAGCGGTGTTGTTCAGGGCAAATTCGAGAGCCATCGGCAGATTCCAGTGTGGGTTCCGTACAATGCACGCCTGCCCGGTGACAATGGGCAGCACATGAACCGCCCATTCTAATTCATTCCCGCCACCCGACTTGATGCAGAAACTCGACCGCTACCTGATAGGCGAATTCGTCCAGGCCATTTTTGCCACCTTGATCGTGTTGCTGATCGTGATGATGGGCGGTGCCTTCATCGACGTGATGGGCGATATCGCCCGTGGCCGCCTGCCCGCCAGCATGACGGCCGCACAGCTGGGCTTCGTGCTTTTGACCTGGCTGCCGGTGATTCTGCCGCTGGCCCTGATGCTTGGGCTCCTGATGGCAACCAGCCGCCTGTATCGGGATGCGGAAATGCCGGTGCTGACTTCCGTGGGCATTGGCCCCGGCCGTTTGCTCAAGCCCCTGCTGTGGGTCACGCTCCCGCTGATTGCCATCATTGCCCTGTGTTCGCTCTGGCTTGGCCCCTGGGCCGAACGCAGCTCGCAGAAAATGATGCAGGAGGCCGGGCGCAACATGCTCATCAGCGGCCTTGAAGCCGGGCGCTTCACCGAGCTTCCCGGCGGTGGCGGCGTGGTCTACGTCGGCGAAATGGAGCAGGGCGGCAATCGGTTCCGACGCATTTTCCTGTACCGGCAAAAAGGAGATCGGCTGGATGTCACCACCGCCAGCAGTGGCTATCTCACTCTGGACGGTGCCACCGCCCGCTATCTCACCCTTGAAGACGGCTTCGAAGTGGAAGGCCCGGTCGCGGGCGATACGCTCGACTATCGCCTGCTCAGTTTTGCCCGCAACGATGTGCGCATGCCTGACCGGGAACGCGAGGGCAATGCCCTCGATCCGCGCCAGAAGCCCACAAGTGCCCTGCTGGACAGCAGCGCAGCTGCCGACAAAGCGCAGCTGCACTGGCGCATCGCCCCGCCGCTGATCGCACTCGGCCTCGCCCTGCTGGCCATTCCCCTGGCGCGCAGCCCGCCTCGTCAGGCACGCTATGGCCGCATGGTGCTGGGCTTCATGGGCTATCTCATCAGCATCCAATTGATGATTCTGGGAACCGACCTGATTGCCAAAGGCAAACTCTCCGCCGAAATCGGCCTGTGGTGGCTGCTGCTGCCGCTGCTGGCAATGGGTATTTGGTTCTACCATCGTGATGGCCGTCTGCCACGCGGGAGATTTGGCTGATGAAACCCTTTCCGATGATTCATGATCGCTACATCGGGCGTGTCGTGCTCACCTTCGTGCTGGCGGTCTGGTTCGTGCTGGTGATGCTGGACTTCATCCTCGGCGGTGGCGGCCTGATGCAGCAGCTTGACGATCTGGGCCGCGGCACGTACAGCTTCGCCGATGCGTTCCTGTACTCCAGCTACACACTGCCACGACGTGCCTACACGCTGTTCCCGACCGCTGCCGTGATCGGCGCCCTGCTCGGCCTTGGCCAGCTTGCCGCCAGTTCCGAACTGACCGCACTGCGCGCACTGGGGCTTTCACGGCGACGCCTCAGTCTGTCGGTCGCCCTTACCATCGCCTGTCTCACCGGTCTGATGGTGCTCTCGGGCGAAACTCTCGGCCCCTGGGGCGAGCGCCGGGCCAATGCACTCAAGGCCGCCGCCACCTCGCCGAACATGATCGTGGCGCAATATTCCGGGCTCTGGGCACGGGAGGGCAACGTATTCCTCAACGCCGATTCCGGCCACGAACACACCGACGGTGTCGATCAATGGCTGGAGCTGAAGGATCTGCGCCTGTACCAATTCGATGAAAAGGGGCGTCTTGAATCCATCGCCCATGCCAGCACTGCCGAACACCGCCCCGGAGGCTGGCTGCTCAAGGATGTGACCCGCACCTATCTGGAAGCGCGCGCCGTTCGTCGCGAACATCTGCCCGAAGAACGCTGGGAGTCCAGTCTGGATGCCTCGGCGCTGTCGGCCTCGGTGGCACGCCCGCGCTTCCTCAACTCCGCCACGCTCAAAAGCAGCATCGAGTACCGCAAGCGCAACGACCTTGATGCCAGCGAATTCGAATCCTTCTACTGGAGTCGCTGGTTCTATCCGTTGAACGTATTGGCACTTTGCCTTGCCGCCATCCCGTTTGCATTCGGATCGCTGCGCAGCGGCGGTTTGGGCAAGCGTCTTTTCACCGGTGTGGTGTTTGCACTCGGTTTCTGGCTGCTGCAGGAGGCGGCAGCACGCATGGCCGGTGCCTACCGGTTCGACTACCGCCTTGCCTACACCCTGCCCTCCATCATCATGCTGGGACTATCGGCCTTCCTGTTCAAAAGACGCAGCGGCTGACGCTCTCCAATCCCCCTTGTTCGCCCGCTGGTGTAGTCTTGCCGGCTTTCGTGCGGCTCCTGTTTTGTCATGTATCAACTCGAATCCGTCCATCTGGTGCAATTTTTCCTGTTTCAGGCACAAAGCCTGCAACTGGAACGCACCAGCGCCGTCATCGCACCGAACGGCGCGGGCAAAAGTGCCCTGCTGGATGCCCTGCAGATCGTGATGCTGGGAGCCGACAACCGACATCTGCGTTTCAATGCCCAAGCCGGTGGACAGGCCAGGGCACGCAGCATCCGCGACTATTGCCTTGGCACCTATCGACCCGGCGACAATGGGCGTGTGCGTGACACCGCAACCAGCTACATTTCGCTGGTATTTCGCCACAATACACGCGACGAGGTTCTGACCGCCGGAGTCGCCCTGGCCGCCAGCGCGCAGGAGCCCGAACACCGACTCAACGGGCTGTACATCCTGCCTGGTGTGGCACTGGAATTGCAGGATCATCTGGAAATGGTGGATGGCGAGGAGCTGCCGCGTACTTGGCCGGCGTTTCGCGAAAGCATCACCCGCGCCTGCAAAGCCAAGGGCGAGGTGCCGATACTGGAAACGCGCTCTGAGCGCTTCGTGCGCGAACTGCTGTTCCGCATGCGTCCGGCCGGCAGCAGCGGCAACGATCTGAACGGCTACCGCAAGGCTTTGCGCAATGCATTGAACCTGAAAAATCAGGACGACATCGACCTGTTCGTGCGCACCCTGGTTGCCGAAGAGCGTCCCACCGACGTCGCCCGCTTTCGCGGGCTGCTGGATACCTTCCGGCAAATCAAGGAAAAAATCGACCAAGTCGTCCAGCGCATCGCCGAAGCCGAAGACGTCGAGAAGAAATACGCCGAAATCAGCCGACGCGCCGTGCGTGCCGCCTCAGCCACGGCATTGGCGGCAGAATATGCCCGCGATGCCCATGCCGAACAAATCGACACGGTGGAAAGCGCGCTGGAGGCTGCCAATCGCAAGCAACAGGAAGCCACCCATCAGGAAACAGCCGCCACACTGGAATCCAGACGCCTGCAAGATGCCCTGGAGCAGGTGCAAGCGCAACTGAGCGGTATGGATGGCTATGCCAGCCAGGCACGATTCGATGCGCTGGCAGCGATGCAACGCGGACAACTGGCAGACATCCGCTATGAGCTGCAACGGCAGGCCGGCGAAATCAGCGGCGCACTGGTACCCCTGACACGCCAATCCCCGCAGCTGCAACCCTTGCTGACATTCTGGCAAACATGGCGCACCACCCTGGAGAGCACCGCCCCCCTGCCCGCTCCCGCCAGTTTCTGCCCGCTGCTTGAGCAGACATTGGAACACGCCCGCCCCGCCCTTGCCGACCTGCGCAGACAGGCACACACACTGGCCACGGAACTGGACGACACCCGCAGCCGTCTTGCCAATGCCCGCAGCAACCAGAACCGTCTTGCCGCCGGGCGCAGCGAGCTGCGGCCGGAGGCAGCCCGCCTGCTCGGCTATCTCGACGAAGCAGGCATCCCGGCTCGTCCCGTCAGTGATGTGGTCAAAGTGGCCGATGCCCGCTGGCAAGCGGCCATTGAAGCCTACCTCGGCCCGCATCTGGATGCCCTGCTGATCGCCCCCGAGCACGAAGCTGCCGCACTGGCACTGTATCGCAACCTGAAGGGCGCACAGACCGTCTATGGTGTCAAACTCGCGCTCACCAGCCAGGCACGCAAGCATCCACCATTTGCCGCCGACGATGCCGTGGCCGCACACTTGCAAGGTAATGCCGATGCCGTGGCCTATTTGGCGCGACAACTGGGCAAACTGCGCTGTGCCGAAGACGAAGAAAGCCTGCTGAAGAGCCCACTGGGACTGACACGTGACGGCTTTCTGGCCAAAGGAGGCAGCATCGAGCGTCTGCGCCTGCCCGGCAGTGCGGCCCTGCGCCTTGGACAACGCGACAACCGTGTCCGTCATCAGGCGCTGCACGAAGAAATCGAGCGCCTCGCCGAACGTCAGCAGCAACTTGAACAGCAACACCGCCAGTACGAAGCACCACTGCAAGCGTTGGCCGGGCTGCAGGCGGAAGCACGCCTCATCGCCACATTGCACCAAAAGCTCCTGAAGCATCACGATCTTGAAACCCGTCTGGCCAGCGAGGCGGCACAACTGGAAGCCGGCCAACACCCGGATTTGCTGCGCCTGACCGAGCAACGTGATGTGCTGCGCCGTGAACTTGACGCTGCCGGAAAACAACGCGACATGGCCATTCGCGAGCGCGCACTGGCCGAGGGCGAGCTGGAAAAACTGCAAACCCTGCTAACCGGGCTGACAGCACAAAGCACCACACTGGCCCAGCAGGCCAGCGAAGCCTTCCGCCATCCGGATACCGACCCCAATCAGGTGGAAAAATACCGGGCCGAACTGGACGAGAAATATCCCGACGACCTGCTCGCCCGCAAGCACAGCGCCGAAACCCGTGCCAGCGAAGCACAGACCCAGTTGCACACATTGTTGCGGGATGCGTGGCCATTACTGCGCCAATACGCGCAAACGCACTCGTTGCCCCTGACACTCGAATCGGATGACTGGCGCGGCGCGCAAAGCCTTGTCCGGGACGATATCGAGCAACTGCAGCAGACCCAGCTGGCGCAGTATCAGCACGAAGCCGACACCGCCTACCAGACCGCCGTGGACACGTTCCGTTCCAGCGTTGCCCATACCCTGCATGACAACTTCGTGCGGCTTGGCAATCAAATCAACGCACTCAACCGCACCTTGCGGCACAGCCCGGCCTTCTCCAACAACGAACGCTACGAGTTCCGCAAGCAAGTGGCGGCCGAATACGCCGAGCTCTACCGCTTCATCGAACGCGCTGCCGACATTGGCGAAACCGACACATTGTTCGGCAGCGCCGGCGAAGTGCCGGCCGCCTTCCGCGACATCGTCGAGGAACAAAGTCGCGGCCAACTGGCACAATCACCGCTCGATGACTACCGCCGTTTCTTCCATTTCGAGGTTGTCATCAAGCAAGACGATGAGGTCATCGGCAATCTGAGCGAGCGCATGCGCTCGGGTTCGGGGGGCGAGCACCGGGCTCCGCTGTACGTGATTGCCGGTGCGGCACTGGCTGCCGCCTACGGCAAGGGCGATGGCCAGCAGGATGGACTCGGCTTGATTCTTCTGGACGAATTCGGCGACAAGATCGATGCGCAGAACGCGCGTGCCACCACCGACTACCTGCGCTCACTCGGCCTGCAACTGGTCGTGGCCGCCCCCGATACGGCTCAAGGCACCCTGACCGGCGTACTGGACAGCTACATCGAATTGTTCCGTGACGGCCCTCTCTTGCAAACGACACAAGTCAATCTTGCCGAGGCAGGTCGTCAAATCATGGAAAGCGATCAATTCGGCCTCCATCCGGAACTTCTGGCGCACGAAACCGCCAAAGTGCGCGAAGAAATGGAGCAAATGGCGTCAAATTGAGTTTTCCCGAGGCAAGCATTGCCGTCATGGAATCGGCAATCCATTCAACAGGCCGCGTGATGCGGACATGCCACTACAGGCGCCATATTCCTGCAGCTGACATGGGCATTGCCCATATCGTCAACACCGCCGCCAAACGCTGCATCATCCATATCTGCCGATTTCGCGCGCACTGCAGCCAGTGCTGCATGGCGAGATGACGGCGGAAGAAGGCTTGCGGCAGCTGCTTGCCCACGAGCAAAAGGCCGAGTATCCGCGCACACTGTTTTCCTGAAGCCGGGCATGGCCCGGTTCACAGGCCGAAGAAATACAGCACCACTGCCAACAGCAGCAAGGTGGCCAGTACCGCGAAGGTGATTTTCACCCAGCTGTAAGGGCGCTCGCCGGCCAGCGTGCCGGTATGGCCATTGGCGACGATTTGATAGGTCTTGCGGCCATAGGTGTAATGAATCAGCCAGACCGGCACCAGAATGTGCTTGAAGGTGCGTCCATGGTAGCTGGCCTGTACTTGCAGATTGCTGTAGGTATCGCCCGGCACCTCGCGTGCACACAGTTTGCGCAAGGTCGCGTCCATCTGTTCGCGGCTTTGCGTGGCGGCGCGGCGCAAATCGACCTGATAGCGCTCCACCGTCCAGCCACGCACATACTCCGGGGCGTAGGACTGCAACTCTTTTCGCGTCGGAAACGGCTCGATCTTGCGCAACAGCGGTGCATGCAGCCCCTGCGTGCCGGGCACCAGCTCATCGTCGAAAAAATGCGACAGCGTACCGGACGCCGGCACCCAGCGGGTATGACGCACCTGTCGGGTTTTCGTGTTGCCCTGCGCGTCGCGGTAGGTTTCGGTGGTGTAGTAGTAATGCCCGGCCATCGCTGTCCAGTGCGCGCGCGCATGGGCATCGAATGTCCAGTACGGCAGATACACGCCTTTCAGCGTGTCGGTCAGCGCCGCGCGCTTGAGCTTGCCGGGGGCGAACCAGCGGCTGCCATACCAGGCACGCACCTTCTCGCGCATTTGCGCTTCCGACAGCTTGAACGGCAGCAGGCTTTGCGGAGTGATGGCATCGCCCTGGCTTTCATGCGGGATAATCGCCGGCGATCCACAGAAGTCGCAGCGCTGCGCCACTTTGCTGTCGACGAAGACCGAAATCGCCTTGCAGCTTTGGCATTGCACTTCGCGCCGCTCCCCCTGCCAGCCGCGGGCATTGGCCGGGTCGGCCAGCGCCGCATCAAGGTCTTGTTCGGCTTGTGGCCGGCCGTCGCCGTCCTGCGGTTTCCATGCCGAAATGGTGCCGCAATACGGGCAGGCCAAGGCTTGCTTGGCAGCATTCCATTCCAGATTGCCACCACACTCCGGGCAAGGGTGCTTGCCGATGGCACGGGTATGCTCCGGCAACGGCGGCGGGCGGCTGGGCAGGGGGGGCGGCGTGTTCGACATCAACCTTGCAGGAATGCGTCAAGTGCGGCCTTGGCGATGCGCCAGGCATTGCCGATTTTGCGCGCTTTCAAATCACCGGCCTCGATCGCCGCCATCACGTCCTCCACGGAAACGCCCAGCACCTGCGCGGCCTGTTCCGGAGTCAGCA
>JBHADJ010000110.1:0-3434 GCA_041855065.1 Lysobacter sp.
CCTTGCAACATGAAGCGAACAACTCCTTGAAACTTAATTGAAATGCGACGTCAGCGGCCGCTTGCCGCTGTCGCCGGCGACTTCGCGCACCAGGCGCGGCACCAGATAGCCGGACAGTCGCGCCATCAGTTGCTGGTGCAACGACAGTGCGGTGTCATCCCCGACCTCGAAGTGCGCGGCCCCCTGCACGCGATCCAGTTGGTGCAGATAATACGGCAACACGCCGGTGGCAAAACATCGCTCGGAAAGTGCGACCAGCGCGTCGAGGGAATCGTTCACGCCGGCCAGCAGCACGGCCTGATTGAGCAGTTGCACGCCGCTTTGGCGCAGCAGGCCCAGTGCGGCATCGACTTCGGCATCGAACTCGTTGGCATGATTGGCATGGATGACGAACGCCACCGGCCAGGGCAGGCTCGCCAGCCAGCGCAGCAGCTCGGCATCCACGCGCGCGGGCAGGACGATGGGCAGGCGCGAGTGGATGCGCAGGCGCTTGATATGCGGAATCTGCGCCAGTTGCGCGGTCAGCTCGGCAAGTTTGCCGGTGGCAAGCGAAAGCGGGTCGCCGCCGGAGAGCAGCACTTCCTCGATGGAATCATCCGCGGCGATGGCGGCCACCACTTCGCGCCAGCCGCTGCGGGCAGCGGTTTCTTTGGCATAGGGGAAGTGGCGACGAAAGCAGTAGCGGCAGTTCACTGCGCAACTGCCGGTGGTGATCAAAAGCGCCCGGCCCCGGTATTTGCGGATCAGCCCGTCGCCGGCCTTGGCGGCGGCATCGCCGACGGCATCCAGACTGAAACCGGCGACGAGTTTTTCCTCCGCGTCCAGCGGCAGCACCTGCCGCAGCAGCGGATCGGCGGCATCGCCGTGGCGCATGCGGGCGATGAACGCGCGCGGCACGCGCAGGGCAAATTGCCGTGTTGCCTCGGCACTGATGCGCGGGGCGAGTGCTTCAAGGCCAAGCAGGGCGAGCAATTCAACCGGATCGCGCACAGCCTCGCGCCACTGTGCCTGCCACGGCAGTGCGCGGGCAGCGCTGGAGAGGTTGGGCTTGACGGTGCGTGCGGGTATCATATCCGGCCATTTTATTTGATTGCCGCCGTCTGGCGGCCCAACCGGAGAAACTGCATGGCCACCCTGGGCATGAACGACGTGAAGAACGGCCAGAAAATCCTGGTCAACAACGAACCTGCCGTCATCACCGACACCGAATATGTCAAGCCGGGCAAGGGGCAGGCGTTCACTCGCGTCAAGTTCCGCCAGATCAAGACCGGGCGCGTGCAGGAAATCACCATGAAGGCCACCGACTCGCTGGAAGTGGCGGACGTGGTGGATACCGACATGCAGTACCTGTATTCGGACGGTGAATACTGGCACTTCATGAACCCCGAAAGCTTCGAGCAGGTGCAGGCCGATGCCGCCGGCATGGGCGGTGCCGAAAAGTGGCTGAAGGGCGAGGAAGAATGCGTGGTGACGCTGTGGAACGGCATCCCGATCGCGGTGCAGCCGCCGAACTTCGTCGAGCTCAAGATCACCGAAACCGATCCGGGCCTGCGCGGCGACACCTCCGGCGGTGGCGGCAAGCCGGCCACGCTGGAAACCGGCGCGGTGGTGCGCGTGCCGCTGTTCGTCGGCCAGGATGAAGTCATCAAGGTCGATACCCGCTCGGGTGAATACGTCAGCCGGGTGAAGTGATCCGGTGCAATCTCGTCGGGGCCGCCACGTGCGGCCCTGCGACTTTTCAGGGCACGAAAAATGAACGAAACCCCAGCGCAAGCCTGTGACCTGCTGATCGAAGCGGGCTACATCATCCCGGTGGTTCCCGAAGGCGTGGTGCTGGAAGGGCATGCGCTGGTGGTGGATGGCGGACGCATTCTGGCCGTGCTGCCGCAGGCTGAAGCCGCTGCCCGCTTTGCCCCGCGCACGGTGGTGTCGCGCCCGCAGTCGGTGCTGATTCCGGGGCTGGTCAACGCCCATACCCACAACCCGATGACCCTGCTGCGCGGCATCGCCGATGACCTGCCGCTGATGACGTGGTTGCAGGAGCACATCTGGCCGGTGGAAGGCCGGGTGATCGGGCCGCAGTTCGTGGCCGACGGTTGCGCACTGGCGATTGCCGAGATGCTGCGTGGCGGCACCACCTGCTGCAACGAGAACTATTTTTTCCCGGACGTGGCTGCCGCCACCTACAAGAAATACGGCTTCCGCGCCCGCGTCGGCCTGCCGGTAATCGATTTCCCCACCGCCTGGGCGCAATCGGACGATGCCTATTTCGAGCGTGCCGGCGAAGTACATGACCTGTGGCGCGACGATGCGCTGATCGGCACCGCCTTCGCCCCGCATGCCCCGTACAGCGTCAAGGATGCAAGCTTCGAGCGCATCCGCGTGCTGGCTGACCATCTGGACATTCCGGTGCATCTGCACCTGCACGAAACCGCCGAGGAAATCCGGCAATCGCTGACCCAGTACGGGCAGCGCCCCATGGCGCGGCTCGACCGGCTCGGCCTCATCAACGACCGTCTGATCGCGGTGCACATGACGCAGCTGGAGGCGGCGGAAATTGCCCTGTGTGCCGAGCGCGGCGTCTCGGTGGTGCACTGCCCCGAATCCAATCTCAAACTGGCCTCGGGCTTCTGCCCGGCACATGCCCTGCTGCAAGCAGAGGTGAATCTTGCCCTCGGCACCGACGGCACGGCCAGCAACAACGATCTGGACATGCTGGGCGAAATGCGCACTGCCGCTTTGCTTGCCAAGGCCGTGGCCGAGGATGCCGCCGCACTTGCCGCCCCGCGCGCACTCACTGCCGCCACCCTCGGCAGTGCCCGGGCGATGGGGCTGGCGCGTGACATCGGTTCGCTGGAAGTCGGCAAACAGGCCGACATCGCCTGCATTGTGCTGGATGCGCTGGAAGCCCAGCCGCTGTACAACGTCATCTCGCAAATCGTCTATGCCACTGGCCGGCATCAAGTCAGCGATGTCTGGATTGCCGGGGTGCAAAAGCTGGAAAACCGCACATTGCTGCAAATGGATGAGGCAGAACTCATCGCCAATGCGCGGCAATGGCGGGATCGCATCCGCGCCGGCCAGCACACTCCTTCCCCTGATTCGATTTCCTGATCATGAGCCAGAACGTCAATCCCGCAGAAATCCAGAAGTTCAGTGCCTTGGCCAGCCGCTGGTGGGATCGCAATGGCCCGCAGAAGCCGCTGCACGTGATGAATCCGGTGCGCCTTGGCTATGTTGCGGCGCGTGTGCGCCTGGCCGGTGCCCGGGTGCTGGACGTGGGCTGTGGTGCCGGGCTGTTGTCCGAGGCGCTGGCGGGCGAGGGCGCCAAGGTGACGGCCATCGACATGTCGCCGGAATTGATCGAGGTGGCCGATCTGCACCGGCTGGAAGCCGGTTACGAGATCGACTATCGGGTGCAGCCGGTGGAAGCG
>JBHADJ010000111.1:0-3279 GCA_041855065.1 Lysobacter sp.
CACAATGGCTGCCAAAGATATTCGTTTCGGTGAAGACGCCCGCTCGCGCATGGTGCGCGGGGTGAACGTGCTTGCCAATGCCGTCAAGGCGACCCTCGGCCCGAAGGGTCGCAACGTGGTGCTGGAAAAGAGCTTCGGCGCTCCGACTATCACCAAGGACGGCGTGTCCGTCGCCAAGGAAATCGAACTTGCCGACAAGTTCGAAAACATGGGCGCGCAGATGGTCAAGGAAGTCGCATCCAAGACCAACGACAACGCCGGTGACGGCACCACCACGGCCACCGTGCTCGCCCAGGCTCTGATTCGCGAAGGCGTGAAGGCCGTTGCGGCCGGCATGAACCCGATGGATCTCAAGCGCGGCATCGACAAGGCCGTTGCCGGCGCGGTGGAAGAGCTGAAGAAAATCTCCAAGCCCACCGCCGATGACAAGGCGATCGCCCAGGTCGGCACCATTTCGGCCAACTCGGACGAATCGATCGGCCAGATCATTGCCGATGCCATGAAGGAAGTCGGCCGTGAAGGCGTCATCACCGTGGAAGAAGGCAACAGCCTGGAAAACGAACTGGACGTGGTGAAGGGTATGCAGTTCGACCGTGGCTATCTCTCGCCGTACTTCGCCAACCCGCAGACCATGGCAGCCGATCTGGACAATCCGTTCATCCTGCTGCACGACAAGAAGATCTCCAACGTGCGCGATCTCTTGCCGGTGCTCGAAGCTGTTGCCAAGGCCGGCCGTCCGCTCCTGATCGTGGCCGAAGAAGTGGAAGGCGAAGCCCTGGCCACCCTCGTGGTCAACACCATCCGCGGCATCGTCAAAGTCTGCGCAGTGAAGGCCCCCGGCTTCGGTGATCGTCGCAAGGCGATGCTCGAAGACATGGCCATCCTGACCGGCGGCACCGTGATCTCCGAAGAAGTCGGCCTGTCGCTGGAAAAGACCACCCTGAAAGATCTCGGTCAAGCCAAGAAGGTGCAGGTTTCCAAGGAAAACACCACCATCATCGACGGCGTGGGCGAAAAGGCCAATGTCGAAGCCCGCGTGGCGCAGATCAAGGCACAGATCCAGGAAACCTCGTCCGATTACGACCGCGAAAAGCTGCAGGAGCGCGTGGCCAAGCTCGCCGGTGGCGTGGCCGTGATCAAGGTGGGCGCGTCCACCGAGATCGAAATGAAGGAAAAGAAGGATCGCGTTGACGACGCCCTGCACGCCACCCGTGCTGCCGTGGAAGAAGGCATCGTGCCGGGCGGCGGTGTGGCACTGGTACGCGCAGTGACCGCGCTGGCTGGTCTCAAGGGTGCCAACGAAGACCAGAACCACGGCATCCAGATCGCCCTGCGCGCAATGGAAGCCCCGCTGCGCGAAATCGTCAACAACGCAGGTGAAGAGCCCTCGGTCATCGTCAACAAGGTGAAGGAAGGCAGCGGCAACTTCGGTTACAACGCCGCCACTGGCGAGTTCGTGGACATGGTGGAAGCTGGCATCCTCGATCCGACCAAGGTGACCCGCACCGCCCTGCAAAACGCCGCTTCGATTGCCGGCCTGATGATCACCACCGAAGCGATGGTGGCTGAAACGCCGAAGAAAGAAGAGCCGGCCATGCCGGGTGCCGGTGGCATGGGCGGCATGGGTGGCATGGACTTCTGAGTCCCCCTCCCGTCCTCTGCTGCAAGAATCCCCGCCTTGTGCGGGGATTCTTTTTTGCTACCCGCCAGCTTGCCCGCGCCGCCCGGCAAGCCGGCTGCCCGGATATATAATTGCGTCTTTCCTCTGTTTGCCGGCCTCGGATGGACAAAGCCCTTACCCAACGCCTGATTGGTGCTGCCGTACTGATCGCCTTGGCAGTCATTTTTCTGCCGATGCTGCTCAAGCCATCGCAATCCCCCAGTCCGGTATCCGAAATCTCGCAGGATATCCCGACGCCTCCCCCGGCCGATGCGCCCCCCGAAAGTCGCGATATTCCACTGGGTACCCCCGGTGAAGTGCCCGCGGGGGGCGTGGCAGGAATGGACTTGCCGGTCGCAAAAACCGAGCAAGATGCCCACATCGAGCCTGCCCCCCAGCCCGTCACCCGAGCCGCCGGCGATCACGCCGTCCACTTCGGCAGCTATGCCAGTCAGGCCGATGCCAATACCGTCCTGGAAGCCCTGCACGGCGTGCAGCTTCCCGCTTACAGCGAAGCCGTCACACATGACGGACAACCCGCCTTTCGCGTCCGCATAGGCCCCTTCGCCAGCCGCGCCGATGCCGAAGCCGCCCGCATCAAGGCCAATGCACTGGGCAGCAGCGCCAAGCCTGTTGTCATTACGCTGAACGCTTCCCAGCCCACACAACAAGCCCCCGCAGCAGCAGCACGCCCGGCAGCGACCAAGACAGAGCCTGCCAGCACACCGCGCAACACATCGCCGGTAACACCATCTCCCGCACAACCCAGCCCCCCTCGACCGGCGGCCAGCAATGTCGGCTTTGCCGTACAGCTGGGAGCTTTCAGCAATGCTGCCGACGCCACCGCGCTGCGCAATCGCGCCCGCGCAGCCGGGCTTTCCGCCTTCACCGAAACCATCAACACCGAAGATGGCACGCTCACCCGTGTCCGCCTCGGCCCGGTGGCCGATCGCAACGCAGCCGAACAACTCAAGGCAGAAGCAGCCATCAAGCTCGGTACGTCCGGCATGGTTCGTCCACACCCCTGAATCCCCCCGAACAACTCTCCGGAACCATTCTCCATGTGCGGCATCATCGGCATCATGAGCCATACCGAAGTGGCGGCGCGTCTTTATGACGGCCTCACCGTTCTGCAACACCGCGGCCAGGATGCCGCCGGCATCGCCACCAGCGACGGACGGCATCTGCGCGTGGAAAAGGGTAATGGCCTGGTCAGCGACGTGTTCGATGCCGGCATGATGGCGCGCCTGTTCGGCAACATGGGCATCGCCCACTGCCGCTATCCCACCGCCGGCAGTGAAGGCAGTGACGAGGCACAACCGTTCTACGTCAACTCGCCCTACGGCCTGGCCTTGGTGCACAACGGCAACCTCATCAATACCGAGGCGCTGCGGCGCGAGGTGTTCGAGCAGGATCGGCGCAGCGTCAATACCCAGTCCGATTCCGAAGTCCTGCTCAACGTCTTTGCGCACGAGCTGGCACAGCAGCACGCACTGGATGCCGAGGCCGCCTTTGCCGCCGTGGCCGGCGTGATGCGCCGTGCCCGGGGCGGTTTTGCCGTCATCACCATGGTGATGGGGCTGGGGCTGGTCGCCTTCCGCGACCCCAATGCCATCCGC
>JBHADJ010000112.1:0-5501 GCA_041855065.1 Lysobacter sp.
CCGCCTGCCAACCGCAGGCGGTGGAGTTTTCCGGGCCGACGATGGGCAGCGAATATCGGCTCGACTATGTGCCCGAGGCGAATGCTCCGCCCGCCGACGAAATCAAGCGTGCGGTCGAGGCGGTGCTGGCCGAGGTGGACAGTGCCGTTTCCACCTATCGTGAAGATTCCGCCGTGGCGCGCTTCAATGCCCTGCCTGCCGGCAGCTGCATGACGATGCCGCCGGCGGCACTGGCGATGGCCGCACATGCGCAAGGCATTTGGCAGGCAAGCGAGGGGGCGTTCGACATCACCCTGTTGCCGGCACTGCGCGCCTGGGGATTTGGTCCGGAAAACGCCGCCGGCAACGCACCATCGGCGCTGCCGACGGACGCGGCGCTGGCCGAGCTGCGCACCCGCATCGGCCAGCAACATCTGCGCATCGAGAACGATCGCTTGTGCAAGGATGCGCCGATCCAGATCGAGTTCAACAGCATCGCCGCCGGCTATGCCATCGACCGCATTGCTGACTTGCTCGAAGCGCGCGGCATCCACCGTTATCTCATCAACGTCACCGGCGAAATGCGTGGCCAGGGCACGCGCGCGGACGGGAAAGTGTGGCAGATCGGCATCGAAGCGCCACTGGATGATGCCCGTATCGCCCAGCGCATCCTGCCGCTGGACGGCAAGGCCATTTCCACTTCCGGCGATTACCGCATCTTTCGCGAAGAAAACGGCCAGCGCTATTCGCATTTGATCGACCCGCGCAGCCTCGCCCCGGTACGTCACCGTCTGGCCTCGGTCAGCGTGGTGAGCGATCGCGCGATGACGGCCGATGGTCTTTCCACCCTGTTGATGGTGCTGGGGCCGGACGCCGGCTTTGCCTATGCGCAAAGCCACGGACTTGCCGCCTTCTTCATTACCCGGCAGGATGAAGGCTTCAGCACCCGCCTCACCCCGGCCTTTGCCCGCCAATTCCCCGGCCAAGGAGAAACTCCATGATCTGGCTTGCCGCCTTCATCATCATGCTGCTGGTCGTTGCCGGCATGGCCATCGGTGTCATGGCCGGGCGCAAACCGATTGCCGGCTCCTGCGGCGGCATCGCCAATCTGGGGCTGGAAAAAGAATGCGGCATCTGCGGCAATGATTTTTCCAAATGCGAAAATCGTGGAAAGAACGCGCTGCCCTTGCTGGACGAGTAGACGCCTGGGGCAAAACGTGCGGCACGGGCAGGCGTGCGTATCATGTCGATCATGACGACTTCACTCCACCCACAGCGTGCGGCTTGGCTGATGCTCGCCGCAGTGCTGGCATTTGCCGGCATGGATGCGGTGATGAAGCAATTGGCCGGGAGCTATCCGGCTTTGCAGGTCGGGGCCTTGCGCGGATTTTCCTCGTTGCCGTTCGTCCTGGTCTGGGCGCTGGCAACGCGCGGCTGGGCGTCACTGGTGCCGGTCAATATCCGTCTGCATCTTGTGCGTGCGGTACTGGGCGTGGGCATGATGGCCGGCTTCATCTACGGCCTTGCCCGAATGCCGCTGACCAGTGCCTATGCCATCGTGTTCTCGGCGCCGATGCTCATCACCGTGATGGCGGTGCTGTTTCTGGGCGAGCGGGTCGGGCCGCGGCGCTGGACGGCAGTGGTCATCGGGCTGGTCGGCGTGTTGGTGATTCTGCGTCCGGGTGCCGGTGCGTTTTCGTGGCCGGCGCTGGCGGTTCTGGCCGGCGCATTCTGTTATGCAGCGACGGCCATCAGTGTGCGCGTGCTGACCCGTACCGACAGCACCCAGGCAATGGTGGTCTGGGCCTTGCTGCTGATGGGGCTGGGTGCCGGCGTGTTGGCATGGCCGGAATGGGTGGCGATTGCCTCCTCGGACTGGGGGCTGATTGCCTTGATGGGCGTGTTCGGCGCGCTCGGGCAAGTGGCGCTGACCGAGGCATTCCGAGTGGGCGAGGCGTCGCAGATCGCACCGCTGGAGTACACCGCACTGTTGTGGACGGTACTGATTGATCTTGCCGTCTGGGGCAAGCTGCCCGATGCGATGACCTGGCTTGGCGCAGCCATCATCGTGGCGGGCGGGCTGTATCTTCTGCGCCGCGAACGGGTGCATGTACCCAGCGAGCACCCGTAGATTGCGGAAAAGAAAAACGGGCCCGAAGGCCCGTTTTTCGTGTGCAAGGTATTGCTCAGAAGCGGGCGCCTACGCCTACGCCCATCACCCAGGGGCTGACCTTGGCTTCGCCGGCATCGCTGCCGTTGATCCGCAGATCGGTATTGCCGTGCAGGTAGCGGGCTTCGGCGCGGGCAAAGAAGCGCGGGTTGATGTTGAAATCCGCGCCCAGCGTGCCGACGGCACCCTTGGCGGTTTGCAGATCGAAGTGGGTGCCGGAGGCGGCCACTTCGTCGGCGAACTCGACTTGATGGTAGCCAAGGCCGACATACGGGCGGATCGGCTGGTTCGGTTGGCCGAAGTGGTATTGCGCGCTCAGGGCATAGGGCTTGGCATCGACATGGCCGCCACCGCCGATCTTGTGTTCGCTCTTGCCGATCACGCCCCAGCCTTCGACGGCGATGTTCGGGGTGACGAAAACGGCGGCCGACAGGGCCGGGGCGCTGCTGCCGCTGACGCCGTTGCCTGCGCTGTTGAGCGCGTCGGACTTGGGCTTGACGATGTTGTAGGTGCCAGCGACCGAGAAGCGCTGGAAATCGCCGCCATCTTGCGCCAGCACGGCAGGTGCGGCAACCAGGGTCAGGGCGGAAGCCAGTGCCAGGGTGATGGAACGGATATTCATGGGATTGCTCCTTACAGCTTTCACAAATGCCCCGAAGGGCGGGTGCGGGCATCCTCTCAATACGCAGGTGAATGGAAACTGTTAAAGACGCGTTCGTTCAGTTTCGCATTCAGTTCTGGTTGTGCGTTGCGGAAATGGCAGATGGCTCGTCGGATGCGATCAACTGCGGCACAATAGCGGCCTTGTCATTTTCATCACCGGAGCAGTTATGGCTGAACTGAAGGAAGCGCGCGTCCCTGATATCGGCGGGCATGAGAATGTCCCGGTGATCGAGATTCTGGTCAAGCCGGGCGATGTCATCGGCAAGGACGATGGCCTCATCACCCTCGAATCGGACAAGGCGACGATGGAGGTTCCGGCGCCGTTTGCCGGGGTGGTCAAGGAGCTGAAGGTCAAGCTGGGCGACACCCTGTCCGAAGGCAGTGTGGTGGCGCTGATTGAAGTCGGCGAGGCCGCTGCCGCCCCTGTGGCCGAGAGCAAGGCCGAAGTCCCGGCCAAGGCGGCCAGCGCCGAACCGGTCAAGACCGAAGCGCCCGCGCCGGCACCGACACCGGTGCCCGTGGCCGAAGTGGCGGGCAAGCCGCCGGTGCGCTTCGAGGCCGATGCGGTGCTGCCGGACAAGGTGCCCTATGCCAGCCCGGCCGTGCGCTTGTTTGCTCGCGAGCTGGGGGTGGATTTGCTGAAAGTGGCCGGCAGCGGCAACAAGGGGCGAATCAGCCGCGAAGACGTGCAGAAATTCGTCAAGGCGGCACTGGCCGGGGGCGCGACAGGTGGTGGCGTGGCGGCGGGTGGCGGGCTCAATCTGCTGCCGTGGCCGAAGGTGGATTTCGCCAAGTTCGGCGAAGTCGAGGTGCAGCCGCTCTCGCGCATCAAGAAGATTTCCGGTGCCAACCTGGCGCGCAACTGGGCGATGATTCCGCATGTCACCCAGTTCGACAGTGCCGACATCACCGAGCTTGAGGCCCTGCGCGTGGCGCTCAACAAGGAAAACGAGAAAGCCGGCATCAAGCTCACCATGCTGGCCTTCCTGATGAAGGCGGTGGTGGCGGTGCTCAAGCAGTATCCCGAGTTCAATGCCTCGCTGGACGAATCCGGCGAGAATCTGACCTTGAAGAAATATTTCCACATCGGTTTTGCCGCCGATACGCCGAATGGTCTGGTGGTGCCGGTGGTGCGCGATTGCGACAAGAAGGGCGTGATCGAGATTGCCCGCGAAACCTCCGAGCTGGCCAAGAAGGCGCGCGATGGCAAACTGGGGCCGGCCGACATGCAGGGGGGCTGTTTCAGCATTTCCTCGCTGGGCGGCATTGGCGGCACGGCCTTCACGCCGATCGTCAACGCGCCGGAAGTGGCGATTCTCGGGGTTTCCAAATCCGCCATCCAGCCGGTGTGGGACGGCAAGGCATTTGCCCCGCGCCTGATGCTGCCGTTGTCGCTGAGCTACGACCACCGGGTGATCGACGGGGCGGCGGCGGCACGCTTCACGGCCGCGCTCGCCAAGCTCCTGGCCGACATGCGCCGGGTGTTGCTGTAAGCGATGCAGGAGGCGGCCAACTCCTCGGCAGCGGCGGCCGCCCAGGCCGCCCCGACGGCTGCGCCGGCCGCCAGCGGCATCGAGGCGCTGCTCGGCTTTCGCTTGCTTGAAATCGGCGGCAATGTCCTGACCGTCGGCGGGGTGATCGGCTCGCTCACCGTGGTGCTGGTGATGATGGTGCTCTCGCGTCTGATCGGGCGTGCCATCAAGCGTTTCGGCGAGCGCAGCGGCAAGGCCAATACCGCATCGTTCTATACCGTTTCGCGCGTCATCCACTATGTGTTGCTGGCGCTCGGCATCGTCTGGGCATTGGATGCGCTCGGCATCCCGGTCAGCAAGTTCACCGTGTTTGCCGGGGCGCTCGGCGTCGGGCTGGGCTTTGGCCTGCAGCAGATTTTCAACAATTTCGTTTCCGGCCTGATTCTCCTGTTCGACCGCTCGCTGAAAGTCGGCGATTTCGTCCAGCTCGACGACAATGCCCGCGGCATCGTCAAGGCCATCAACATCCGCTTTACCCGCATTACCACCAGCGACAACATCGACATGCTGGTGCCCAATTCCGAGTTCGTCAGCAAGCGCGTCACCAACTGGACCTACCACTCGATGAAACGCCGCCTGCGCGTCAGCTTCGGGGTGGCCTACGGGGTGGACAAGGAGCTGGTGAAAAAAGCCGCGCTGGAAGCCGCGGCCAATGTGCCCTTCACCTTGCCGCCGGAGGGACGCAAGGTGCCGCAGGTGTGGCTGAACCGCTTTGGCGAGAGCAGTGTGGAGTTCATATTGGCGGTATGGCTGACCGAAGCGGCGGCGCGGCGCAATACCAGCGTGCGCGCGGCCTACCTTTGGGAATTGGATACCGCGTTCAAGAAATACGGCATTGAACTGCCTTTTCCGCAGCGCGATCTGCGCGTGCGCAGCCTGTTTGGGCTGGAAGGCGCGGAGGCGCTCAAGGCGTTGCGTGGCGAGGCTGCGCTGCAATCGCCTTGCCCGCCGCCGCCGGCGCCGCATCATCTAAGTGACGAAGAGCGCCGCCTGCTGGCGCAAAACGATGCCCGCGTCGATGCCGAGCGGGAAATCGACGAGGCGCGGCAGGCGGAAGATGCAACAAACGATCCAGAAACGGAGAAACATGATGGCCAAGATTGAAGTGAAAGTGCCCGATATCGGCGGACATACCGACGTGCCGGTGATCGAGGTGC
>JBHADJ010000113.1:0-2882 GCA_041855065.1 Lysobacter sp.
CGCTGCGCCAAGGGCTCGGCCGCAGGCCAGCCAAGCGCAGCATCAAGAGGATGTCGAAGGTGGCAATGAAAGCGAACCAAGGGCTTTGCAGTTGCAGCGTCAGACTGCAGAGCACCCAGATGGCGGCAGCGCCAAAAATTCCGAACGGTACAAGCAGACAGGCCGCGACGGGGAATGAGGAGCGGGATGGGGCGGCAGGTGCAGACACGGCTGGATGTGGAAGTGGAATCGGAAGCCTCCGGCACCGGTAGGTGTCGGAGGGGCGGAATATCAGCCAAGACGCTCGCTGATCGGGGCGATGAAATCACCTTCCATGTACTGCACGCCGCTGCTGAACAGGCGTGTCATGGTAGCGGCATCCTTGACGCCGTGCGCGATGCAGGCGATTTGCATGGCGCGGGTTTCTTCGATGATGCGTGCAACCTGCTCGCGGCTTTCCTCGGATTCGAGGAAGTTGTTGGTCAGATCATTGTTGAGCTTGACGTAGCGCGGCTGGATGTGGCTCAGCATCTGCGAAAGATTGAGGCCGATGCCGAATTGCGAGATGCAAAACCCGATGCCGAGAGGACGCAGTCCTTCCGTGAACTGCTGCACGGCGCGCAGGTTGCTGAATACCTTGGGCTCGGACAGTTGCAGGATGAGGCGGCTGCCGGCGGCGCCTGTCTCGTTCAGAATTTGTTCGATATCTCGGAGCAGGGTGGGGTCTTCCATCGAGTGATGGGAGAGTGTCATCAGGATGCGCTGATCGAAGCCCTGATCCTGACGGCTGCGAATCAGGCGCAGCGCCTGTTCGATGGCCCAGCGATCAAGCATGCCGGCCAGTGAGTGCTCCTCGGCCATCGGCACGAATTGCCCGGCGGGCAGCAAATGACCATCTTTGGCGCTCATCAGCAGCAGGGTTTCGTGGAACTGCTCCTGCTCGTCTTCCAGATTGACGATCGGAATGTAGTGCAGATGCAGAGCATTGGCCGAGGTGGCTTCGCGGATGTGCTGCAGCCATGCCTGGGTGCGCTCTTCCTCGACGCGTTCGGTGGCGCGCGGGTCGAAGATGTGCACTTGATTGGTCAATGCAGCGGCTTCCTGCAGGCTTTCATTGGCCTTGCCGAGAACCCGGGAGAGCAGGGCGATGCGTTCGCTGATTTGCGTGCCGCCGATGCTGACGGTGGTGCTCAGGGTTTTGCTGGTAGTATCCAGCAGCCTGCTGCCAAAGCCGCTGCGGATTTGTTCGGCCAGCTCCAGTGTGTGCTGATAGGGACTGTTGTCCATCAGGATCGCATAGGTGTTTTCACCCACGCGCGCGATCGGGATGCTTTCGGGAACCAATCGACGCAGGCGTCGGGCCACTGCGACGGGCAGTTCGTCGATGTTGTCCAATCCGACTTGCTGCTGCAATTGCGATAGGTGGTCAAGCTCGATCAGCAGCAGGGCATGTTCATGGCCGTGATTGGCGGCATCGGCCACACGATCTTCCAGTGCCTGCAGGAAGGTTTGCCGATTGAGAAGGCCCGTCACTATGTCCAGACGCCGCAATTCTTCGTCACGGCGGCGCAGCTCTTCCACTTCCTGGGCGAGCGCAGGATCGATTTCCTGACGACGTATCACGACTTGCAGGCAAGGCTCGCCTTCGTATTTGGCCTGGGTGAATTCCATGATGGCGGGGAATTCATTGCCCTCGCTGTCGCGCATCTGCAGTTCGTGGTGTGGCGGGGCATGCCCGCGAGCCAGGTCTTTCAGCAGTTGCTTGAAGTCGGTGGCGTGCGCGGGGGCTACCATGTCGAGCAGCGATATGCCTTCGATATCCTCGAAGCTGTCGTAGCCGAACATCTCCAGATAGGCACTGTTGGCACGGATGTACATGCCTTCGTGGACATAGGCGATCGGATCGCGCGAAGACTCGATCAGCGCATCGCAGCGACGTTCGGTTTCGCGCACCTGGGCTTCCAGTTGGCGCAGGCCACGGCGGGCGATGAGGTCTTCGAATTCACGCCGCACCACAAGCTCCAGATATTGTCGCTCGCCACGCGGAATGAGTGCCCGTGCGCCGGCTTTGGCAAGGCGCATCAGTTCGAAGTTGTTGATTTGTTCAAGTTCGACCAGAACCGGCACCTCATGCCCGCTGGCGTTGACGAGGTGAAATACCTCCTGTTCACTGACGAGCGTGCTCGGCAGGCTCAGCAGCAGCAGATCGAAAGGGTGCGCGTGCAGCTGTTCTTTCAATGCATTGGCGTTGACCGGGCGGGTTGGCCGCACGGCCAGGCCGTTGTTGCGCAAGTGGCTGACGATCGCTTCGGCCTCGGTAAGGTCGTCATGAATCACCAACATTCGGATGGGGGTATCGGCGCCTTGCAACATGAAGCGAACAACTCCTTGAAACTTAATTGAAATGCGACGTCAGCGGCCGCTTGCCGCTGTCGCCGGCGACTTCGCGCACCAGGCGCGGCACCAGATAGCCGGACAGCCGCGCCATCAGTTGCCGGTGCAACATCAGTGCGGTGTCATCCCCTACCTCGAAGTGCGCGGCCCCCTGCACGCGATCCAGCTGGTGCAGATAATACGGCAACACGCCGGCGGCAAAACAGCGTTCGGAAAGTGCGACCAGTGCGTCGAGGGAATCGTTCACACCGGCCAGCAGCACGGCCTGATTGAGCAGTTGCACGCCGCTTTGGCGCAGCAGGCCAAGTGCGGCATCGACTTCGGCATCGAACTCGTTGGCATGGTTGGCATGGATGACGAAGGCCACCGGCCAGGGCAGATCCGCCAGCCAGCGCAGCAGCTCGGCATCCACGCGCGCGGGCAGGACGATGGGCAGGCGCGAGTGGATGCGCAGGCGCTTGATATGCGGAATCTGCGCCAGTTGCGCGGTCAGCTCGGCAAGTTTGCCG
>JBHADJ010000114.1:0-5836 GCA_041855065.1 Lysobacter sp.
GCTGCCGGCCGGCTCGCCATCGTCATTGGCCCGGAACTGCTGACTGTCGGCACCCAGTCGATAGGCATAGCACCAATGGCAGGCCTTGGGGTGCGCTTCACGCAGGGGCATCAGGTGCTGGCGGATACCGGCAGCCAAAGCATCAGGGCAATGGCAAACACACGTGCGGCCGACATGATCACCGGCGCTGCGGCTGATGCGCGCATTTTCTCCTGCGAGGCATAGGCGAATGCCACGAATGTCACCACCGGCATGCTGATCAGCTCGGCCACGGCAACCCCGACCAGCAGCACCCACGAAACATCCGGCAGCCAGACAAGCCCGGTCAGCAGAAAAATCACGGACAGCACGACACTGGAAAAAAACAAGGTACGCACCGCTTGCGCCCAGCGCAGACCAAGCAGGTGCGGCTCCCGGGCGACATCCTGATACATCCGCAATCCAAGCCCGCAGCCTGCCAGCCCACTGAATGCAATGGCCAACCCGGCAATACCGGAAAACGTCCCGTACCCCTCGGCACCCAGAACTCGGGTCAACAACAGCACCCAAAGCAGCTGCAAGCCAAGCCGAGCCACATTCCAAAACAACACGGCCAGCGTGTTGCGAGCCAGATTACCCAGCCGGATGTGTTTGAGAAGGCGTCTACCCGATGATGGCAGACGATTTTCAAGTTCCGGCATGTTTGACCATTTCCTCAAGAAGTTGGCCATAACGCCCTGCCCGTGCCTGCCAGTCAAAGCGCATCAAGGCCGGGTTTTTTTGGGGCAGTATCGGGTCGGGCTTGGCCAGTTTCGCCAGTATTGCTGTGGCCAATGTTTCTGGGTCGGCGGGTTTGACCCGCTGCAGGCCGGGGATTTCGCCAAACTCACGTGTTGCTGGCAGGTCAGAGATCACCACTTGGCAGCCGCAGCCGAGGGCTTCCACGACCACCAGCCCGAGCCCCTCCTGATCGCCAGAGGCTGCCTCAATAAAGGGCGCCACAAATACAGCTGCACAGCGATAGAGGGCGGGCAACTCGGCCTGTGGCACTGCCCCCAGGAACTGCACATGGGCAGACAGTCCCAGCTCCGTCACTTGCTGCTGACGAGCTGCCAGTTCTGGGCCAAATCCGGCAATCGTAAGTTGCACGTCCGGGCGCTCGGCGAGGATGTGCGGCATCGCTTGCAGCAGATACTGCAAGCCTTTTTTTTCCACCAGGCGCCCCACAAACAGCAGCGTATCCGGCTGACGCGGAACGGCGGGGTCGGGGCAAAAGCGGGTTTGCAGGTCTGCCCCCATGGGCTCGACGGCAATTCTCTCTGCATCGATGCCCAGCGCGGTGATTGCCTTTTGCATGGCTTGGCTGACCACCGTGACCCGGGCCGCGTGGCGTAGCGTGAAGCGTTTAACCGCATCAAGAAACTTGCCGCGCAAGGCAAATAAATCAGCGCCGTGTGAGGTCACCATGAAGGGCGCCATGTTGCAGCCGATGGCATCCAGCAGTGCCACCAAAAACCCTTGCGGCACCAGCCAGTGCGCATGGATGACATCGGTGCGGCTGCCTCGCCCCAGCTTCCATAGCCAAAGCAGCTGAGCGAGTGCAAAGGTCGGCAACAGCAGCAGCATCCAGCGATGGCGCTTGAGGTTGGTGACGATGCCGCCGTCATTCACCAGCTTTTCCCAGCGTGCCGGCGCATAGCGATAACGGATGACCTCGACGCCCTCCAGCGTTTCGCGAGCCAATGCACCTTCGGCATGAGGACACAGTACCGTCACCGCAAAGCGACTGGTCAGACGCTTGGCCAGCTCGTGCACAAATCCAGGTTCGGGATCTCCCGCCCAGCGTGGATAGGTGCTGGCCAGCACCAGTAGGCGTGGTTTTGGGGGCGTCATCAACGGACACGCTCCTGATCGGCTTCTTCAGCCTCCGCTGCCTGCATTTGCTGATGGATATCCTTAAGCGCTGCTCGCATGCTGGAGAGTGAGCTTTCGGCATGTATCGGCATGCCATCGGGCATATCCTGCAAAAGCTGATCCAACCAAGCAATGGCCTCGTCGATTTGACCATTCTGGAACAGGGTCGAAGCAATCACCGTGGCGATGCTCAGGCTCGGGAAATCATGGAAAGATTGCTGCATCCAGCGGATTTCTTCCTCACCCTGCCCGGCATGTTTGGCCATGAGTGCCAGCTCGAATCGCACATGATGGCGGATGCGCGGATTCTTGATAATTTTGGGATGCTGCTCCAGAGTTTCGAGAAGTGCCTGATAACGCTCGGCGGCAACGCCTTCGCATTCGCCGGCACGGATGCGATCACCCAATGCCTTGAGCCCGGTGGTGACACCAGGCACATCCACAAGCCGTGGAACCTCTCCGATCAGCGCATCAATACGGGCGGCCTGGCGCTCGGCCGGCTCGAACTTGCAGGCCATGAAAAGCGCCTGAATACCAACCCCTACCCGGCCACTCCCCGGGGCAGCATGTTGATCCAGAATCCGGATGGCCGCCTCGTGAAAATCGTACCGGGCATATTGTGTCGACAGATATTGAGCGGCTCTTGGCGAATCCGGCTGATTGCGATACCAGATTTCCCCGGCCAACAGCGGCTGCCCCCATTGCGAGGTGATCTGCTGCAAGGCGAACAATTGAATGCCGGCAAGCGGCAGGGCGATGAGCCCGGCCAGCACAACCGACTCCGCCTGACGGGCAAACGCGGCCAGGGCAAGGCAGAAGAAAAGCAGCAAGCCGATTACCGCCAGATAGTTGCGGTGCTCGAAGTAAAGCTCCAGCGGCAACAGCGTGGATTCGAGCAGGTGCCCGGCCAGAAAGAAAAGCCCGGCAAACAAGGCGCAGCGCCCGAGCCAACTGCCGCGCCGGGCTGTCAGAGCCGCAACGGCCAGCAAAATGCCGCCGACGATAATGGCCAGCCAGGGTTGCCACTGTCCCCAGCTGAATACCACATGGCCATCATGGAAAGGCCCCAGTTGAGCGGCGCGCGGCACCGCCAGCTGCTTGAGGTATTCCCACAGAATCACCGGCTGGGTAGCGGTCTGCTCCAGCAGGGTATAACCGCGGTAATTGATGAAATATTCCAAAAGCTGTCTGCCGCCGCTCGCCAGCTGATACAGCACCGCTACCGGCACCGCACAGGCCGCTAGTGCCAACCCGGCATTCCAGAGTTTGGGCGGCAATGGCGTGGCACATTTGGGCTGGATGAAGAACCATTCCACCAGCGGTACGAACAAGGTCAGCAAAATCGCGCTTTCCTTGGAGAAAAACCCAAGCCCGGTACCGATGGCACACACCAGCACCAGCATGAGCGCCCCCGGCAACGAGCGCCCCTTGCTTTCGGCAAGGCGGATCCGCAGCCAGGTGTAAATAGTCAAGGTGGCCAGCACGAAAAAGCTGGCGATCAAGGTCATTCGCTGCACCGGCATCAGCAAGCTGCTGGCATGCAGAGGCAGAAGCAGCCAGATCACCGCCACGCTGCTCGCCACCCAGACCGGCTGCCGAACCTCCTCACGCCACAAGCCCAACAAGGCCTTGAGCCACATGAACAGCCACAGCGCATTCATGCCATGCCAAAGCAGACTGGCCTTGACAAAGCCCCAGGGATTGTTGGGCCAATCGGCATAATTGGGCAGAAAGGCCGCCAGCGACAGCGGGCGTCCACTTGGCCCGGCAACACCGCCGAAAACAAAATCCAGCAATCCTTGTCGGCTGCTGGCATCACGCAGCCCTTTCAGGTTGATCTCGTCATCGAACTGCCAAGTCAGCCCCTGCGCCTGCCGGTAGAGGTAATACAGCACCAGGAGGGCAGCCCCCAGCATCAAGGCGGGGCCAATGCGCTGCAGCAGCGGAAAGCGGGAAGGCGATGCCAGGGGTCGGGAAGAATTCTGCATGAGGGTATGATGCCGACTGCAAGACCAAAAGCAAAAAGAAAGCCCGGCAGGCCGGGCTTTCTTGTGCACATCCGTCGATTAACGGAAGGCAGCGGGGCGGTACTTCGGAAGCACCTGAGCGTTGCAGGTACCGGCCCAAGTCACGCTACCGCCTGCGTCGGTCGGGGTGATGGTGCAGGTACCACCAGCGATCTTGCTGTTGGCCTTGTTGCCGTAGGTGGCGGTGATGGCACCACCCGTACCAACCGCCACTTGGGTCACGTAGCTGCCCTTGATGGAAGCAGGCGCGCTGATGCCGGCCGAAGTATTGCTGGCCGGGAAGCGGCCACGCTCGGACCAGAAATCGGTCACACCGATCTTGGCGCCACCCATCAGCGAAGCACCTTCGGACACCTGGGTGCGGATGGTGAAGTCCTGATAGGCCGGGATGGCCAGCGCAGCGAGGATGGCGATGATGGCGACGACGATCATCAGTTCGATCAGGGTAAAGCCTTGTTGCTTGTTCATGGTTAGCTCCAGTAGAGTTTGGGTTGCTCAAGTGATGCACCGAACCGCTTCGGCCGGGCAGCGGTGCGATGCACCTGCCCCTGTATCAATGCAGAGCGCGTGCCAACCGAAAACCTTGAAATTTCGTGGCAATCCGGCCTTGGCACGGCACACAACTGACGCAAGGTGACGCGCCGCGTCACATTTGATGAATCCTCTGTCAACTGCGCATGCCAACCGCCGGCCCGTCTGGCTTGCCTCGACCCGATGTGGCATCCCTACCCTCCTCGGTCAAGAAGGGACAGCCCTCGTCGGCGCATGCCGTGCAGCGGTATTGCATGCAGCAACATCCTTTTTGCCCGCCACCGCCAAGCCTGGGCTGGGCTGTGCCCTTGATGGCTTATTCGCCCGGCACCAGTTGGATGGCCCGCGTGTTTTGCCACGCCAAAACGGCTTCCGCATAGTGCTGCAGAGGCACGCGCAGATGCAGGCGGCAATCCAGATGCAGGTGTTGCTCGATGATGCGGGCGTGGTGTTGACGAGCAATGCGCAGGGCATCGTTGAGATGGGGATAGTCGCAGCGCAGGTGGACGGTTTTCTCCACGTCGCGCTCGATGATGAGCGCCGCATCCAGAGCCGCCGCACTGGCACGCTTGTAGGCATTGATGAGGCCGGGCACGCCCAGCAAGGTGCCGCCGAAGTAGCGAACCACCACGATCAGCACATCGGAAAGTCCGGCAGAGTCGATCTGCCCGAGGATGGGGCGGCCGGCGCTGCCGGCCGGCTCGCCATCGTCATTGGCCCGGAACTGCTGACTGTCGGCACCCAGTCGATAGGCATAGCACCAATGGCAGGCCTTGGGGTGCGCTTCACGCAGGGGCATCAGGTGCTGACGCAGCTCGGCGCTATCCTGCATTGGAATCGCATGAGCGATGAAGCGGCTGCCGCGATCCTTGAACTCGCCTTGCGCGGGCGCCGCCAGCGTGCGATAGCGGGTCACCTGCATGGGTCAGCGGAAACCTTGCTCGGCAAGGAAGTCGGCCATTTTTTCGGCAAATACGCGATAGCCCGCCGCATTGGCGTGGATTTGGTCGGATTTGAGCGAGTCATCGGCCAGAATCTCGCTCCAACCATCCTCCATCAGCGGCACCTTGTATTGCTCGGCAAGCGATTGATACAGCGGGTGCTCGGCCGGCCGGCCAAACAGGGCGCCAATGCTCAGATGCGGTACGGCCACCAGCACCACCGGCGTGTTGCTTGCTTGCACGGTTTCGATGATTTGGCCAATGTTGGCGCGGGTTTCGGCTTCGGGCTGACGGCGCAGAAAGTCGTTGCCGCCAATGCTGACCAGCACGAGGTCGGGCTTTTGCGCCATCAGTTCGGGCAGTCGCGCCAGTGCGCCGGCCGAGGTGTCCCCGGAAATGCCGGCATTGATGACCTTCCAGCCGGTCAGCTTCTCGAGCACTGCC
>JBHADJ010000115.1:0-11014 GCA_041855065.1 Lysobacter sp.
CAGCCGTGCCAAGTCGTCGTCTTCAACCAGCCGATAGCCGATGCGCTGGGCAGCGCACCACTTCATCACGTCGGCAAATTGCGCCGCGCGCGCGCCGGACAGATACAGCTTGCGCAATGCCTCGGGACGGCGAGCAAACATCGCCCGCACGGCATTGGCCCCGTACAGGCGCAATTCGCGCGGACGCGGCGAGCGCATCTCCGGCGCGGACGCGGTCGCCGTTTCGCGTCCCTGCCCGGCGCCGCGTCGTTGCCACGGGTTATTCATAGTGGCTGCCTTCGGGCGCTTTCCGCGCTGCGTTTTCCGCCTTGCGCTGCTGCCAGAAATCCGCATGCGCCACCCCGGCCGCAGCCGGATCGAAGTCCGGCTCGGCAATGCCCTGTCGCTTTTGCGTCTCGTAATCGCGCAATGCCCGCAGTGCCGGGCGTTGCAGAATCAAGATGGCGATGATGTTGAGCCAGGCCATCAAGCCCACGCCAATATCACCCAGCTTCCATGCCACCTCGGCACTGCGCACGCAGCCGAAGGTCACCGCCACCAACAGCAGAATGCGCAGGGCGAAAACCAGCCAGCGCGCGCCCAGTTTGCGATTAAGCCAGGCAATATTGGTTTCGGCCATGTAGTAATAGGCCATGATGGTGGTGAAGGCGAAGAAGAACAGCGCCAGCGCGACGAAGCCCGCACCATAGCCCGGCAACACCGATTCCACCGCATGCTGGGCAAAGCCCGCCCCCTCGTGCGAAACACCGGGCAGGTTTTCCACGATCATGCCGGCATCCTTGCCCGGGCGCAGCACGTTGTAGGCGCCGGTGGAAAGGATCATGAAGGCGGTTGCGGTGCACACCAGCAAGGTATCGACATACACCGAGAACGCCTGCACCAGCCCCTGTTTGGCCGGGTGCGAGACTTCCGCCGCCGCCGCCGCATGCGGCCCGGTGCCCTGCCCGGCCTCGTTGGAATAGATGCCGCGCTTGACCCCCCATTCCACCGCCAGCCCGAGCACGGCCCCGAAGGCCGCCTCCATGCCGAAGGCGCTCTTGATGATGAGCAGCCACATCGCCGGCAGCTTGTCCCAGTTCAGCAGCATGATGACCAGCGCCACCAGAATGTAGGCCAGCGCCATGAACGGCACCACCACTTCGGCCACGCTGGCGATGCGCTTGACCCCGCCGAAGATGATGAACCCGAGCAGCACCACCACGCCGACCGCCACCATTTCCGCCTTCAGGCCGAAGGCCAGATCCATGCTCTTGGCGATGCCGTTGGCTTGCAGGCCGGGCAGCAAAAAGCCGCAGGCGATGATGGTGACGATGGCAAACAGAGCCGCATACCACCCCTGCCCCATCGCCTTCTCGATGAAATACGCCGGGCCACCGCGATAGCGGCCTTCTTCATCCTTTTCCTTGTAGATCTGCCCCAGCGTGGATTCCACATACGAGGTGGAAGCACCGAGAAAGGCGACGATCCACATCCAGAACACCGCCCCCGGCCCGCCGGCCCCGATGGCTGTGGCCACACCAGCGATATTGCCGACGCCAACGCGCCCCGACAGCGACATCGCCAAAGCCTGAAACGACGACACCCCGGCCTCGGAGCGGCTGTCGGTCAGCAGCAGGCGCACCATTTCCTTGAGCTGGCGCAACTGCACGAAGCGCGTGCGCAGGGAAAAGTACAAGCCCGCGCCCAGACACAGTGCAATCAATGCCGGGCTCCACACCCAGCCCTCGATGGTCTTGACCCATTGCTCCCATGACGGATTCATCGACACCCAGCCTCGAAATTTGAACGGAAGCTGATTGTGACGGATTTGCTGCCTGCCGTGCAGTCCCTCATCGCACTTGCCATCCTCATTTGACAAACGTGTCACACTGCTCGGCCACCACAGAGGCTTTCACCATGCCCGCGACCACCCATCGCCCGATGCCTGCCCTGTTCCTCGGGTACGGCAGCCCGATGAACGCCATCGAAGAAAACCGATATACCCAAACATGGCGAGCACTCGGTGCCAACCTGCCACGTCCACGGGCCGTGCTGGTGATTTCCGCCCATTGGTATCTGCCCAGCACCCGGCTGACCACGCAACCCGCCCCGCCCACCATTCATGACTTTTACGGCTTTCCGCAAGCCCTGTTCGATATCCGCTATCCAGCACCCGGCCTGCCTGCACTGTTGCCGGAAGTTGCCACGGCCATCGCCCCCATCGAAATCCACGGCGATGCAGATGCCTGGGGATTGGATCATGGTGCCTGGTCGGTTTTGCTGCACCTTTTCCCCCACGCCGATATACCGGTACTGCAACTTTCCCTGGACTCCCGTCAACCAGCCGATTGGCATTTTCGCCTTGGACAACGCTTGGCAGTGCTGCGCCAAAGCGGAATTTTGCTGCTTGGCAGCGGCAATGTCGTACATAACCTGCGAGCACTTGACATGCGCATGGGTGAAGCCGGCTTCGACTGGGCAGAACGCTTTGACCAAGCCACCCGCGAAATCGCTCAACACGCACCCGCCCAGGCACTACACCTGCTCAATCACCCGGACTACCACCTGGCTGCCCCTACCGCCGAGCATTTCCTGCCTTTCCTGTACATCGCCGGTGTGGCAAGCCAATCCGGCCAACCCATGCGGTCGGTGACCGCAGGCCATGTCGGTGGCTCGATTTCAATGAGCGCCTTCAGTGTCGGGCTTTAAAACCAACGATCAAGCCCTTCTCTGAAAATACCAAGTCCCGACGATTCCAGCGTGGCGGATTCCACCTTAGGCAGTACCTTTTCGATGCACACCTGGCCTCCAGGTCGCTTGACTTGCTCTGCCGATTCCGGCAGGCCGGCGAGGGGTTTATCAGGCATGCCCCTGCCAATGTCTGCCGGATTTGAGATGCGGGTCTTCACTTCGTCGGTGAAGGCTTTGCCAGACAAGTCTCGGCGTTCAAAGCCATTACTCACTAGTTTTGATGTGCGAGAATCCGTGTTGAATGCCGAGTCTTTTTCTGGCTCGAATACACCAACACATCTTCACGCACCCAGCGGAACAGCGGCATCGTGGTGGTCAGATACACACCGATTCCCATCCGTCTGTTGTTTTTTTGTTCTTCGCAGCAAGGTCGAAGTTGAAGAATTGGTCAGTGACAGAGTGATAAAAGACCTTCGATTCGCCGGTACTCGGGCTGATTACTTCTGGCGCATGTCCACGGGTTCGTGCAGGCTCCATGAGGTCGATCAGATACAAGAAGCAAAACCACCTCGTCGATGCCCGCGACAAAGACAAATCATGCCTGTGGCTCAAAGATAGAAGATAATCCAGTGAACAAACACTGCACACCGAGCCACTGCGATTACCCCTCACATTGCAAATGCATGTAACTAAAACGAAAAAGGCAGGAGAAACTCCTGCCTTTTTCATTTCAACTTGGTGGCCGGAGAGGGAATCGAAAATCAATGATTTTCAAGGTGTTTTCATTGAAATTTAAGGAAAATACCCCTAAGAATATACCGTAAAGCATCCATCATCGCAGCGGTTCGGCCTGCCGGGGTGGCGCGGGTCAGCTGCATCGAGGGCGCGCTTGGTCTGGCCATCCGGTCAGTGGCCAGGGTTGTGGCTGGCAGCTTCAGGCATGGCAAAGGCCTGTGGCGCTTGTATGCCACTGGCAACGGCTCGGCCACGTCGGTGGTGCTGGCCAGCCGCATCGGGGGCGTGCTTGGTCTGGTCGCCCATCAGTGGCCGGGCAGCTTTCTGGCATGGCGAAGGCCTGTGGCGCTTGTATGCTACCGGCAACGGTTCGGCCACGTCGGTGGTGCTGGCCAGCCGCATCGAGGGCGCGCTTGGTCTGGTCGCCCGGCAATGGTCGAGGTACCAGCCGGGCAGAGTCTCCCGGCGTGGCGGAGATCAGCGGCAGCATGGCTGTTTATGGCTGCTCTTTAAGTGCCTTTTCAGCACGCGATAACCTCAACGGGCTTTCGATCATCTCCTCAGGATTGATATTGCCAATATCTGGATTCCTTGGCAGCTCTTTGATTTCCGCCGGGGTTGCAGCTTTAACCATTTCTCTAAGCGTGCCGAAAAAGAAAAAATGAAAGTGTTTGTAACGGGTTGATTTTTCGGCATCCGCCGGGGTCATGATAAAATCATCACCGTACTTATCATCCAAAAAGAACCCATAGCTTTCAGCGGTTGCAATCAGTTCGGCCAGCGGCCACAGCTTTTCCAGTTGTTCAGCGAGCTTTGCCAAGAAAAAGGCATCAAGTGCCTCTCGATGCTTCCCCTTCAAATTGTTGTATGTTCTAGAGGCGTCGATAATGCAAGCCTGCTCCCGCTTGGCATACTCACCCAGCATCTCACTGTATTGGTCGGCAAGTTCTTCTGCATAGCGCTGCTCCCGCATCTTTTCCATGATGCTATCGGTTTTCTCGCCACGGCTTGAACGCAGTGCATCCGTCCATTCGGATTTTGCCAGTGCCGCAGATTCCTTTTCCTTTGCCAGCTTTGCCCCAAGATTACCGATAATTTCCCGGGTTTCAGTTAGGTTTATATCTGTGGGCTTGTGCTTTTCTACGGCCTGCCAGTATTCGGCAGCGTGTAATTCTGCATTTGCTTTTTCAAAAGACAGGCGTGATTCAATCCATGCACGGTAATTTTCTTTGGTTTCATTTTCACAATAATGCGCATGCGCCGCCTTCATGGCTTCTATGCAGCGTTGAACCATTTCTTTTGAATCGGCATGATTCGTAATTTCCGAGGTTTGCGTGGTCATTGCGGGGCTCCTTGGCTGGTGGGGTTCGGGGTGGTTTGTGGCCATTCGCCATGAATGGCGGTAGCGTCAAAAATGTAAACAGTGATTAGGCCTAAATCGCGGATGCGTTTCCTGGTATGCGGACGGCCATCGGGTGCAGGGATTAGCCATTCTTCTTCAATCAGCCATTTTTTAGCAGATGCAGCGCGGTATCCCCTGCAAAGCTCTCGGGTCATGACTTCCGGCAATACCATGTAAACGGGTTTTCCCATATGGTCGTTTATAAAACCGGCGCGATTCATTACCGGGCGATAGCCTTCGCGGTGCGGATGCTCAAAGCGACTTTCTCCGCATGTTTCAAAAAATGCGCGGACTTGTGCCAAAAGTGCGGCCTTGTCCAAATTGCCCACGCCGCCGCGTTCTGTCAGCCAGGCGCTGGCGCAGTGCTTGGCAGCCTGTATGGCTTCGCCGGTCGGCCAGCCGGTCAATCCGGCTTCGGTGGCCAGTTCCCCCGCCGCCGCCGCCAGCGCAAACCTGTCCAGGACGCGCAGGGTTTGCCCATCTGGCACGCTGTTTTGTGGCAGTACGTCCAGCATGGTTTCCCGTGTATGGGCAAGCATGACAGCCTGCTTTGCTACCGGCAGGTTTGCCAACACTTTGATCCATGGCCGCCATTGCCCGCCGTAGTGCTTGCGGGCACGCTCTTTCAACAGCGCAGAAAAGGCCGCCGGGTTTTTCACGCCATGCAGGTTGCCAAAAGCGCCAAGGCCTTGCCCGGCATCGGCGGGCAGGTCAGCTAGGCGGATCATTTGCCCGGCGCGGGCACGCTTGCCCACTGTGGCCATGTGCTGTTCCAGGCTGATTTCACCGGCTGAAAGAATCAGCGTGAGCCATTGCGCAGTCGCCCTTGCATCGCCGTTGCGATTGGAGCGGCTTTTACCGGCACCATTCGCCAGCATATAGGCAGCCTCGCCGATTTCATTTGGGCTTATTTGCGCCATTTCATCCAAAATAATCGTGGCATCGTTGTAAAGCGTTGCCACGCCCTCAAGGCCGTTTGCCGTGGCTCGCCACTCGCGCACTATATCCGGCGAACCTGCCATGCTGGCCGCGACTTTCAAGATGGTGCTCTTGCCGGTGCTGCTATCCCCTACAAAATGAAAGCCGCCGCCGCCGTAGTTGGCAAAGCGCAGCATTGGCCCTGCCAATACGATACAAACGGCCATCATCAAATTGGCATTGCCTACGCATAGCGGCGCAACGTGTTTTTTCCAGTCGCCTTTTTCGGTATAGGGATTTGTGATAATGCTCGGGGCTTGATAGACCAGTTCCGGCGCGTCGCTGCTTTCGTTGTCAGCGCCGATGGTTTCGCCGCTGGGCAGCATGTAGCGGCCTTCATGCCATCCCGGGCTTGGTACGGTGCGGGCGCGATTTTCTACGCTTTGAGTCATGACGTAAGCCGTAAGTCGTTGCATGTTTCCGCTCCCCGGTGCCATGCGCAGGCCACCGGACGCCAAAAGGCGGGCAAGGTCACGGCCATCACCTACCATCAGGGCAGCGGGTACGTTGACGCGGTGCAGGGTGTTATCGGCATCGTGCCACTCAAGCAAGCGCCCCCATTCGTTATTTTGCGGGTCACGGGTCATAGCGCGGACATGCAGCGGGGCACATATCCACGTGTCGCCCTCATCGCCACTTTGCCAAACGCCTTTTTCATCCAGATAGAACGGTGTTTTGTTGCGCTTTTTGGGCTTTTGCTGCAAGACCTGCTCAAACTGATTTTTAATGGCGTTCTGTCCAGCCAAGCGCGCCAAGTCGTTGAAATCGGTTGGCTGGCTGTCCTTGGCCGGGGCAGGCAGGGTGCGCAGGGGCTGGCTCATTGTGCAGCTCCTTCGCTTGTGCTGTCAGTGTTGCCGGTACCGGCAAAGTTCGGGGTTATCACAATGCCGCCCACCGCCGCCGCTGCTTGCCTGGCTGCATCGAGGCCGGGGTTTTTGCCAATGCGTTGTTCTGTTTCTTTGTCGTCGTCTGCGCAGATGACAATGCGGGCATCCGGGTATTTCTCTCGCAGCGACAGCGCGACAGGTTGCAGGTTGCCGCAATCAAAGGCACAGGCTACCGGGTAGCCGGTGGCTTCATGGATACTTGCCGCCGTGGCGTAGCCTTCTGCCACACATAGCACCTCATCAATCGCGCCGCCAATGGCCAGATACAGGCCGCGCTTTCTGCCGCCTGGCAAAAACCGCTTTACGCCTTCGGCGGTGATGGTTTGCAGGTTCCACAATACGCCTTGGGTGTCACGCAAGGGCAGGTGCAGTGCGCCTTTCCATTGCCGGATTCCATGTACGCCGATCTGCTTTTTTTGCAAGTAAGGGTGTTCCGGGCTGGCAGGCATTGCCTGCCGCCAATAGTGCCAGGCATTGCGCTGTGCCTTTTGATGCTGGGCTTCTTGTTGTGCCTGCCGCTGTGCCTTTTGTCGGGCAATGGCCGCTCGGTTTTTGGCATACTCTGCCGGGTCAAGGCGTGCATCCTGCCGGGCTCGCCATGTGTGGTGCTCACCCGTGCGCCAGTCACCATAAGCGCCTGCTGGGATACCATCCACATGCAATAGATACCAGCCGGATTTCTTGCCCGCGCCTTCGTCTTTGGCCGGGCAGCGGTGAATGCGGCCATCGGCGATGATGCGCCCGGGGGTCAGACCGGCAGCTTTCAGCACATGCGTGAACTCTGCAAAGGCATCCATTAATCGCCCCCTGTATTCCAGGCATGACATGCGGCAGGCAGGCCGCCCCCTTGGCCGCTCATGGGAAAAGCTCATCAAGTGCGGCATCGGCCAGCCCTTCGAGCAAAATCACGGCGGACAAATCAGCGCGGTTCAGGGTCAGGCTTGCGCCCACGATACGGCTATGCAGCGGCGAGCCGGGACGCACCAGCGCGGCGCATTCCAGCCGCCCCATATCACGGGGCAGCGTGGCAGCGGTTTTAAGGCGCTTTTTCATCGGGTGCCCTCCTTATGCCACTACAATCGGCACATGATGGGCACGGCGCAGCAATGCGAGAAACTCGCCCATGCTGGCACTTTCAAGGTCAAGCGCATTCATTTGCTTGGACAGCCATGCAAAGCGTGGAAGCGGCAGGTGATGCACCTGGCTTATTTGCTTCAGGATGCTGGCAAAATCCGGCGACATATCCAGTTGAAAGCCCACCGCATCCGCTGGCAGCGCCGCCGCTTCATCATTGGCGGCTGCGCCCAAGCGCACGCGGACATGTTCGCTCTGGACAGGCAGCGGGGCGGGCGTGGTTTCTGTTGCTTCGTCTTCGTCCTCGTCCTCGTCCGGGTAATATTTGACCTGCTTACCTTTCAGCGCTTCGCGCATGTCCATGTGCGCATAAGAAAGCACGCTTGCAACACCATTCAGGCTGACGGCGGTTTTACTCTGAAAATCGCCGTCAATATGTTCCAGGACTTCCAGCACGCTGCTAACACTCTTCAGGCGGTAAAAGTCTTCTTCTCCAATAAAAACACCCAGTGCCATCATTTGATCCTCAAGTTGTTTGCCGGGTCAGCTTGGCCGGTGGCAATGCTGTATGCGGGCAGGTTTTCAAGCCATGCGTCGATTTCAGAGGCTCGCCATGCAATCGTTCTGGTGGTGAGCTGTATAGCGGGCGGGAATTGCCCGGTACGGCGCAGGCGGTAAAGCGTGGCGCGTGAGATACGGGCGCGCTTCAACACCTCCGGAACCCTTAGCAAATGGTCGCCATTGGCAGGCAGTGCCGGGGTATTCATGCCAAGCCTCCTTGTGCTGTGCCGAAGCCTTCAGCGTTTTGGGCGTGCGACTTAAGAAATTCCTTTACTTCGATTTCTGCCAGGACATTAATCAGGTACTGGAGTTTTTCGGACAGGGGGGGATTGCCGGGGTCGGCCTGCCAATCGCTGGCGAGGTCGGGCGCGGGCAGTGCCGGTGGGGTGTTGGCCGGGGCGATGCTGTCCAGGAATACGCGAATGACCTTCAAATGGAAGGCGGGGCTGATCCAGGCGGCATAGGCAATCACCAGTTCACGGCTGGCGAAGGTGCCGCCGTTGCGGCCTTCCTTGGTCGAAACTGCCGGGATTCCGGCAGTTTCCAGCTCGGCAATCAGGGCTTGCGTTTGGTCAAGGCCAAGAAAGTAGCCAGGGCGGTGCTTTTCTTCGCCACCGGCGGCCTTGTGCAGGTCATTCAGGGCGTACAGGCCATTGTGCTGACGAATGGCAACAGTGCCCACGGTCAGGGCATGGGGTGCGGTCATGTTGTGCTCCAATTCGGTTTGAAAAACCAGAACGCCTGCTGCTAAACAGGCGGACGAGCCGAACGGGTTAGCAGACCGATGGAGCACCGGCAGGCCTTGCGGCCTCCCGTCCGGCTCGCCCATAGAGGACGCACACGGACGCGAAAAAAGCCGCCAAACATTGCGCTTGCGGCTCATCGCCGCTCCAAACAGGCTGCTAAACCCGGCACGCGATTTTGCGCGTGCGGGGCAGACGTTAGCCGGTGGCGCTGCAAGTGTCAAGGGGTATCCGCTATTCATGGCATAACCCCCTTGATACGCTGGGAACGCTCACCCATGCCGGGCAGGCCCATGGCTCTGTTCAATGCCTCCACGGTGGTAAACAGGCGGCCATTGCGGTCGGACAGGTAGGCAATACCTTGCGCATCTGCCCATTTTTTGACGGCTTCGCAGGTGGGGCGGGTACCGGAAGAGGCGCATAGCGCCTGCAATTGCGGCCAGGTGACAAGGGCGGGATGCACGGGCGCAGCGGTCAGGCGGTGACGGTGCGGCAGGCGGCGTGCTACGGGCAAGATAGGGGCACTCATGCGCGCACCCTAAGGCTCTGGCGCAGCGCATGATAGAAGTCAGCGCTTAACCAGGCGGCATAGTCCAGCGCGATTTCCTTATGGGCAAAGGTGTAGCCTACTTCATCGCAGCCCACCGCCACGCGGCCATAAAACAAGCCGGGGGCACGGACGCCCTCAAGGTAGCTCTTCAGGAATTTGGCGCGGGGGGTGCACAGGTATGGCGTGGGGTGGAACCTTTCGCCAAAAACGGGGCTTGCCGTGTAAATATCATCCAAACACCACAGGCTTTCGGATTCCCGTATATCAATGCCTCTCACGGTGGCGATAACGGTTTGAATGGCAAAGAGCGGCCTCATGCCTGTACCCTCCCGGCGTTGGCCAGTTGTTTGCGCAGCCGGTGAATGGCGGTTTGGGCGTTATCGAGGTAGACGGTGGCGAGGTTTTCGATGGTGCGCAGTTCGGCGTGGAAGCGTTCGGCCAATGCGGTGCCCAGGGTGATGCTTTGCAGGGTGTCTTGCGCGGCGGCATGGGCAGCTTCTTGGCCTGCTTCGGCTTGCATGGCGTGCCGGGCGCGGTTTTCGAGGTGCTGGCAAACCAGCGGGTAGGCTTCCAACAACAGGGCGGATGCGCGGGCGTGCACGCTGGCTTGGATTGCGCCGGGCAAGGACGGACTGCCGGGGGCGGCCTGCCAATCGCTGGCGAGGTCGGGCGCGGGCAGTGCCGGTGGGGTGTTGGCCGGGGCGATGCTGTCCAGGAATACGCGAATCACCTTCAAATGGAAGGCGGGGCTGATCCAGGCGGCATAGGCAATCACCAGTTCACGGCTGGCGAAGGTGCCGGGAGCCTTGCCGCCTTTTACGGTGTTCAAAGCCGGAATCCCGGCTTTGCTTATTTCGTTTGCAAGCTCCTTGGTTTTCTCAAGGTCAAGAAAGTAGCCAGGGCGGTGCTTTTCTTCGCCACCGGCGGCCTTGTGCAGGTCATTCAGGGCGTACAGGCCATTGTGCTGACGAATGGCAACGGTGCCCACGGTCAGGGCATGGGGTGCGTTGGTTTTCACGGTGCGTAGTCCCGATTCGGTGAATGAATCGCTCCCCGCTCTCACACGGGGGGGCGAGCCGAACGGGTGTGAGAGGCCGGGACTACGGAACCGGCGAGCCTTGCGGCTCCCCGTTCGGCTCGCCATAAAAAGGACGCGCACGAACATGAAAAAAGCCGCAAGGCATTTCACCGGCGACTTATCGCCGTAATCTTTCGGGCTCTCACACCCGGCACGCGATTTTGCACGTGCGGGGCAGACGTTAGCCGGTGGCGCTGCAAGTGTCAAGGGGTATCCGCTCATGCCTGTACCCTCCCGGCGTTGGCCAGTTGTTTGCGCAGCCGGTGAATGGCGGTTTGGGCGTTATCGAGGTAGACGGTGGCGAGGTTTTCGATGGTGCGCAGTTCGGCGTGGAAG
>JBHADJ010000116.1:0-10254 GCA_041855065.1 Lysobacter sp.
CATCATCAACATCCTTGCCGCCGAGGAATTGATCCTGAAGCCCCGGCTGTACTCCAGCTTCCTGCTGTGGCTTTTGTCGGAATTGTTCGAGCAGTTGCCCGAAGTGGGCGATCTGGACAAGCCGAAGCTGGTTTTCATCTTCGACGAAGCACACCTGCTGTTCAACGATGCGCCGCCCGCACTCAAGCAACGGGTGGAGCAAGTGGTGCGCATCATCCGCTCCAAGGGCGTCGGCGTGTATTTCTGCTCGCAATTGCCCGACGACATTCCCGACAACATCCTTGCCCAGCTGGGCAACCGCATCCAGCATGCCTTGCGCGCCTTCACCCCGCGCGATCAGAAGGCGGTCAAGACCGCAGCGGAAACCTTCGTGCCCAACCCGGCACTGAAAGTGGCCGAGGCGATCAGCCAGCTCGGCACCGGCGAAGCACTGGTATCGCTGCTGGATGAAAAAGGCAGCCCGCGCCCGGTGGAGCGCGCCCTGATTGCCCCGCCCGGCTGCCGCCTCGGCGCACTCGAAGCCGGCGAGCGGCAGCAAATCCGTGCGCAAAGCCCGGTAGGCGCACGCTACGAGCAGGCCATCGACCGCGAATCGGCGTTTGAGATCCTGAGCCGCAAGGCCGAGAAAATGGCCGAACAAAGCGCTGCCCCGGCCGCCAAGGCTGCCGCCGATGACGATGCCGACGGTGGCTTCGGGCAGACCATCAAGGATGCCATCTTCGGCACCAAGCGCCGTCAGGGCATGATCGAAACCATGGCCAAGCAAACCGCCCGCACGGTTGGCAATCAGGTCGGCCGGCAGATTCTGCGCGGCGTTCTGGGCAGCATTTTCGGAGGCAAGAAATGACCCCATCGAGCGCACATTCGCAAAAGAAATCCGCGATCGACCGCTTTCTTGGCATCGTCGAAAAGGGCGGCAATGCCCTGCCGCATCCGGCCACCCTGTTCGCCATTCTGGCGCTTCTGGTGGTTTTCCTCTCCTGGCTTGCCACGCAACTGGGCGTCTCCGCGCCGCACCCGACCACCGGCGAAATCATCACGCCGGTCAATCTGATGACGGTGGAGGGCCTGCAGCGCATCCTGGCCAGCCTCGTCACCAATTTCACCAGCTTTGCCCCGCTCGGCACCGTGCTGGTGTCCCTGATCGGCATCGGCGTGGCCGAGCACTCCGGCCTGATCGGTGCGGCACTGCGCAAGCTGGTACTGGCCTCGCCGCGCTTTTTGCTGACACCGGTGATGGTGTTTGCCGGGGTGATGTCGAACATGGCCTCGGAAATCGGCTACGTGCTGCTGGTGCCACTGGCCGGCATGGTGTTCCTCGCCGCCGGGCGGCATCCGATTCTCGGCATGGCCGCGGCCTTTGCCGGGGTCTCCGGCGGCTATTCGGCCAATCTGTTGCTCGGCACCATCGACCCGCTGCTCTCGGGGCTTTCGCAGGAGGCCGCTCGCATCGTCGATGCCGATTACAACGTAAGCCCGGCGGCCAACTGGTATTTCATGATCGTCTCCACCTTCCTGATTACCGCCCTGGGCTGGTGGGTGACCGAGCGCTTTGTCGCCCGCCGCTTCCCGGATGCGCCCAAAACCGACAAGACGGACGGCAAGGATGAGATCGAGCCGATCAGCCCGGCGGAAAAGCGTGGCCTCACCTTCGCCACCCTCGCCAGCCTCGCCCTGACCGGCCTGCTGCTGTGGGGCACGGTGCCTGTCGACGGCTTTCTGCGTCTGGCCGGCGAGGCCGAGCTGCTCGATTCGCTCAAGCCCTTCCTGAACGGCATCGTCGCCATCATCTTCGTCTATGGCCTCGTGGCCGGCGTGGCCTACGGCATTGGCGCCGGCACCATCAAGAGCGACAACGACGTCATCAGCGGCATGGGCAAGAGCATGTCCACCCTTGGCGTGTATCTGGTGCTGACTTTCTTTGCCGCCCAGTTCGTCGCTTTCTTCAACTGGACCCAGCTCGGCCTCATCTTCGCGGTGAAAGGTGCCGGCGTGCTGACCCAGCTGCAACTGCCGGGCATCGTGCTGTTCGCCGGCTTCATCCTGCTGACCGCTACCGCCAACCTGTTCATGGGCTCGGCCTCGGCCAAATGGGCACTGATGGCACCGGTATTCGTGCCGATGTTCATGCTGCTTGGCTACTCGCCGGAGCTGACCCAGGTCGGCTACCGCATCGGTGATTCGGTCACCAACATCATCTCGCCGATGATGAGCTATTTCGCCCTCATCATCGCCTTCCTGCAACGCTACGAACCCAAGGCCGGCATCGGCACGGTGATTGCGGTGATGCTGCCCTATTCGATCGTGTTCCTGATCGGCTGGACGGTGATGTTTGCCGTCTGGATGGCACTCGATTTGCCGATCGGCCCCGGCGCGGCGCTGCAATACTTGCCGGTCAAGGGCGCATGAGACAAGCCGGCAGTCCGTCAGCCGCCCGCGACAGACTGCCCGGCAGCCTGGCAACCCGCCAACCCGGTCAAGCCACATACAGCCATGCCCGGAGAGAATCCCCCCGTTTTTCCAACCCCCAAGGAGTCTTCATGAAAAACACCCGCAACCTGCTGGCCTGCGCCGCCCTCGGCCTCGCCCTTGCCGCCTGCCAGAAGCCGGCCGAAGAAAACGTCAGCACCGTGCCCGAAGCCACGCCGGAAGCCGCCGCCCAGGCCGCCGACAACGCCGCCAGCCATGCACCGGCCGCCGCTGAAGCAGCCACGCTTGCCGCCGGCACCTTCAAAGGCACCCTGCCCTGTGCCAGCTGCCCCGGCATTGATGCCGAGCTGACACTGAATGCCGATGGCAGCTACCTGCTCAAGGAAACCTATCAGGAACAAGCCGACGGCCACTTCGAAAGCCGCGGCACCTGGGCCGTGGCCAATGGTGAGCTGAGCCTGACGGCCGAAAAAGCCGATGACAACCGCCGCTACGCCATCGACAGCGCCGATGCACTGACCCAGCTCGATACCGAAGGCAAGCGCCCGCAAGGCGAACTCAACTACACCATCACCCGCGCGCCGTGAGCCGCTGGCGAGCGCCATCGCCCGGCAGCACCGCGCTGATTACCGCGCAAGGGCATGCCCGGCTGAAAGCCGAACTCGATGCGCTCTGGCGTGTCCAGCGCCCGGAAGTGGTCCGGGCGCTGGCCGCGGCCGCCGCCGAAGGTGACCGCAGCGAAAACGCCGAATACACCTACCGCAAGAAACAGCTCGGCGAAATCGACCGCCGCGTGCGCTACCTGTCCAAACGCATCCCGGCGCTGAAAGTCGTCGATACCCGGCCAAGTGACCCGGAAGCGGTGTTCTTTGGTGCCAGCATCGAACTCGAACGCCTCAGCGATGGCGAAATCTTGTGCTATCGCATCGTGGGCCCTGACGAAACCGATGCCAAACAAGGCCACATCAGCATCGACTCGCCGCTTGCCCGTGCCCTTTTGAAAAAGCGTCTGGACGACGAAATCCAGGCCGAACTCCCCGGCGGCATGGCGCATTTCGTGATTGTGGCCGTGCGTTACGACTGAATCCCTCTGACTGCAACGGCATGGTGCAGCCGGGCTGTTTTGTCGTAATCCTCATCCCGCAACACACATCCCTACACACGGCACAGAACGCGGCGAACCGCTCCTGTCCCTCTCTCGTTCGCCATTTGCCCTGCGCCTGTGCTCCCAAAGCGCCCGCCCAGCCAAAGCTGCGTGCGCTCAGCGCAATGTCCGCAGCCGCTGGCTGGCCACACGCGCCGCGTCGGTGTTCGGATATTGCTGGACAACCGCTTCCAGTGTTTGCCGTGCTTCCTGATTTTTCTTCAAGCCCAACTGAGACAGGCCGATCTTGAGCAGCCCCCCCGGGGTTTTGTCATGCCGCGGCCAACGCGTGACCAGGGTGCTGAACTCCTCCAGCGCCAATGTGTAGTTTTCGGTGACGTAATAACTCTCGCCCAGCCAGTAGATGGCGTTCGGTGCATACGCACCGTTGGGATAGGCATCCAGAAAATCGGAAAATTGACGCGCCGCTTCAACATACTGGCCGGCCTTGAGCGCATTGAGTGCCGCTTCGTAGCGACTGCGCTCTTCCGGGGTTGCCGGTGTCGCTGCCGGTGCTTCCGTGCTGCCACCGTCCTCGACCAATGTCTGCTCGGCCGCCTGGCGAACAGCGGAAAGCTCGGCGACGCTGGTTTCAAGGCGCTGCAAGCGCGTGTCCACATCCAGATACTGGGTCCGCCCGTTGCGGGCAGTTTCGGCATTCTGGTGCTGCAATTCTTCGATCTGGGCACGCAAGCTCTGAATTTCCGAGCGCATTTCCTCGATCTGCGGCAGCAGCTCCAATACCGGGGAAGGCGCATTCGCCTGCTGCTCCAGCGCACTGACCCGATCGGCCATGCGTGGTTTGCGCTGGGCATGTGCCTGAGTAGCGGCCAAGGTCAAAGCCAGGGCAGGAAACAGCAGGAGCGAATGCGTTTTCTTCATGGGATGTCTCAGGGCACGGTGTAGTTGAGATCAGCGCGACGGTTCTGCGACCAGCACGACTCATTGAACTCGCGGCATTCCGGGCGTTCCTCGCCGAAGCTCACCACGGTGATCTGGCTGCCGTTGGCACCCTGGGCCAGCAATGCCTGCCGCACCGCATTGGCACGACGCTCGCCAAGACCGAGGTTGTACTCTTGGCTGCCACGCTCGTCGGTATGCCCTTCCAGGGTCAGGCGGGCAGACGGACGCTCGCGCAGATACTTGGCATGACACAGCACCACGTTCTGATATTCGGGCTTGACGCTGTCCTGATCGAGATCGAAGTACAACGCCCGCTGACGCAGACAGGCATCCGTGTCGAGGGCACCTTGCCCATACAGGCCGCTGCCCGGTGCCGGAATGGCATTGCCATCGGTGCTGCTGCCGGTACCGATACCGGTATTGCTGCCGCCATCAACGGTTGCCGGTGTGGTTTCTTTCACTTTCTTGCTGCACGCCGCCACACCGGTGACCAGCATGAGGGCGACGAGGATTCGAGGGATGGAATGCATCGGTATCTCCTTTGAGATCGGGTCGGGGGGATAAGGTATCAGCGGGCACTGCGGTAGGGCGACCAGGATGGGTCACGCAGGTCGTTGCCGTTCACCGGCAGTTGTTCGCGTGTCTTGCCATTGGTGGCCACCACATACAGCATACCGCGTCCACCTTGACGGGCAGCATGTACCAACATCATGCCATTCGGTGCAAAGCTCGGGGCTTCATCAAGGCCCCCGGGCGAGAGCGTGCTCCAGCGGGCACCGCCCAGGCTGGAATCCATCAGTGCGATACGGTAGCTGTTGCCCCCTCCCTGCACCATGGCGATCTTCTGACCATCCGGAGAAACGGCCGGATCGGTGTTGTAGTTCCCTTCAAAGCTGACTCGGCTGGCCGTGCCACCGCTGGCCGATACCCGATAGACCTGCGGCCTGCCGCCACGGTCGGAAGTGAAATAGAGGCTGCTGCCATCGGCGCTCCACACCGGGCTGGTATCAATGCCGGACTGTCGGGTGATCTGGCTGAGCGACTTGCTGGCCAGATCCATCACGTAGATTTCCGGGTTGCCGCTCATCGACAGCGACATGGCCAAGCGGCGACCATCGGGCGAGAAGGCCGGGGCGCTGTTGATACCGGCAAAACCGGCCACGCGTTCGCGCTGCCCACTGGCAAGATCCTGCACATAGATGGCGGAGTTGCCGCTCTCGAAGCTGACATAGGCAAGCTTGCGACCATCTGGGCTCCATGTCGGCGACATCAGCGGGGCATTGGCATCCGCCACGCTGCGAGCACCATGCCCATCGGCATCAGCCACCATGATGGAGTAGCGCGCCGAACGCCCCAGCCCATTGACGTTGACGTAGGCAAGACGCGTCCAGAATGCCCCTCGGGTGCCGGTGATTTTTTCGTACACATCATCGGCGATCTGATGGGCGATATCGCGCAATGCACTGCTCGGGCCGCTTTTCACCATGCCGATCACGCGCATCTGGTTGGCTACGTCCAGCAATTCGTATTGCACCGACAAATCGCCGCTGACCTGTCCCACCAGCAGCCAATCCTGCCCCAGCGTGCGCCAGAACGGGTAGTTGACCTCGCTCGAGCGAGTCGGCCGCTCGGCCATGTCGCGCTCGGGCAAAAGACGGAATTGCCCGGACCGGTTGAGATCGGCTTCGATGATGGCGGCAATTTCGGCACCTCGTGTACCGGCAAACGGAACGACTGCCATTGGCGCGGCGGCATCGCGCCCGCCCACCAGATCCACCTCGGCCTGCTGTGCCAAGGCGGCACCGGCATGCAGCAGCAACAAAGCTGCCATCAGGAAACGCTTGAGACTCGAAATTTTCACGGGAGTTTTCATGGACGTTCGCGGGTTTCAAACAAGGGACAAAGAGTAACGCGACCAGAAGATCGAGATGAACATGGATTCAGCCAGCCGCCGACACGGTTCGGTGCGGGCAAGCCATTCGGAAAATCCGCGCAAGAGAGCCTCGGAAAGCAGCGGCGTTGACGCAGTGAAACCACTCGGCTTGCCATTTCGTTTCTAGCGCGAGGAATAGAAATTGACCACGAAATCACGCAGCGCCAAATTCTCGTTGCCACGCATCGGCAACGGGCTGGCTTTGCGCACGGCCGCTTCCACGCTGCGACGATTCGCCTCGCTGTACGGACAGCTTGGTTGAACTTCTGCCGACAACACCTCGCCCGTCGGCAAGATGCGGATGCGGATCGGGCAGCGCTGGCCACGCGGCACTTCATCCGGGCGGCTCCAATTGCGTTCGATTTCCGCCGATACCAGATTCAGCCATTCCTGCCGAGTATCGCGCCCCTGCCCGGCACCACTGGCGGCACCGGCATTGCTGGAGGCCGCACTGCGCCGCGCTGCAGCACGTGCTGCTGCATCGGCCTGTTGCTGGGCACGGGCATCGGCCAGCGCTTTGGCACGCGCCTCTCGCTCGGCACGCTCACGTGCCTGAGCCTCGCGCTGGGCACGGGCATCCGCCTCGGCGCGACGACGAGCCTCGGCTTCGGCTCTGCGGCGATTTTCCGCCTCGGTGCGACGGCGCGCTTCCGCCTCACGCTGCGCGCGCGCCTCGGCCTCGGCCTTGCGACGGTTTTCCGCCTCGGTGCGGCGGCGGGCTTCCGCCTCGCGCTGGGCACGCGCCTCGGCCTCGGCTTTGCGCCGGTTCTCCACCTCGGTGCGGCGGCGGGCTTCCGCCTCGCGCTGGGCACGTGCCTCGGCCTCGGCTTTGCGGCGGTTTTCTGCGGCCTGTGCTTCGCGGCGTTCACGCTCGCGCTGCTCGGCCTGCTGTCTGCGCCGAGCCTCCTGCTCGCGCTCAGCAGTTTCGCGGCTATTGGCGTTGCGGCGTACTGCTTCCTGATCCCGATCAGCCGCAGGCGCTTTGGCGGGCGCTGCCTGCGCGGGTTTCGGCGCGGGAGCAGGTGCCGGCTCGGGCTCGGCTGCCGGCGGCGGTGCGGGCTCAGCCATCGGCTCGGGAAGCGGCTCGGCTATCGGCGTCGGTTCAACCTCCGCTGGCACGGCCGGTTCGGCAGCGGGAACATCAGCTTCGTCCACACGATTCGCCAAGGCGCGCTGCATTCGTGCCGAAAGGCTGCCGGCATCCACCATTTCCGCCTGAATGACCGGGCCGCCTCCGGCAGCCGTCACCGTCTTGCGTGTCCACCACAGTCCGGCAAATACCAGCAGCACCAACCCGATGTGCAACAACAGGGCATAGCCGAAGGCGCGCAGGGTATCGGCACGGGTTTCTCTCATCGATTTACTCCGATGGCGTGCTCATCAGACCTGCACGCGCCACACCGGCTTCCGTCTGCAAAAGACTCAAGACGTCATACACGGTCTGATAGGGCGCATTGGCATCCCCGGCCACGTACACCGGCACATCCGGCCGATTGCGCACGAAAGCGCCCACTTTTTCCACCACCTCGTCACGGCTGACTTCGCGGTTGGCATCGCCTTGCAGGGTCAGATACATGCGCCCGGCCTTGTCCACGCTGACCACCACCGGGTCCTCCTTGGGCTGGATGGACTTGGCCTGCGATTGCGGCAGTTCGATGTCAACGCCGAGATTGAGCAAGGGCGCGGTCACCATGAAGATGATGAGCAGCACCAGCATCACGTCGATGTACGGCACGACGTTGATTTCGGCCTTGAGCTTGCGCTTTTTGTAGCGGCGGCTCATGTGGGCTTACTCCGCCTGACGTTGCAGGATGGAGGAGAACTCCTCCTGGAAAGCATCGTATTTCACCGCTACCCGTTCCACCCGGGTGGCATAGCGGTTGTAGGCCCAGACGGCGGGGATGGCAGCAAACAGCCCCATTGCGGTGGCGATCAGGGCTTCGGAGATGCCCGGCGCAACGGTGGCGATGGTCGCCTCCTTGACGTTGGCCAAGCCCTGGAAGGAAATCATGATGCCCCAGACGGTGCCGAACAGGCCGACATACGGGCTGATCGAGCCGACATTGGCAAGAAACTCCAGATTGCGCTCCAAATCGTCCAGCTCGCGCGAGGAGGTGGCGCGCATCGCCCGTTGCGCCGCTTCCAGTTGCAGGCGACCATCGCTGATGCCGCGCTGGCGGGTCTTGTTGAACTCGCGGAAGCCGGCCTCGAACACCGCTTCCATGCCACCTTCGCGGTTGCGCTGGGCATCGTCGTACAAGCGACCAAGATCGGCGCCGGACCAGAAGCGCTCCTCGAAGCTGTCGGCCTCGTCCAGCGCCCGATCGAGCACTTTCTTCTTGCGGAAGATGATGACCCAGGAAGCAATTGAGGCCAGCAGCAGCAGCACCATCACCAGCTGCACCGGCAGCGAGGCGTGCAGGATGAGTTGCCAGAGATCCAAATCCGTCGGCATCGCCTGCGCATTGGCAGCAGCCGTTTCGACCACCGGCGCGGTGGCCGCTTCCAGCGGTTGGGTATTGATTTGGGCAACGAGGGCTTGGGCGGACATCCGGGCGAATCCTTCAGCAATCAATGGGTTGGGTCAAACGGGTTTGCAGCGTGTCGGGGATGGCGATGGGGCGGAAGGTCTCTGCCGCCACGGCCGCAATGCGCACTTGCGCATCCAGCAGAAGTTGCCCGTCGCGGCGTATTTCCTGCGCAATGACGAGGCTGGCACGGCGGCATTGTGCCGTCTCCACACTGACTGAAAGCCAATCATCCAGCCGTGCCGGCGCGCGGAAATCCACCTGCATCGCACGCACCACGAAGGCAAGACCCATCTCTTGGCGCAAAAGTTCCTGACCAAAACCGAGCGCACGCATCCACTCGCTGCGCGCACGCTCCATGAAGGCCAGATATTGGGCGTGATAGACCACGCCACCGGCGTCGGTATCTTCCCAATAGATGCGCACCGGCAAATGGAACAGGCTCATGCTGATGTCTCCACAAACAGATCCTCAAGCGGGCGCTGCGGCACCAATCCCAGATGTCGCCAAGCCTTGTGCGTGGCCATGCGTCCGCGCGCGGTGCGCAGCAGAAAACCTTGCTGGATGAGGTACGGCTCGATCACGTCCTCCAGCGTGCCGCGCTCCTCGCTCAAGGCCGCTGCCAGCGATTCCACCCCGACTGGGCCGCCTTCGAAGTTCTCGACAATCAAATGCAAAAGGCGGCGGTCAAGCTCGTCGAAGCCCTCCGGGTCCACCTTCAGCATCTGCATCGCCGCAGCCGCCACCGCCTGATCGATATGCCCGCCGGCGCGCACCTGGGCATAATCGCGCACACGCCGCAAAAGACGGTTGGCAATGCGCGGGGTACCACGCGAGCGGCGCGCGATTTCCGCCGCCCCTTCGGCCTCGCAGGCGATGCCGAGAATCTGCGCCGAGCGCCGCACGATGCGGGTCAGCTCCTCGCTGGTGTAGAACTCAAGACGCTGCACGATGCCGAACCGATCACGCAAGGGCGCGGTCAAGAGACCGGCACGGGTGGTGGCGCCAATCAGGGTGAAGGGCGGCAAATCCAGCTTGATCGAGCGCGCGGCCGGGCCTTCGCCGATCATGATGTCGAGCTGGAAATCCTCCATCGCCGGATACAGCACTTCTTCCACCGCCGGCGAAAGGCGATGGATCTCGTCGATGAAGAGCACGTCATGCGGCTGCAGATTGGTCAAAAGCGCGGCCAAGTCACCGGCACGCTCGATCACCGGGCCGCTGGTGACGCGCAGGTTGACCCCGAGCTCGTTGGCGATGACATGCGAGAGGGTCGTCTTGCCCAAGCCCGGCGGGCCGAAAATCAGCACATGGTC
>JBHADJ010000117.1:0-21142 GCA_041855065.1 Lysobacter sp.
GCCGATGCAGCTCATCAAGGAGAACATGGACAAGCAGCTGCGCGAATGCGGCGAAGCCCCGTTCTACACGCTGGGGCCGCTCACCACCGACATCGCACCGGGTTACGACCACATCACCAGCGCCATCGGCGCGGCGATGATTGGCTGGTACGGCACCGCCATGCTCTGCTACGTCACGCCGAAGGAACACCTGGGCCTGCCCAACCGCGAAGACGTGCGCGAGGGCATCATGGCCTACAAGATTGCAGCCCATGCGGCGGATCTGGCCAAAGGCCACCCCGGTGCACAGGTGCGCGACAACGCGCTGTCCAAAGCCCGCTTCGAGTTCCGCTGGCAGGATCAGTTCCATCTTGGCCTCGACCCGGAGAGGGCGATGGAATACCACGATGAAACCCTGCCCAAGGACGCGCACAAGCAAGCGCATTTCTGCTCGATGTGCGGCCCGCATTTTTGCTCGATGAAAATCACCCAGGACGTGCGCGACTACGCCGCCGAACACGGCATCAGCGCGGAAGAAGCGCTGCAGGCCGGCATGGTGGAAAAATCCGCCGAGTTCCTTGAGCAAGGCGGCAAGGTCTATCACCGCGAGTAATGCGAGCAATCGATTCGCGCAGGTCGGCCATGCGCCGGCCTGTGCGGATGGATGACGAGGCGCGATTGGCTTATCGAGTGCCGGCAGCGCGTTCAGGGGCCGGCATGGTGCCGCAGCGTGGGATCGCTTCTTTGTTTCGAGGCGTTTTTCAAACAGTGCATCCGGCATGGGCATCCGCGTCCTTGTAGGCAGGATTTCATCCAACCGCCGAGGATATCGGGCTTATCCAGGCACGCTCGTTTTGGCATGGCCATGCTGGCCGGCACTGCGCTCCTGGCGGAGCAAGATTGCTGGCAAATGGCAGGATGCCTCCATCTTCTTGATGAAGCCTCGGCAACCATCGTGCCGGGGCTGGTGCCGGTGCGTGTGGTGCTGCGTTTGAGTGTGGTTTGTTGCCGGACGTTGGCTGTGGCTGGCGGGGAGTTGCAGACAAGAGCAATGCTCGCACCGGATTGGTGGGGGAGTTCTTCGTTGACAGGCCGTAATGGCACTTGCGGCCAGCTTGTCCCAGCAGACGGCTGCCCCCATCATGAGCAGCCAGTTGTCGGGTAATCGAATACATGATGAAGAAAGAGTGTGGTCGCACCAGCCGGATGTTGTCGGAGCAGCGGCATTGAAGCGCACGGTTCCGGAGTGGCTGTCATATTGGCAGGCGCAGCATCCTGCCGGGATTGCGTTGGGGCTTGAGCGCGTGCGTGCGGTAGCGGAGCGATTGGGCATCGAACGGCCGGGAGCGCATGTCATCACGGTGGCCGGTACCAATGGCAAAGGCTCGACTGTGGCCTTCCTTGAAGCGATTGCACGGGCGGCGGGCAAACGGGTGGGGGCTTATACCTCACCGCATGTGCTGCGCTACAACGAACGCATCCGGGTGGATGGGCAGGCGGTGGCCGATGCCGATTTGCTGGCGGCATTCGTGGCGGTGGATGAGGCGCGTGCAGGCGAGGCGTTGACCTTTTTCGAGGCCACGACCTTGGCTGCATTGTGGATTTTTCAGCAGGCAGAACTGGATATCGCGGTGCTGGAAGTCGGGCTGGGCGGGCGTCTGGATGCGGTCAACATCATCGATGCCGATTGCGCCATCATCACCACGGTGGATCTCGATCATCAGGACTGGCTGGGCAGCGATATCGAAGCCATTGGTTTCGAGAAGGCGGGAATCGCAAGGCCGTGGAAGCCGTTGGTGTTGGGCGATGATGATCCCCCCGCCAGTGTGCTGCGCCATGCCTATGCCGTTGGGGCTTCCACTTGGCGCATCAGCAACGACTTTTTCGTCGAGCGGCTGGATGAGGCGCACTGGCGCTGGCGCGAAGTGGGGTTTGAGGTGGTCTTGCCTGTCCCGGCACTGCTTGCGCCGGTGCAGTTGCGCAATGCTGCCTGTGCGATTGCCGCCTTGCGCAGTCTCGATCTGGAAATTGCGCCGGAGGCACTGGCGGCAGGAGTAGCGAATGCGCAAATTCTTGCGCGCCTGCAGCGTCTGCCTGACGAGCAGGTCGAGCTGTGGCTGGATGTGGGGCATAACCGGCAGGCGGCACAATCACTGGCCGATGCCCTGCGGCAAATGCCGAAAAAGCGCACGATTGCCGTTTATGCCGCGCTGGCCGACAAGGATGCCAAGGCCGTCAGTGAGGCATTGCGCGAAGAGGTGGATGGTTGGGTGGTGGCGGCCAGCCTTGCCGCAGGCGAGCGCGGCCAAACAGCGGACGCCTTGCAAGCTCGCCTGGCAGAGGACTTGCCGATTATCGGGCAGGCGCCGTGTATGGCCAAAGGCATCGCATTGGCGCGCGAGGCGGCCGGAAATGATGGCAGGGTACTGATTTTCGGCAGTTTCCACGCAGCCGAAGAAGCCTTGAAATGCCATTTTCCGGTGCTGGTTGCTTGATGGCAGGGACTCAGCCCTCCCCGCGTGGCGCGGGGCGGGTGAGAATCCACAACGCGCTTGCCAGCATGAATGCGGCAACCGCCAAGGCCAGCGGCCAGGCGGGCTGCATGCGCCAGTGGAACAGGGCATAGCCCAGCACCATGCCGATGCAGGCCCAGCGCTTGCCGCTGGCGGAAATGGCCCCTTGTTCACGCCAGGCACGCAGGGTGGCGCCGTGGCGAGGGTGGTTCAGCAGGCGACTTTCCAATGCCGGCGAGCTGTGAGTAAAGCAGGCGGCGGCCAGTATCAGGAAAACGGTGGTGGGCATCACGGGCAGCAGTGCGCCGATGCCCGCCATGGCGAGCATGAGGCAGCCAGCGGCAAACCAGAGCCAACGCAGCGGAGTTATCCTCGATCGACACCCATGATTCAGGCGAATTCCTCGGCCACATAACCGTGCACGGTGGCAAAGGCCTGATTGGCGGCGGCGATGATGTGGGCTTCGCTGGTCTCGTCCAGCCCGGCCTCATTGAGTGCCTGGGTGAATGCGCGCCAATGGCGAGCGGCACCATCGGGATGGCTGGCCAGATGGCGTGCGCCATGCTCGGCGCTCAACCCCAGTTGCTTGCTGGCCAGTTTGAACAGCACGGCACCGCCGACGTTCGAGCCTTCCGCCACATATAGCCAGCCCAGGGCTTCGGGCAGCGGCGTATTGCCGTCGAGTTTGCCGACATGAGCCGGAGCAGGCGCGCCCAGATCGGCAAGATCCTGCGCAATCAGCGTCAGGCGACGGCGCTCGTCCAGATCGGGGATGAGGGCGGAGAGTTCCGGCTTGTCGTACAGCGCGGCGATATCGGCGTGAAAGCGGGCTTGCACGCGCAGGAAGCGAGCGAAGTTGTCCGTGTTGGCAAAGATATCGCCGGCCATGATGCGTTGATCCAGACGGTCATGGGTTTCCCGGGTGGCAGCTTTCAGGCGTTCGTGGAGCGTGTTCGACATGGGAGTTTGGGCGCGGATGACGGGGGTATTGGTGTGCTGCAAGGATGCAGTGGAGATGAAAAATGAATATTGAAAATGATAATGAATGTCAATTAAAATGGCAAACTTCCCCCGTCATTCTGCTGCCCGAGTTGTCTGCATGTCTCGTCAACGTCTTCTCCTGAGCCTTGCCATCAGCCAGGTTCTGGCTGCCCTGCCTGCTCTTGCCGATGAATCGTCCTCCGCTGCGCGCAATGCCGAGGCGATGGATACCATCGTGGTATGGGGCAAGCGGGTGCAGGACTCGCAGAATGTCGACGAGAAAAGTCGCGCGGTCATTGAACGCGAGATGATCCGCGATACCCGCGATCTGGTGCGCTACACCTCCGATGTCGGCATCAGCGACAACGGGCGTCACTTGAAGGGCTTTGCTATCCGTGGTGTGGAGGGCAACCGGGTCGGCATCAGCGTGGACGGCATTGCACTGCCGGATTTCGAGGAGAACTCGCTCTACAACCGTTACGGCAACTTCAACAATTCGCGTCTTTCGGTCGACCCGGAACTGGTGCGCAGCATCGGCATCGTGAAAGGCGCCGATTCATTTGCTTCCGGCAGTGGCTCGCTTGGCGGACGGATTGATTACCGCACGCTGGAAGGCAGCGACCTGGTTGCCGCAGGCAAGCGCCACGGTGGGCTTTGGCGCAGTGGCTATGCCAGCCGCAACCGCGAGTGGGTGAATACGGCAGGCTACGGATTTTCCGGCGAGAAGCTGGAAGGCATCCTGATGTACTCGCAGCGCTACGGCCATGAAATGACCAGCACCGGCGAAGGGCCGTATTACAACTACACCCGAAGCCAGCATCCGGATCCGGCCACGCATCGCTTCCACAATTATCTCGGCAAGTTGCGCTGGCAGTTTGCACCTGAGCATTCGCTGGGGCTGGCCGTCAATGGCCAGCGCGGCAGCAACTACACCGACGAGCGCTCCTATACCTTGTTCGGCAGCCAGTGGCGCGAGGCGGATGACCAGAATCGCCGCATCAATGGCAATCTGCGATACCAATGGCAGCCCGAGGCGGGCGCCCTGGAGCGTTTGCAGCTGGATGCCGACTACCAGAACACCGATCTTGCTGCGGTCAGCTACAAGGGCGGGCGCAACTGGAGCACCGATGAAAAGGAACTGCTGGAAATCTTCGACCGGCGCATGAAAACCCGTTATCGGCGCTTCACTCTCGGCCTGCAAAGCCGGGTGCTGGAAAATCCCGATGCACAGATGCAATTCGAGTTCCGAGTATTCGCCGCGCAGCGGCATTTCGAGAACGTCAACGTCGACAGCTATCCTTCGTTCGGTTCATCGACCGCCCCCTATGCCATCCAGTACCCGATACGTACCCGGCAACTGGGCTTTTCGCTGCAGGACGACATTCGCTGGAACAATGGTGCCTCGGTGCGCGCCGGGCTGCGCTTTGACAAGGAGCAGCTTGAACCGCTGGATTTGAGCATTGCCTGCAGTGCCGCCTGCACGGCCGAGGGACGGCCGAAGGAGAGCCGTTTTGGCAACTGGAGCGGCTTTGTCGACGTGCTGTTGCCGCTTGGCGAGCACTGGCAGCTGGGTTACAACCTTGGTTCGGGTTTCCGGGTGCCGACTGCTTCGGAGATGTATTTCACCTTCAAGAGCCCGTATGGCGAGTGGCAATCCAATCCGGACCTGAAGGCCGAGCGCAGCATCACCCACAATCTTTCCCTGCATGGCAATGGCCAACTGGGTACCTTGGCGCTCAATCTTTACCAGAGCAATTACCGCGATTTCCTGTACGAGCAGGAGAGCGTCATCCGCACTCGCAACCCGTATTACGACAGTTGTGCCTGGTATGGCTGCAGCGAATACAATGAAGCGCTGAAGATGCAGATGGTGAACATTGACCGCGCTCGCATCCGTGGCGTGGACTTGAATGCCCGCTGGAACATCGGCAGTGTGGTGCAATCGCTGCCGGGCTGGTGGATGTCGGCAGCGCTGGGTTACAGCCGGGGCAAGCTTTTCACCGACCACAGCCTGTTGTCCATCCAGCCCATCAAGGGGGTTCTCGGGCTGGATTACGAAAGTCCCGATGGGCGCTGGGCGGTATTTTCCCGGGTGAGCTATCTGGGGCGGAAAAAGCCCGAGGATGCGCAGGTGGTGGAGAACGTCTGGTCATGGGCAACCCAGAGCCACAGCCGTGAAGTCACCACCTACAAATATCTCAATCGTGCCGTGACGCTGTTCGATGTCTACGGGTACTACCGGCTGGGCGAGTCGTGGACGGTGCGTGCCGGCATCTACAACGCATTCGACCGCCGCTACCAGACCTGGGATGCGTTGCGCGGCATCAATGCACACAGCGTGATGAATACCGTTGACCGGGATGGGCTCGGGCTGGAGCGTTTTTATGCGCCCGGGCGCAATTTTGCCTTGTCGCTGGAATACCTGTTCTGACGGATGTCTTCTCCGGCCTTGCCCGGGCATGACCATGCGGTCGGGACTTTCCAGGCGGGCAGGTGGATGGGAGTGCTGCTATTGCGGGTTGCCCGGCAAGATCGGTGCGCCTGATGCGGCGTGTCAGCAACGCGTAAGGTGCCCGTCTTGCACTGCCGCTAAAATCCTCGCTCTTGCTTTGGAGGTCAGCTTATGTGCGGAATCGTCGGAGCCATTGCCGGACGGGATGTGGTGCCGGTATTGGTGGAGGGGTTGAAACGGTTGGAATACCGTGGCTACGACTCGGCCGGGGTGGCGGTCGTGGACGGGACGGCGATTCGGCGCGTGCGCCGTACCGGGCGAGTGGCAGAGCTGGAAGTGGCCACGCAGGCCGAAGGCTTTTCTGCCAGGCTCGGCATTGGCCATACCCGCTGGGCCACTCATGGCGGGGTGACCGAGTTCAATGCCCATCCGATGCAAAGTGGCGATTTGGCGCTGGTGCACAACGGCATCATCGAAAACCATGAAGTGCAGCGCGAGCGTTTGCGCGCGCTGGGTTACGAATTTACCTCGCAAACCGATACTGAAGTCATTGCCCATCTGGTGCACCATTACCGTGCCGCTGGTCTGGATTTGCTTTTGGCCGTGCAAAAGGCGGTAAGGGAGCTGGAGGGGGCGTTCGCCATCGCAGTGGTGGATGCGCGTGTGCCGGGGGAACTGGTGGTTGCCCGCATGGGCTGTCCACTCTTGATCGGGCTTGGCGAGGGCGAGAATTTCATCGCCTCGGATGTTTCGGCCATCGTGCAGCACACTCGGCAGGTGATCTTCCTCGAAGAAGGGGATACTGCACGGATCACGTGCGAGGCCGTGACGATTTTCGATGCCGATGCGGCAACAGTTAGCCGTCCGGTGCATACCTCGGATGTTTCGCTCGCCTCGCTGGAGCTCGGTCCCTACAGCCACTTCATGCAGAAGGAAATCCACGAGCAGCCCGGGGCGCTGGCCGACACCATCGAAGGTATCTCCGACTTGGGCAGGTTTGATCCGCAGCTGTTCGGCAGCGAAGCGGCAGCCTTGCTGCAAGGCGTGGATTCGGTACAAATTCTTGCTTGCGGCACCAGCTATTATGCCGGGCTGGTAGCGCGCTACTGGATCGAAGCCATCGCCGGGATTCCCTGTGCGGTGGATATTGCCAGCGAGTATCGCTATCGCCGGGTGGTGACAACCCCGGGGCAATTGGTGGTAACGATTTCGCAATCGGGCGAGACGCTCGACACGCTTGAAGCATTGAAATACGCCAAGGCAATGGGGGTTGAACGCACGCTGGCGATTTGCAACGTGCCCGAAAGTGCCATCCCGCGCGCCAGTCGGCTGCTGTTTTATACCCGCGCCGGGGCGGAAATCGGGGTGGCATCGACCAAGGCGTTCACCACCCAGCTGGTGGCGTTGTTCGCACTGGCGGCCACCCTGGCCAAGCAACAGGGAAGACTGGCCGACGAGAAAGAGGCAGAGCTGCTTGATGCCCTGCGCCATCTGCCCGGCAGTGTGCAACATGCCTTGAACCTCGAACCGCAAATCAAGGCGTGGAGCGAGCGTTTCGTGGCCAAACAGCATGCCTTGTTCCTTGGTCGTGGCGTGCATTACCCGATTGCGCTGGAAGGCGCGTTGAAGCTCAAGGAAATCTCTTACATCCACGCCGAAGGTTATCCGGCCGGCGAGCTCAAGCACGGCCCGCTGGCCTTGGTGGACAGTGCCATGCCGGTGGTGGTGATCGCGCCCAATGACGCACTGCTGGAGAAGGTCAAGGCCAATATTCAGGAGGTGCGTGCGCGGGGTGGGGAAATGTTCGTGTTCGCCGATGCCGACAGCCATTTCGGCGAGTCGGAGGGGTTGCACGTCATCCGCACACCGCGCCATGCCGGCCCGCTCTCGCCGATCGTGCATGCCATTCCGGTGCAGCTGCTGGCCTATCACACCGCCCTTGCCCGCGGTACGGACGTGGACAAGCCGCGCAACCTTGCCAAGAGCGTGACGGTAGAGTGAGCGCCATCCTCCGCAAAGGTGTCACCCGCTGGGCGGATATTCCGGTTGGCAGAATGGTTCGTTGCATGAAGAGGATCCGCGGCAAACAGCCCGTCATGTTTTGCAGCAGGAGATTGCTTGCCGGGATGAAAAACCCATTCGCGACATTGGCCACTTTGGTCGGCTTGCTGCTCTCATCGCCCTTGGCATTTGCCAATTGTCATTGCCAGCAAGGCATGTTGCACGGCACGCAATGTGTCGCGCCTGTTGGCCCCAATCAGTCATGGGTGGCGATTGGAATGGCTGTTTGCAGCGGTTATTCCGGCAACAGTGCGCCGCCACCGCCGCCACGCGTGATCTATGTTTATGACTATCTCAACATGCTGTGGAGCAGAAGCGGCCATGTGGATGATGCCTTTTTCTTCCGCACCCGCCACCCGACGCCTCATGAGGGCGATTTTGATCCGGCCAGGGCCGATCAAGAGGCGCTTGATGCCTGCAATGCGCACCCCAAATATGGCCCTTGCAAACACGCCACATCCGTAATGGGCGATGGGTGTATCGCTTTCATGGATTCGCCCGATATTTCCTATTCACAGGCAGGCAATACGTGTGAAGCCGCCAAAGAGCTGCTCGTCAATCGCTGCATGGATCACTACAAGAACAGCGACAGTTGCTCGGCAGAAGTGCGTTACAAACAGCCGCTGGATATCGTGCTGGGACAATATTTGTAAACGCCGTTTGGAGGCTCGGGAGTGGGGAAAGCAACGGCAACGCCCTTTTCCCGCAGGTGCGGGAAAAGGGGAAAGACGTTGACAAGCCGGGGCACGGGTTTTCTGCTCTTTCGAGTCCCGAGTCCCGAGTCCCGAGTCCCGAGTCCCGAGTCCCGAGTCCCGAGTCCCGTCAGAGGTTCTGCAAGATCGCTTCGCCCATCTGCGTGGTGGACAGCGCCTGCCCGGGGGGGGCAAGGTCGGCGCTGCGGTGGCCGGCTTCGAGGGTGGCGGATACGGCGTCTTCCAGTGCGCGGGCTTCTGCTTCCAGTCCGAGCGAGTGGCGCAGGAGAAGAGCGGCGCTCAACACGGTGCCGATCGGGTTGGCGATGTTCTGCCCGGCGATGTCCGGGGCCGAGCCGTGGATCGGTTCGTACAGGCCGGTGCCTTCGCCGAGCGAGGCGGAGGGCAGGAGGCCGAGCGAGCCGGCCAGCATCGAGGCTTCGTCGGTGAGGATGTCGCCGAACATGTTTTCGGTGACGACGACGTCGTAGTCGCGCGGGCGGGCGATCAGATGCATCGCCATCGAGTCCACCAGTTGATGTTCAAGCTGTACGTCGGGGAACTCCTCGCGCACCACGCGGCTTGCCACTTCGCGCCACAGGCGGCTGGTTTCCAGCACGTTGGCCTTGTCCACGCTGGTGAGGTGGCCGCGGCGGTGGCGGGCGAGGTTGGCGGCGTGGCGGATGATGCGCTCGATCTCGGCCACGCTGTAGCGGCATAGGTCGCTGGCGGATTCGGCGTCGCGGGTCTTGTCGCCGAAATAAATGCCGCCGGTCAGCTCGCGCACGATCACCATGTCCACGCCTTGCAGCCGTTCGCGCTTGATCGGCGAGGCATCCAGTGTGCTCGGGTGCGGTTGTACCGGGCGCAGGTTGGCAAACAGCCCCAGTGCCTTGCGGATGGCGAGTAGGCCCTGTTCGGGGCGGATGGCCGGGTTGTTCCATTTCGGTCCGCCAACGGCACCGAGCAGGATGCCGTCGGCCTTGCGGCAGGCTGCCAGTGTGTCGGCAGGCAGGGGCTCGCCGGTGGCGTCGATGGCCGCACCGCCGATCAGGTGGGTGTGGAAGGTGAAGTCATGGCCGTGGCGGCGGGCGATGGCCGCCAGGCAGTCGCGGGCAACATTGGTGATTTCCGGGCCGATGCCATCGCCGGGCAGGATGACGATATCAGCGTGCATGGGCAGCCTCGTAGTGTTCGATGGCGGGCAGGCGGGCGAGCAGCCAGCCCAGTTGATCCACGCCTTCCATCAGGCAGGCGCGGGCAAAGGCGTCGAGTTGGAAGGGGTGGCGGCTGCCGTCGGGCTGCACCAGCTCGCAGCGTTCGATGTCGATGGTGAGCTCATCGTCCGGGCGTTGCATCAGCTTTTGTACCGTTTCCTCGGGCAGCACCACCGGCACGAGGCCGTTTTTCAGTGCGTTGTTGCGGAAGATGTCGGCGATTTCGCTGGAGACCACGGCCTGCAATCCCAGATCGCGCAAAGCCCAGGGGGCATGTTCGCGCGATGAGCCGCAGCCGAAGTTGCGTCCGGCAAGCAAAATGCTGCGGCCGGCGTTTTGCGGCAGGTTGAAAGGGAAGTCGCTCTGGCTGCGCCAGTCGTGGAAGGCATGCTGGCCAAGGCCGCTGCGTTCGGTGGTGGAAAGGAACCGGGCCGGAATGATCTGGTCGGTATCGATATTGGTCTGCGCCAGAACCACGGCGCGCGAGGTGATGGTTTTGAGTGCGCTCATGAGATGCGAAAGATTCGGAATCAGCCGTGGGAAGGGATGTGACGCGGGTCGCTGATGCGGCCGTTCACGGCTGCCCAGGCGGCGAGGGTGGGCGAGGCCAGCACGGTGCGGGCACCTTTGCCCTGACGGCCTTCGAAGTTGCGGTTGCTTGTGGAAACGGCCAATTGGCCGGCGGCCACACCATCGCCGTTCATGGCGATGCACATCGAGCAGCCCGGTTCGCGCCATTCGGCACCGGCGGCGCGCACGATGGCATCAATGCCTTCGGCCTCGGCGCGGCGTTTGACTTCGGCCGAGCCGGGCACCACCAGCATGCGCACGCCGGGGGCGATGTGGCGCTGCCGGAGCACCTCGGCCACCGCGCGCATGTCCGAGAGGCGGCCATTGGTGCAGGAGCCGACGAATACCACGTCCACCGCCATCCCGGCCATCGGCTGGCCGGCGTGGCTGTGCATGTAGGCCATGCCCTTGCGGTCGGCAGCATCGTCGCTGGCCGGCACCGGGGCATCCACGGCGATGGCGGTGCCGGGGTGCGTTCCCCAGGTGACGGTCGGGGCGATTTCGCTGGCGTCGATATGCACTTCCACATCGAAGCGGGCGCCTTCGTCGCTGACCCATTGCGCCCATTCGGCACGGGTTTTCATGTCCTTGGGCGCGCGCGGGGTGGCTTCCAGCCAGGCCAGGGTGGTGCCGTCCACCGCCACCATGCCGGCGCGGGCACCGGCTTCGATCGACATGTTGCACAAGGTCATGCGTGCTTCCATGTCCATCGCGCGCACGGTGCTGCCGCGGTATTCGATGACATGGCCGGTGCCGCCATTGACGCCGATCTTGCCGATGACGTGCAGGATCACGTCCTTGGCGCTGACCCCTTCGGCCAGTTCGCCGTCGATGGTGATGGCCATGGTTTTGGGTTTGCGTTGCAGCAGGCACTGGCTGGCGAGCACATGGCCGACTTCGCTGGTGCCGATGCCGAAGGCCAGTGCGCCGAAGGCGCCGTGGGTGCTGGTATGGCTGTCGCCGCAGACGATGGTCATGCCCGGCTGGGTCAGGCCCAGCTCGGGGGCGATGACGTGCACGATGCCGCGGTGTTCGGATTCCAGATTGAATAGCTCAATGCCGTATTCGGCGCAGTTGTGCTCCAGCGTCTGCACTTGCCGCCGAGCCGCGTCATCCAGCCACGGCCATTGCCCGTCGGGCCCCGGCGGCAGGGTCGGGGTGGAGTGATCCATGGTGGCCTTGGTGCGATCCGGGCGGTGCGGTGCGAGGCCGCGTGCGCGCAACTCGGCAAAGGCCTGCGGGCTGGTGACTTCGTGAATCAGATGCAGGTCGATGTACAGCACGGCCGGGGCATCGGCACTTTCGGGCAGGACGCAGTGGGCATCCCAGAGTTTGTCGAACAGGGTGCGCGGGGCGCTCATGCAGCTTTCTCCAGACGGCGGTGACGCAGAATACGGTTGGCAACGTCGAGCCAGGCAAGGGCGCTGGCTTCGATGATGTCGGCACTGGTGCCCTGGCCTTCCAGCACTTCGTCGTCGTGACGCGCCGAGAGGCTGGCTTCGCCGCGGGCGTCGGTACCGGCGCCGATGCTGTGTACCTGATAGCTTTCCAGCACCAGCGCCACATCGGTGGCGCGTGCCAGTGCGGCAAACAGGGCATCCACCGGGCCATCGCCGAGCGCGCTTTCGATGACATGCTCGCCTTCGGGATTGGACAGTTCCACCTGCGCGCTGGCCCGGTGGCCGCGGTCGCTGATGGTCATCGAGGCCAGCCGCCAGCCCTGGCCGCTGACATCCCCCTGCATCAGGGCTTCGAGGTCGCGGTCATCGACGACGCGCTGGGTTTCGCATAGCGCCTTGAAGCGGGCGAACACGCTGTCGAGCTCGGCGTCTTCCAGTGCATAGCCCAGGGCACGCAGGCGATGCGAGAGTGCGGCGCGGCCACTGTGGCGGCCCAGCACCAGTTGGCTGTCCGGCCAGCCGACATCGGTCGGGTGCATGATTTCGTAGGTTTCGCGGTTTTTCAGCATACCGTGCTGGTGGATGCCCGACTCATGGGCAAAGGCATTGGCGCCGACGATGGCCTTGTTGCGCTGTACCGGCTGGCCGGTGAGGCGGGTCAGCAGGCGCGAGGTGGCCAGAAGCTTGCGGGTATCGAGCGCGGTATCGGCGTTGTACCAGCCGCCGCGCACTTTCAGTGCCATCGCCAGCTCCTCCATCGCACAGTTGCCGGCGCGCTCGCCGATGCCGTTGATGGTGCATTCGATCTGTCGTGCACCGCCTTCGATGGCGGCCAGCGAGTTGGCCACGGCAAGGCCGAGGTCGTTGTGGCAGTGGGCACTGAAGATGACATCGTGCGCGCCGGGCACTTCGGCAATCAACCGGGCAAACAACTGCCGCATTTCCTCGGGTGTGGTGTAGCCCAGTGTGTCGGGCAGGTTGATGGTGCCGGCCCCGGCAGCAATCGCCGCGTGCACGCATTCGGCCAGAAAATCCGGCTCGGTACGGGTGGCGTCTTCGCAGGAGAACTCGACATCATCGAACAGGCGACGGGCGTGGCCGACGTGGGTGTGGATGGATTCGAGCACCGCTTCGCGGCTCATGCGCAGCTTGTGCTCGCGGTGCAGCGGGCTGGTGGAGATGAACACGTGCAGACGCGGCTTGCGCGCGCCTTCCAGTGCCACCGCGCTTGCTTCGATGTCGCCGGCAAGGCAGCGCGAGAGCACACACAAGGTGGTGTCGTGCAGATCCTGGCTGATAAGCCGGGTGGCCTCGCGGTCGGCGGCCGAGCTGGCGGCAAAGCCGGTTTCGATGATGTCCACGCCAAGTTCGGCAAGCGCGCGTGCCATCACTTGTTTTTGCTTCGGCTCCATGCTGCAACCGGGCGATTGCTCGCCATCGCGCAGGGTGGTGTCGAAGATGCGGATCGGGGTGGCTTTCGCCGTGGCTACGTCGTGGCTCATGACAGTGTTGGGCTCCTGAAGTCGTCAACCGGTATCGCTATCGCACAGGGCGAATTGGGCGAGCGTACCGTCTGTATGCCGCCGCCGTCATCGCGGCGAGGTATCGGCAGGCGGGTAAAGGGGGCAGCGGATAAAGGCTGAATGGGCAAAAATCCGCATCAATCGTCGGGTTTTCTCGGGTCTGCATGGCCGAGGGCGGCAACGCGGGCCATGCCGTCGGCTGGCCACTTTTTCCGCTCTGCACCATGCAGGCTGCGCATGGGGTCGCTCACAATGGGCGGATGCGGGCGGCATGGCAGTCGTGCAGCTTGCCCAGTTGCAGGGCAAGATTCTCCGCACAGCGCTCGCCCTCGATGTGGAGGGCAAGCTGCCAGAGCTGGTTCGGCGCCGGGTTTTGTCCGTTGATGGCGCGCAGGCGGAAACCGCGCCGTTCGATGACATCCAGCACCCGGGCGATGGCACCTTCGGCATCGGCCAGTTCAAGTTCAAGCAGGTAGGGCATCGGCAGTCTCCTGGGCGGCTGGCGCGGCGGGGCTGCCTTCCAGCATTTGCGCGTTGTTGTGGTTGGGGGGCACCAGCGGCCAGACATTGGCTTCGCGTTCGATGCGCACATGCAGCAGTGCCGGGCCGGGCGTGTCGAGCAGGGCGGTGAGCGCGGCCGTGCAATCGGCAGCACGGTCAAGATGCAGGGCGGGGATGCCGAAGGCCTCGGCCAGTGCGGCGAAATCCGGGTTGTCGGACAGGTCGATTTCGGAGAAGCGTTTGGCAAAAAACAGCTCCTGCCATTGCCGCACCATGCCGAGCGCCTGATTGTCGAGCAGCACGATTTTCACCGGCAGGCGGTAACGGGCGATAGTGGCCAGCTCCTGCACGTTCATCAGGAACGAGCCGTCGCCGCTGACGCAGATCACCCGGGCGGCCGGGTCCTGCAATTGCGCGCCAATGGCCGCGGGCAGGCCAAAGCCCATGGCACCGAGCGCGCCGCTGGTGAGGTGCTGGCGCGGGTGCTGGTGCTGCCAATGCTGTGCCACCCACATCTGATGCTGGCCGACATCGCAACTGACGATGGCATCCGGTGCCATGCGCGAGAGCTGGCGCAAAAGCGCCGGGGCGTACACGGCGGTGCCGGGCGCGTCGTAGCGCGGGGCATGCCGCTCGCGGCGCTCGAAACAGCGCGCGCGCCACGCCTCGCGGGCGGCTTCGGTGCTGGCGGACGGGCGCGCGTCCGGGTGCTCGGCCAGGGCGTCGAGGGCGCTGGACAAATGCCCGGGCACGGCCGCATCGGCATGACGCAGGCGGCTGATTTCGCTCGGATCGGCATCCAGATGCAGCACCTTCGCCAATGGGGCGAACTCGGCCAGTTTGCCGGTGGCGCGGTCATCGAAGCGGGCACCGGCCACGATCAGCACATCGCATTCCTGCGCGGCCAGATTGGCTGCGCGGTTGCCGTGCATGCCGAGCATGCCGAGATTGCCCGGTGCCTGTGGCGGCAGTGCCCCCAATGCCTTCAGGGTGAGCACGGCGGGGATGCCGCTGCGTTCGGCAAAGCGGCGGAAGGCGTCCAGGGCATGCCCGGCCGCCAGTCCGCCACCGCCATACAGCAGCGGGCGGCAGGCGGTGGCCAGGAGCGCGGCGGCCTGCGTCAGTGCGTCCGCTTCCGCCGGTGCGGTCGGCACGCAGGGCAAGGGCCGGTGTGCCGGCAAGTGGGCGGCATCGGCCATTTGCAGGTCCTTGGGCAGATCGATCAGCACCGGCCCGGGGCGGCCCTCACGGGCAATGCGGAAGGCTTCGGCCACCACGCGCGGCAGCTCGTCGACATGACGTAGCCGCCAGCTGTGCTTGACCATGCAGCGGGTCATCGAGAACACGTCCAGTTCCTGAAAGGCATCGGTGCCGATCAGCGGCTCGGCCACTTGTCCGGTGATCGCCACCATCGGCACCGAATCGCCGAAAGCATCGGCAATGCCGGTGACGAGGTTGGAAGCACCGGGGCCGCTGGTGGCCACGCATACCCCCACCCGCCCGCTGGCACGGGCATAGCCATTGGCGGCAAAGGCCGCGCCTTGTTCGTGGCGTACCAGAACATGGCGGATGCGCTCGCCATCGGCATTCATCCGGTGCAGGGCATCGTAGAACGGCATGATGGTGCCGCCGGGATAGCCAAACAGGGTATCGACGCCTTCGGCAATCAGGGCATGCAGCAGCCAGTCGGCACCATTTCCGGGCGTGGCCGCGGCGGGCAGGGGGGGCGTGGCGGTCATGGCATCAGGCCTCTTTGCGCGCCGCTTGCGGCGGGGTATCCAGCCACTTCATCGCCTGCCGCAGCTTCTTGCCGGTGGCTTCGATCGGGTGGTCGAGATCGGCTTGCTTGAGCGCCTTGTATTCCGGGTTGCCGGCGGCATATTCGGCAATCCACTGGCGGGCGAAGGTGCCGTCCTGGATTTCGGTGAGGACTTTCTTCATCTGCGCGCGGGCATGGTCGTCGATCACGTAGGGGCCGCGGGTCAGGTCGCCGTACTGGGCGGTTTCGCTGATGAACTCGTGCATCCGGGTGATGCCGCCTTCATACAGCAGATCGACGATCAGCTTCAGCTCGTGCAGGCATTCGTAGTAGGCGATTTCCGGCTGATAGCCTGCCTCCACCAGCGTTTCCCAGCCGGCCTGCACCAGTTTGGTGGCGCCGCCGCACAAGACGGCCTGCTCGCCGAACAGATCGGTTTCGGTTTCTTCCTTGAAGGTGGTGCGGATCGCGTTCTGCCGTGCACCGCCAATGCCGCCGCAATAGGTCAGGGCAAGCGATTCGGCCTTGCCGGAGACATCCTGATACACCGCATACACGCTCGGCACGCCGCGGCCGATTTCGTACTCGCGGCGCACCAGCGCACCGGGGCCTTTGGGCGCCACCAGCACCACGTCGATGTCATCGCGCGGGGTGATCTGGCCGTAATGCACGTTGAAGCCGTGGGCGAACAGCAGGCAGCTGCCCGGGCGCAGGTTGGGCGCGATGTGTTCGGCATACAGGGCCGGCTGCACCATGTCGGGGGTCAGCACGGCGACGATATCGGCCGCTTGCACGGCTTCGGCCACCGGCAGCGGCTGGAAGCCATCGGCTTCGGCCTTGTGCCAGGTGGGGCCGCCGGGGCGCAGGCCGATGCGCACGTCGAAGCCGGAATCACGCAGGTTGAGGGCATGGGCACGGCCTTGACTGCCGTAACCGATGATGGCGATGCGGGGAGAAGCGGGGGTGTTCATGTTGAAACTCCTGAGGGTTGGGAAGGGTGTTGCGGAAAATCAGGCCAGACTGAGCGGAATGTCCCGGCTTGGCGGGGCATCCAGCGGGCCGGGTGCGGTCACGGCGCCACGCGAGGCCGACTGCACGTCGCGGGCATATTTGGCGAGCACGCCGCTGTGGACGCGCGCCGGGTGGGCGGGTGCCTTGCGGCTGGAAAGATCGGCATCGGTGTCGATGCGGCGGGCGGCAACGTCAATCACCACCCGATCGCCTTCGGCCAGCCGGGCAATCGGGCCGCCGTGGGCGGCCTCCGGTGCCATGTGTCCCACCATGAAGCCGTGGGTGGCACCGGAAAAGCGGCCATCGGTAATCAGCGCCACGTCATTGCCCAGCCCCTGGCCAACCAGCGCGGCAGTGACGGCCAGCATCTCGCGCATGCCGGGGCCGCCGGCCGGGCCTTCAAAACGGATGACCACCACGTCGCCGGGCTGGATTTGCCGAGCCTGCACGGCGGCAAAGGCCGCGTCTTCGGAATCGAAAACCCGCGCCGGGCCTTCGTGACGCAGGCGGCCATGCCCGGCCAGCTTGACGATGCATCCCTCCGGCGCCAGGTTGCCGTAGAGGATGGAATACCCGCCGCGCGGCTTCAGCGGTGCCGTTACCGGGTGAATGACCTCCTGCCCCGGCTCGGCGCGGGCAGCAGCGCTCTCGGCAAAGAAGCTCTGCCCGGTCACGGTGGGCACATCCTGTAACTGGCCGGCGCCGATCATCGCCTGTGCGAGAGCGGCAAAGCCGCCCTGCTGGAACATTTCGGCCGCGGTGAAACGGCCACCGGGCTTGAGATCGGCAATCACCGGCGTATCGCGGCTGGCGGCCTCGAACTCCTCCAGCGCAAACACCACCCCGGCCTCGTGCGCGATGGCAAGCAGGTGCAGTACCGCATTGGTGGAGCCGGCGGTCGCCGCGACTGCCCGCGCGGCATTGCGCAGCGAATCGGCGGTGATGAGTGCGCGCGGATTGGCCGCACCATCGGCAAGGCGCTGCATCACCAGCTCGCCGCAGCGTCGGGCTGCCGCCGCCTTGTCGGCATGGGTGGCGGGAATATCGTTGAGACCGAACGGCGAGAGGCCGAGGAAGCTCAGCACCATCGCCATGGTGTTGGCGGTGAACTGGCCACCGCAGGCGCCGGCACCGGGGCAGGCATGGCGCTCTATTTCCAGCAACTGCGCATCGTCAATGCGCCCGGCCGAATGCGCACCGACCGCCTCGAACACGTCCTGTACCGTCAGCGGCGTATCCGCCTTGCCCGGGCAATGGCCGTGGTCGATGGTGCCGCCATAGAGGATCACCGTGGGGATATCCAGCCGCGCTGCCGCCATCGCGGCGGCCGGAATGGTCTTGTCGCAGCCCACCAGCAGCACCATCGCATCCAGACAATGCCCGCGCACGGCCAGTTCGATGGAATCGGCAATCGTCTCGCGTGAAGCCAGCGACGCACGCATCCCCTCGCTGCCCATGCTGATGCCGTCGGTCACCGCGATGGTGTTGAACTCGATGGGCGTGCCGCCCGCCGCCTTCACCCCGGCACGTACCTCGCTGGCCAAATCGCGCAGGGTGATATTGCAGGGCGATACGTCCGACCAGGTGCTGACCACCGCGACGAAGGGCTTTTCGATGTCGGCCTCGGAAAGCCCGGTGGCGCGCAGCATGGCGCGGGCGGGGGCACGGGCGGGGCCGGTCTTGATGGCATCACTTTTGAACATGGATGGATTGCCTGGGGTTGGAAAAACAAAGACCCCCGCGGCTTTCGTCGCGGGGGTCAGGATTCTTTGCCTGGGTTTTGCGTTTTCTAGCTACGCAATGCCTGCCCTCGCGAACTGGGTCACGATAATGAGTACAAGCACGATAATGCTGACAGGCGCAAATGCAGATGCCGCCGGGCGGTAGGCGGTCATGGCTTCAACGGTGGCGCTGCGCTGCAACATGGGTGCGAGCAGAACACGCCCCAGCTGGCATGTCAAGCCCTTGTGAAAAACAACCGGCCAAAGTTAATAACCGTTCACACTTTGGGCATGACAATGCCGCGCGCTTGCCGCTGGCAAGCCATGTCTATCCATCAACACCGCAAAGGAGAACCACCATGAATGCCATGCACCGTTCCTTTGCAGTCGTGTCCGCCTGATTCAAGGCTCCAAGAAACACGCACTGCCCAAACGCTTGTTGAAGACAACTTGTTTTCGCTTTCGTAGGGTGGGCATGCTTGCCCACCATTGCGATTGATTGGGCGGTGGGCAAGCATGCCCACCCTACGAGAATCTCGTCAGCAAGCTGAAGTTCGGGTTCGTGTGTTTGCACTTTGGCCTTTGAAACAGCATTGCACGGCTGCCTGTAGCCACTGTTCAAATTCAAAGGTCACTTATATGGGCAATCCCAATCAGAACGCCTGCCATGTGCAGGTGTTCGCCAACAGCCGCGTCTGGATGGAAGATGCGGCCATTCAACAACTGCAAACCACTGCCAAGCTGCCGGGTATCCGGGCGGCCATCGGTCTGCCGGATTTGCACCCCGGCCGGGGCTATCCGGTGGGCGCGGCGTTTTTCTCGGTAGGGCGGTTTTACCCGGCGCTGGTCGGCGGCGATATCGGCTGCGGCATGTCGCTGCTGGCCACCGGCTTGCGCACCCACAAAACTTCTGCGCAGCGGCTGGCAAAAGCGCTGGGCAACCTGGAAGGGCCGATGCCTGCCAGCGAGCTGCAAGCATCGGTGCGGGATACGCTTGAAAGCATTGCCGCGCAAACCGGTGTGCTAAGCGCCACGCAGCTGCAACAGAGCATCGGCACCATCGGCGGCGGCAACCACTTTGCAGAGCTGCAAGTGGTGGACAGGCTTTACGAGCCCGATGCGCTGGATAAAAAGCAGGTCTATCTGATGGTGCATAGCGGCTCGCGCGGGCTGGGTGGCGCCATCCTGCGGGCGCATATCGAGCAATTCGGCCATGCCGGTTTGGCTTCAAGCAGCGATGACGCAGCAAGCTATCTAGAGCAGCACAATGCCGCCCTGCGTTTTGCCGAGCTCAACCGCGCGCATATCGCCCAGCGCTTTGCGCGTGCGCTGCGCACCGATATTCAGCCAGTGCTGGATATTAGCCATAACCATGTGCTGCCACACCACTGGCAGGGCGAAGACGGCTGGCTGCATCGCAAAGGCGCCACACCTGCCGATAACGGCCTAGTGGTGATTCCCGGCTCGCGCGGCGATTACAGCTATGTGCTGCGCCCGCTGGCCGGGCGGCATGAAGCGCTGGATTCACTGGCCCATGGCGCAGGCCGCAAATGGGCGCGTGCCGACTGCATGGGGCGGCTCAAGCCGCGCTTTTCACTGCAGCAGCTGTTGCAGACCCGCTTTGCCAGCACCGTGGTGTGTGCTGACCGCGCACTGGTGTATGAAGAAGCCCCGCAGGCCTACAAGGATGTGGATGCAGTAGTCGCAACGCTGGCAGAAGCCGGCCTTGTGGAGCTGGTGGCACGGCTGCGGCCACTGCTGACCTATAAAAAAGGTGTGGCAGAAAACCCGCACAAAGCGCGCGAAGGAGGGCAAGGCCCATGTTGCTGATACAAATCACCGCAGCACACGGCCCGGCCGAATGTGAGCTGGCCGCACGGCTTACCTTGCAACGCCTGCTGCAAGAGGCAGAAGCGGCAGGCATCCGGTTTGAGCTACTGGAGTGCATGGACAGCAAGGCCGGCATCAAATCGGCCTTGTTGTGCAGCAAAGATGGGCAAGCCGAAAACTGGATAAGGCCATGGATAGGCACTATCCAGTGGGTATTCACCAGCCCGATGCGGCCACAACACAAACGCAAAAACTGGTTTGTGGCGGTGCAAAGCTGCGCCGTGCCGGAAGTGTTGTGCACCGATGACGAAATCCACTTCCAGACCTGCCGTGCCTCCGGCGCAGGCGGCCAGCACGTCAACACCACCGACTCGGCCGTGCATGCCACGCATATCGCCAGTGGCCTGTCGGTAAAAGTGGCCAGCGAGCGCAGCCAGCATGCCAACAAACGCCTGGCGCGCGAGCTGCTTGCGGTAAAACTTGCACAGCACAATCAGCGCCAGCAAGACGCCGCCCGCCAAGACCGCAGCCGCCAACACTGGCAGGTTGAACGCGGCGCAGCGGTGAAAGTGTTTCGGCGTTGATATGGAACAATGGCGAGGCGCAAGCCTCGCCATTGTTGGCGAATCAGGATGTGGAGGTCGTGGTCTTTCATTGCAGTCAATCAATATCCGTCACGGCCAGCAGCCATGCGCAGCGTTGCTGGGGTGTCATTGCGCCAGAGCCCTCTAAACCCTGCATGTGCTGGCAGTGCTTGTGACCTGTGTGATTCGTGACTAGGAGAGAGTTAGGGATCCTCTGAACAAGCCCCCCTGATCGGCGACACTATCCGCATCTGATGAAAGGCACGATTCGATGACGCAACTGAGCTTCTCCGACGCCGAGCACGCTGGCAAGCGCAAGCAGACACGGCGGGAGGTGTTCCTGGCCGA
>JBHADJ010000118.1:0-3569 GCA_041855065.1 Lysobacter sp.
ATCGGTTCAAGTGCGGCTGGAGGGCGAAACCGTATGGCTGTCGCAAGCGCAGATGGCCGAATTGTTCGGCACATCTGGTGACAACATCAGCCTGCACCTCAAAAACATCTACAAAGCGCAAGAATTGCAGGAAGCGGCAACTACCGAGGATTTCTCGGTAGTTCGCACGGAAGGCAAGCGCCAGGTGCAACGATATCGAGAATTTCACCAGGTAACCGGAGGGCAGGATGAATAATACTATTCATATTTATTGTGATGAATCTTGCCATCTGGAAAACGATGGCATGAAAGCCATGGTGCTGGGAGCGCTTTGGTGTCCGGCTGAGCAGCGCAAATCCCTGACGCGCAAGATTAAGGCGCTAAAAGCTGCACACGGCTTGGCACCCAACTTTGAAATCAAGTGGGTAAAGGTTTCGCCGGGCAAATTACCGTTTTATCAGGCGCTGTTGGATTTATTTTTTGAGGAGGCGGGGCTGAATTTCCGGGGAGTGGTGATGCCGGAAAAGCACAAGCTCGATCATGCCCGCTTTCGCCAAAGCCACGATGAGTTTTACTACAAGCAGTGGTACACCCTGCTCAACAGATTGATTCACCCGGAAAAACATTATCGGATTTTTCTGGATATGAAGGATACGCAAGGGCGGCGGAAGGTAGCCAAGCTGCATGATGTACTCTGCAATGCCAACTATGATTTTGATCGCAATATTATCGAGAGCATCGAACAGGTACAGTCGCACGATGTGCCATTACTGCAACTGGCCGATTTGCTGATTGGTGCACTGTCTTATGTGCATCGCGGCTTGCACGGCAGCCCGGCCAAGCAGACACTAGTGGCGCATATTCGCCACCGCTCCGGCTTGGCGCTGGAGCAAAGTTCTTTGTTGAAGGCCGAAAAGTTCAATTTGTTTATCTGGGAGGCGCAGTGTTGATAAAGCCCCCGGAATTGATGTGCATGAGTGACTTCCCCAGTTGGGAGAAATATGAGGATGCAATTTATGCGGTGTATCTGGAAACGGTCGCGCATGCCAAGCTGACGTTTTGCGGTAGCCCGCTCAAGGTTCGCTTCAATCCGAAAACCAAGAAGAAGGGCTACGGTTTCTGGCATTTGATTTCAGAAGCGCCTGACCAAGGCAACCGCAATGAAGAAGACCGCATCCCTGATCTGCGTCGTTGCGAACGGGTGTATTGGGTTGCATGGTGTATCCGGCATGCTGATAGAGGCACGCCGGGTTTTTCGTGGTGGGAGAACAGGCGTGGCCAAGAGACGCATGTGGTGATCTGGGCGGAGGAGCATGAATTCGTCGTGGTACTGGCCAAACGCGACACCCAAGAGGGTACGCGGTTTTTCCTGCTCAAGACGGCCTACTGCCCACGGAGCCACACCATCCGCAAGTTCATCAAGGAGAGGGACGCATGGAAGGCAGCCCGAAAAGACTGAAGCCCCGGCACATTGCTGTGCAAGGGCTTCGGATACTCCTTCTACGCATGGCAGATGAGCTGCCGCGAATTCTAAACGTTGCTGCTAGCACAAGTCAAGATTTCAAACAAGAGGATATGTAATTCATGGCCTTTCTATCCGAAGCCGAAGTGGAACAAGCCCTGCTGGCGCAGTTGCGCGATTTGGGCTATCAGGTAGCCAACGACGAGGAGATTGGCCCCGATGGCAAGCAGCCGGAGCGGGAGAGCTACAGCGATGTGGTGCTGAAAAAGCGCTTTGCGGCAGCGGTGGCGCGGCTCAATCCCGGCTTGCCGCAGGAAGCGCTTCAGGACGCAATGCGGCGGGTAATGCAGTCTGAGCTGCCATCGCTGCTTGAAGAAAACCGCCGCCTGCACAAGCTGATGACCGAAGGCGTGGATGTGGAGTACTACGCCGACGACGGCACGCTGACGGCGGGCAAGGTCGCGCTGATCGACTTCGAGCACGCGGAGCGCAACGACTGGTTGGCCGTGAGCCAGTTCGCGGTGGTGGGCGGGCAGAACAAGCGGCGGCCCGATGTGGTGGTGTTCGTCAACGGCCTGCCGCTGGGCGTGATCGAGCTGAAAGCGCCGGGCAGCGCCGGGGCGCATTTGCTGGGCGCCTTCAACCAGTTGCAGACCTACAAGCAGCAGATTCCGGCGCTGTTCAACACCAATGCGCTGCTGGTGACATCAGACGGGATTGCGGCGCGGGTGGGGTCGCTCTCGGCCGACTTTGAGCGCTTCATGCCCTGGCGCACCACCGACGGAACGGAGGTTGCCCCCAAAGGCGCACCGGAACTCTCGACGCTGATCGAGGGCGTGTTCGAGCATCGCCGCCTGCTTGATTTGCTCGGTCACTTCACGGTTTTTGGCGAAACCGGCTCGGGGCTGGTCAAGATCATGGCGGGCTACCACCAGTTTCACGCGGTGCGCCGGGCAGTGGAATCGACCATTCGCGCGTCGGCCCAAGTGCAAGGCGTGGCCGAAGAGCCAGCCCGCTACGGCCTGCCCAGTGTCAAAACGCAGGTGCAGGGCGACCGCCGCGCAGGGGTGATCTGGCACACGCAAGGTTCGGGCAAAAGCCTGCTGATGGCGTTCTATGCGGGGCAGCTGGTCAAACACCCGGCCATGGCCAACCCAACGCTGGTGGTGCTGACGGATCGCAACGACCTGGACGACCAGCTCTTTTCAACCTTCTCGATGTGCCGTGATTTGATTCGGCAAACGCCGGTGCAGGCCGAGAGCCGCGCCGATTTGCAAAAGGCGCTCAACCGCGCCTCGGGCGGGGTGGTTTTCACCACTTTGCAAAAGTTTGGCGAGGTGGCCGAGCCGCTGACCACGCGCCGCAATGTGGTTGTCATCGCGGATGAGGCGCACCGCAGCCAATACGGTTTCAAGGCCAAGGTGGATGCCAAAACCGGCGAAATCTCCTACGGCTTTGCCAAATACATGCGCGATGCCCTGCCAAACGCCTCTTTCATCGGCTTTACCGGCACGCCGATTGAGGCGGACGACGTCAACACCCCGGCGGTGTTTGGCCATTACATCGACGTGTACGACATCAGCCGTGCTGTCGAGGATGGCGCGACCGTGCCGATCTACTACGAATCACGGCTGGCGCGCATTGAACTGAACGAGGACGAGAAGCCGAAGATCGACGCCGAGGTCAACGAATTGACCGAGGAGGACTCCGAGGCCGACCAGGAGCGATTCAAGAAGAAGTGGTCCACGGTCGAAGCCCTGGTGGGCAGCGACAAGCGCCTGGCGCTGGTGGCCAAGGACATCGTGGCCCACTTTGAAGACCGCGTGGCGGCGCTGGATGGCAAGGCGATGGTGGTGTGCATGAGCCGGCGCATTTGCGTGGCGTTGTATGAGGCCATCATCCGCTTGCGCCCGGACTGGCACAGCACCGATGACAACGCGGGCGCGGTCAAGATTGTGATGACGGGCACAGCCAGCGACCCGCAGGCGTGGCAGCCGCACATCGGCAACAAGGCCCGGCGCGATCTGCTGGCCAAGCGGGCCCGCGACCCCCAAGACCCGCTCAAGCTGGTGATCGTGCGCGACATGTGGCTGACCGGCTTTGACGCGCCGTGTATGCACACCATGTA
>JBHADJ010000119.1:0-5058 GCA_041855065.1 Lysobacter sp.
CCTTTCATCAGATGCGGATAGTGTCGCCGATCAGGGGGACTTGTTCAGAGGATCCCCAAGCCGCTCAGCGGTGCTCATTCGCCCCTCAATCCCCTGAAAATGCGCGCGCTTTTGCCCGCCAAAACAATACGTCTTGCACCTTGCCGTTACAGCAAGGCATACCGGCATTGACCCTCGGTTACTGGCCTGTTGCTGGCTGAATGCAGTTGACTTTCGTCTCTTCCGCGCTGTGAGGCAACACTACTGAAAATTGCGCTTCATCCTTCATGCGTACACGCCAACTCGCTGCTGACGGCTGCACCGTCAACACATCAAACGACTGGTAAGTCCCCTCGGGAGAGCGTCCCATTCCACGCAACCGGGCAGTTACACGCACCAGCACATGGTGCTGTCTGCCCTCAACAACGGTACCGACAATCTGCATTGACTCGACCGCTTGCGCATCTTGCATCATGGTGTGCAGATACCGTGCCAAAAACTGCACATCGTCCAGCTGGCTCAACGCTTCATACGTATCAACCTGAAACAGATCGCGCATGAAGCGCTCCATTCCTGACTCAAGCCCGGCAGGCGGTACGAAGCGTGACTGCATCTGCTGTCGAAATGCACACACATCATCCGCCATATACAAACCGGCCACCTGCTCCCAATCACTCGCCGCTATGGCTTGCGCAAAACGCGTCGCCAGCGCAATGACATCTGCCGTTTCGGCCGATGGTGCTGCGGCAACCAAGGCAATCGGTTTATTCACTTCAACCCCGGGCTGCTGTGCCAACACGGCATGCGGCAACACCAGTGCCAACAGCAAAATCTTTTTCAAAGCCCTCATCGCTCAAGCCCTCGCCCCTGATTCGAGCAACATCATAACGAACTGCGAGCACAACGTTCAGGCATGGTTCCTCAACACGGCAAGCCGTCCCGAGTTTTAAGGCACCGGTGTGGGCCGAAAAACGGCCAGCATCGTCCTCAATACCGCCTTCGGCTGGCCGGTGATGGCCGTGGACACGCACATCTTCCGCGTTGCCAACCGCATGGGGCTGGCACCGGGCAAGGATGTGCGCGCCGTCGAAGAAGCCCTGATGCAGCGCGTACCCGCCCCCTACCTGCGCGATGCCCACCACTGGTTGATCCTGCACGGCCGCTACATCTGCAAAGCACGCAAACCCGACTGCCCGCTGTGCCCGGTGGCCGACCTGTACCAATGGCCGGAAAAGACCAAAGCAACGTGAGCAAATCAGGAACATCACTGGCAGAGCTTCGGGCTTGTTGCCTCCCCCGTCAGGCGTTGGCGCTGCTGCAGGCACGCGGCATTGAGCCGGAACGGGTGGCTTATCTGGACACGCCGCCGTCGCTTGAGACGTTGCGCAGCTCGCTGGCCAAGCTTGGCCTCCCGGCACGTGCATTGCTGCGCCGTGGCGAGGATGCCTACAAAACGCTTAGGCTTGATGATGAGCGCCTGCCCGAAGATGCGCTGATTGCGGCCATGCAGGCGTACCCCATCCTGATTGAGCGGCCGATTTTTGAGCACGGCGACAAGGCCGTGATTGGTCGCCCACCGGAGAAGGTGCTGGAGATTCTTTAAGTCTGGCATGAGGGCCCTGCCCCATCTTGCCGACTTCGTGCAGAATCGCCGTCTGCGCTGCAGCGGCACCGCAGTCCAGGAGAAGCTGCGCCGTCCCATCGAAAACCGTTGGACGTAAATCAAACGGACTCAGTCAGGAACGGGGCCACTCCTACCCGTGCGACCTGGCCTTCGACGGGTGCAGCTGGCACCCATTGTCGTTTATGCGGCTGCGCGAGTGTAGCGGGCGGCAGGGGCGACGATCACCACACTGCCGTCGCTAGGGTACTGGCGAGCATGGCACGCGGCCTGTAGCGGCACGCATGCCAGCGAAGGTCGAACAACAAATACAGAGTTAGGCGGTCGTGACGGCAGAAAGACTTGCTGCCGCTGTGGTTAGGTCGGTGCGGCTGGCTGCGCTCTAGCCCATTGGGAGCCGAGCGCCGTTGCTCGCTACAGGTTCGCCAGAGAAATAGGGTAGCCCTGAGCCGCCATTTCCTTTGCCAGAAGTGGTCCTGCGTCTTTTTGCAGGTTGTCTTTGAACGGAATGTAAAGCAGACCTTGAATGTCGGATGGGCGTTCCATGTTGTCCTGTTGCTTCATGAGAATAGCAACGTTCTTGCGACCGAGCAGTGCCAGCATCATGCCCAGTTCCATCACAACGTTTTGGCGCGCACGAAACGCCTTTTCGTCCTCATGTCCGGCACGGAAGCCCTCGTCGTCGGGTGTGGCCAGCACTACAGCGAACTTCACCTCCGCCGTGTACTTTTCCAGCTTCTCAATGATGGTTTGCCCCTCCGATGGAAGCTGATCCAAGATCAACGGCTCAAGCCTCCAGCGGCGCAGCATTGCTTCAAGCTCGGTGCGGGCTGCTGCGTCATGCCCGTAGACGACAAAGACCTTGCTCAGCATCGGCTTTGTAGCAGGACCATTCTTCGGTGCGGGTGCTGCCGCAGCCGGTGCGGCTTGCACGCCAAGGCATGCTTTCACCGCATCTTGGTTCTTGCCCTGGACGTTGAAGTTGCCGGTGTGGTAGCTGTTGACGATTGCGCCGTTCTGCAAACGGAGCTGTGTACCCGTGCCATTCGGCAGCGCCGTTTCATTTGCAACTTGGAAGTTGCCTGCTTGGAGGCAAGCCCGAATCTCATCGAGAGTCATTGACATTCCTTCTAGGCTCCCCAAATTGCTTTCTTGGCAGCTTCGCTCAACACATCGACAACAATGTCACGCACCCCGGACGCAACCGAAGTGCCGACCTTCGCCATTACCCTCTTGAGCCGGAGGGACGCCACCTGTGTCTTCGGACTGTCTTTTGTCAGTTCCGCCAGATCAGCCCGGAACTGTTCAAGCTCTTCTGCTGGTAGTTCTGCGCCAACCTCGACCAACTCGACCGCGCTTGCGATCTTGCGTTCAGTCCATGGGAAGGCGTTACCGCAGTTGTGGCAGAACGCGGGCGGCTGGTAGTCGCCTCCGAACCCGAAAACATCTTCAACGTAGTAATCGCCGCGAATGGATGCGCTGCACTTTGGGCACTGCATGATGGTCGCATCACCACACTGGGAACAGAATGCTTCTCGCAGTTCTGGGTTCTGGTCTGCGGCAGTCGTTGCGACGTGCCCATTGGGACAAACCTGTGCGACTCGATACGTACCCATAGCGCTCCCTTCGCTACTGTGATGGCGGTGGGTCAGGGATTCGAACCCTGGAAGGGGTCACCCCCTTGCTAGTTTTCAAGACTAGTGCCTTCAACCGCTCGGCCAACCCACCGTTTCTGTGATGTGCTAAGAATCTGCTAAACGGCGCAAACAATAGCGCCAAGGAGAACACTATAACACATTGTTTTTGCTCTGCTTTTTACCGTTTCCGCGCCGTTTGAACGTAAGTTTTCAAGACTGCTGCCTTAAACCACTCGGCCACACTTCCGTTTTGGCTTGATCGGCGCCAAGCGGCGCGCGGGCGCTATTGTGCCATGTCTGCGCCGTTCTCGGCAGGGTCGCAGCGTTTTTGCGCAAGTACGGCCGGCAGGTGTTCGGCCAGATGGTCGATGAAGGCGCGCACGGCCGGGAGCATGCCGCGGCGGCTCGGGAAGACGGCGTGAATGATACCTTCGGGCAGGTGCCATTCGGGCAGTACGCGCACCAGTTCGCCGCTCTGGATGGCCTCGGCGCAGTAGATTTCCGGCAACATGGTGATGCCCATGCCCTGTTTGACCAGTGCGCGCAGCATCGGGAAGTCGAACGCGGCCAATCGCGGCTTCAGCGCCACGCTGCGCACTTCGCCGTCCGGGCCATGCAGATCCCAGCGCTGCCGGGCTTCGTCCTCGGCCATGCTGAGGGTGGTGTGCAGGTCGAGGTCTTGCGGGCATTTGGGCTGGCCATGCCGACGCAGGTAGGCGGGGCTTGCCACCAGCAGTTGCTGGTCGTGGCCGAAGCTGCGCAGGATCAGGCTGCCATCTTCGTCCAGCCGGCTGCGCACGCGCAGGGCGATGTCAAAGCCTTCCTGAATCACGTCCACGCGGCGGTTGCTGACATGCAGTTGCAGACGCACTTCCGGATGGCGGGCGAGAAAATCCGGCAGGATTTCCGGCATCACTTCCTGCGCCAGGGTGACCGGCACGCTAACGCGCACCACGCCGCGCGGGGTCATGCTCAGTTGTTCCACCGCTTCGCGGGCGGCCTGTGCCGATGCAAGCATGGCCTGGGCGTGGCGATGCACGCTGTGGCCGACATCGGTCACGGCAAAGCGCCGGGTGGAGCGCTGCAAAAGGCGCACGCCGAGGTCTTCTTCCAGTTGCGCGATGCGCCGCGACAGGCGGGATTTGGGGATGCCGAGCGCGCGTTCGGCCGCGGCATAGCCGCCGTGATCGACCACGGCGGCAAAGTAGTAGAGGTCGTTCAGGTCGTGCATCAGCGCAGCGTGTCCAGCCCGCCCATGTAGGGGCGCAGCACGTCCGGCACGCGGATGCTGCCATCGGCGTTCTGGTAGTTCTCCATCACTGCGATGAGGGCGCGCCCGACGGCCGTGCCGGAGCCATTCAGGGTGTGCACGAGTTCGGGCTTGCCGCTTTCGTTGCGGAAGCGTGCCTGCATGCGGCGCGCCTGGAACTCGCCGCAGTTGGAGCAGGAGGAAATCTCGCGGTAGGTGTTCTGCGAGGGCAGCCAGACTTCCAGATCGTAGGTCTTGCGGGCGGAAAAGCCCATGTCGCCGGCACACAGCAGCATGCGGCGGTACGGCAGGCCGAGCTTTTCCAGCACCACTTCGGCGCAGCGGGTCATGCGTTCGAGTTCGGCATCGCTGTCTTCGGGCTTGACGATGGAGACCAGCTCGACTTTCTCGAATTGGTGCTGGCGAATCATGCCGCGCACGTCACGCCCGCCACTGCCGGCCTCGGAGCGGAAGCACAGCGAATCGGCGGTCATGCGCAGCGGCAGGGTGGCGGCATCGAGGATTTCGTCGCGCACGATGTTGGTGAGGGCGATTTCCGAGGTGGAAATGAG
>JBHADJ010000120.1:0-12671 GCA_041855065.1 Lysobacter sp.
GCTGCTGCCGACGCTGCTGCCGCCACCGAAGCTGCCGGTGCTGAAGCCGCCGCTGCTGGCGCCGAAGCCGCTGCTGCTGCTGCCGACGCTGCTGCTCCGGCCGCCGACGCCGCTGCCGCTGCCGCGACCGAAGCCGCTGGTGCTGCTGCCGCTGCCGCCGATGCTGCTGCTCCGGCTGCCGACGCCGCTGCCGCTGCCAGCGACGCTGCCCAGAAGGCCGAAGCCGCTGCTGCCGAAGCCAAGAAGTAATTCTTTGCTTGCCTGCAAAATGGCCGTCGGACGTGTGCCGACGGCCATTTTCTCTTTCCGTCGCATCGCGACAAAACTCTGACTGGCCTGCCCGGACAATCCGGCACTGGAGAAATCTGATGAACATCAAACTCGCTACCCTTATCGCAGCTGGTGCACTCGCTCTTTCCGCCTGCAATGCCGAAAAGGCTGCCGAAGCCAAGGCAGAAGCCGAAGCGGCTGCCCAGTCCGCCAGCGATGCCGCCAGCGCTGCCGCTGCCAGCCTTGAAGCAGGCACCGAAGCGGCCGCCAGCAATGCCGCTGCCAATGTCGAACAAGTCGGCACCGATGCCAAGCAAGCCGTGGAAGGCGCCGTTGCCGAGGCCGGCAACGCAGTCGAAAATGCCGCACAGAACGTCGCCGACAAGGCCAACGAAGTGAAGGCCGACGCAGCCGCCGGCGTTGCCAACGCTGCCCAGAACGTGGCCGACAAGGCCGAAGAAGTCAAGGCGAATGCCGAAGAAGCCAAGAAGTAATCACACTTCTGCCTTCAGCTCTCGAAAGCCCTGCCGTGCAAAACGGCGGGGCTTTTGCTTTCCGGCAAGGTCAGCACTCGCAAACGCAAAAAATTGCTCAGCCCGACTTGCCGTACACGAAATCAAGCGCTGCACAAACCGCCGTCACTTGCGCCGCATTGCATTGCGCTGCATTGGTGCGCGGACTGTCCGGATAGACTTCCGTGGTGGTGACAAAACGGGCATCACTGATGCCGGCACACAGTCCCAATCCCTTGCAGTCATACTCAATGACACCCAGTGCCCGGATTGGCGAGCCGATCAGACAACCGGCCGCGTCGGCCTCGGCAATATGCGTAACCCCCGCGACCGCCTTCAAAATTGCCTGCTGGAATGCCGGCTGTGACCGTGCGGTGTCATCCACCAGATAAAAACCATCCGGAATGGTACCCGGCACAAACGGCTTGCCCTCCCGTGCTGCCAGCGCCGGGCGGAACTCCTGCTCGTCCGAATCCGTAGTCTCGTGCAAATCGACATGCACCCGAATGTCGAGAGCCTGCTCGGCAAGCCAGCCCATCAAGGCAGCGGATTCAGGTGCCGCGCTCCGCGCCACGAAGGCACGATTGGGATCGATTGCCAACGCATTCCAGCGCTGGATGCGCTCGTAGCTCCACGGACTGACACAGGGAATCACCACGAGATTGAAGCACTCGACATAGCCCTCCGCATGCTGCGCCAGAAACTGCAATGCGCCCATCACCCCACTGGTTTCATAGCCATGCACACCGCCGGTTATCAGCGCAGTTGGACGCGCCGGATCGATATGGCGGGATTTCACTGCCAGCAGCGGATAGCACTCATCACTGCCATAATCGAGCTGGCCGTACTCGACCACATCAAAGCGGGGGCGCAGAGCATCAATTCTGCGCACCACGTCATCGGCATGACTGCGCTTTTTCTGCTGTGCTGCACGCCACGTCCGACGCTCGGACTCGCCCCAGGGCTGTCCCGGAATCCCAATGGGATAATGCCTGTCAATCATCTACGACTCCTGTGGTCTGTGTGGGAGATGGCGGCAAATCTGTACCACCGTCGCTATTGACGCGACGGCTGCCCAGCCCGTTGCGGACACCCCCAGTTGAGAATCGGGGTATCGACCGGCAATTTGCGCTTGAATATCTCGACTGAGGCTGCCTTGGGATTGACCACGAACGGCTCGCTGGCCGCCTGCAACAAAGGCAGGTCGGCAGTGCTGTCACTGTAGGCACGCCATACCGGACTCTGATAGCCGGCACAGCGAATCATCTGCATCTTCATGCCATGGTGGCAATGCCGCCGCGCCACCCAGCCCGCCCAGCGAGGCGCCAACTCGGTACCAATCACCGGCACACTCTCATGCGCCACGAACGCCAGAATCGCACGCGCCAATGCCGGCGGTGCACCGGTGGCGACAATGACCTCGTCACCGGCTTCACGATGCTGGTGCAAAACTTCCAGGGCACACGGCAACAATCGATCGCGGATTTTCGCCTCGTTCTCGCAAACATAAGCGTGCATCAAGCCGTCGAGCATTTTCTTGTCTGTCACGCCGAGCGTTCCCACCCAAACGAATGCGCCAATGCCACGCCGGCGAGTCGGCAGCCAGGCAATCATCGGGGCCGCCACCGGAGCAATCAGCAGAGCGAGAATACGCCGCCACAAGCGTCTTGAAATCAACCACTTGACCCAGTGCGTGCCGGAATCGCCGTCGTACAGGGTGTGGTCGAAATCGAACACCACCAACCGTTTGGCATTACGTGCGGCCATTCTCAGGCACCACGGAAAAGTTCAGCCAGCTGCTCGCCCGGTTCGGCAGCGCGCATGAAGGCTTCGCCGACCAGAAAGGCATGCACCGAATGTTGTCGCATCCGCTCCACGTCGGCACGACTGTGGATGCCGCTCTCGGTGACCAGCAGAGTGCCTTCGGACAATTGCGGCAACAGGCTCAGTGTCGTCTCGAGACTGACCTCGAACGTGCGCAGATTGCGATTGTTGATGCCGATCAACGGCACCCGCCCTGCCCGCCCCGGAACCTGCAGGGCACGAGCAAGTTCGCCCGCATCATGGGCTTCCAGCAGGACATCCAGCCCGAGCTCCAGCGCCTGGGTGGCCAGCTGCCGCATCGTGACATCATCGAGTGCTGCCACGATCAGCAGAATGCAATCGGCACCCATGACGCGCGATTCCAGCACTTGCCAGGGATCGATCACGAAATCCTTGCGCAATACCGGCAACTCGCAGGCCGCTCGCGCCTGCCTGAGATAATCGTCATGCCCCTGGAAAAAATCGACATCGGTCAGCACCGACAGGCAGGCGGCACCACCTCTTTCGTAGCTTGCCGCGATCTGGGCCGGATGAAAATCGGGGCGAATCACCCCTTTGGATGGACTCGCCTTTTTGATTTCGGCAATCACCGCCGGCTGTCCCAGCCGAATCTTTTCTTCCAGTGCCGCACGAAAATCGCGTACCGGCGGCGCCTCGGCAAGCCGTCGCTGCAAATCGGCAAGTGACTGCCTGGCACGACGCTCATTCACTTCCTCATGCTTGCGTTGCAGAATCTTTTGCAGAACATCGCTCATGGCTTGCTTGCTCCAAGTTGTTGGGTGACGTCCACCAGTTGTGCCAGCTTCTGGCGCGCCGCGCCACTGGCGATGGCTTGCCGCGCCTTTTCGATACCCTGCCCGATATCCTCGCAAAGACCTGCAAGATACAGCGCCGCGCCGGCATTCATGGCCACGATGTCAGTGGCGATGCCGCCCTTGCCTTCCAGCACATCCAGCAGCATGCGCCGCGATGCCGCGACATCGGCCACTTTCAGATTGCGCAGATGCGCCATGCCGATGCCGAAATCCTCCGGATGCACCTCGTACTCGCGGATCTCGCCATCACGCAACTCGCCCACCAGGGTTGCCGCACCGAGTGAAAACTCGTCCAGGCCATCGCGTCCCCATATCACCATCGCCCGTTTGGCACCCAAGGCTTGCAGTACGCGCACTTGAATGCCGACCAAATCCGGATGAAAAACGCCCATCAGGATATTTTCCGCTCCCGCCGGATTGGTGAGCGGGCCGAGAATGTTGAACAAGGTTCGCACCCCCAGCTGACGCCGTACCGGTACCACGATCTTCATGGCCGGATGATGCAATGGTGCATACATGAAACCGATGCCCACCTGCTCTATGCATGCAGCCACCGCCTCCGGCGGCAGCTCGATGTTCACCCCAAGCGCCTCCAGCACATCGGCGCTGCCCGAGCTGGAGGAGACACTGCGCCCGCCATGCTTGGCCACCCGGGCACCCGCGGCAGCAGCCACGAAGATCGCGGTCGTGGAAATATTGAACGTCTGCGCCCCATCACCGCCGGTACCAACGATATCCACCAAATGCGACCGGTCGGCAAGCGTCACCTTGCGGGAAAACTCCCGCATCACGAGGGCTGCACCGGTGATTTCGCCGACGGTTTCCTTCTTGACACGCAGCCCGGCAAGAATGGCGGCAGTAAGTGCCTCGGACACTTCCGCGCGCATGATGCTGCGCATCAAGTCCATCATCTCGTCCCGGAAAATCTCGCGATGCTCGATGACCCGTTGCAGCGCTTCTTGTGGCGTAATCGACATGGACAATCCCGGTTTTCAGCAAGGTGATGACGAGGCACCGGCTCTGCCAAGAAAATTGGCAAGCAGGGCATGGCCATGTTCGGTCATGATGGATTCGGGGTGGAACTGTACCCCTTCCACCGGGTACTCCCGATGTCTCAACCCCATGATTTCCTCCATGCTGCCGTCGGCATTTTCCGTCCATGCCGTTACTTCCAGACAGTCCGGCAAACTGGATTTCTCCACCACCAGCGAGTGATAGCGGGTTGCCTCGTAACCGTCGGGCAGCCCTTCGAACACGCCTTTGCCGCAATGGCGGATTGCCGATGTTTTGCCGTGCATGATGCGCCCGGCACGAATCACCTTGCCGCCATAAACCTGCCCGATGGATTGGTGACCAAGACACACCCCGAGAATCGGCGTATGGGCACCCAGCTGACGAATGACTTCCAGCGAAATGCCGGCCTCGTTCGGTGTGCACGGGCCTGGCGAAATGACGATGTGCGAAGGGGCAAGCCGTGCAATCTCGGCAACCGAAAGGGCATCATTTCGCGCAACCCGGACTTCGGCACCCAAGGCCTGCAGATACTGCACCAGGTTGTAGGTGAAGCTGTCGTAGTTGTCTATCATCAAAATCATGCAGGATGCTCTGGAGACTGCGGGCAACAAGCTCGCCATTATGCCTGCTTTGCAGACACCTGCATTTTTCTGGCATCAGCGCTCGCGCAGGACGAAACTTCCCACCCAGACCCCGATGTCCCAGCCTTCACCTCGCCCGGTCAGCGCCAGTGAAATTGCCCCCTTGGTGACAACCTGCGCCTTGCCCGAGCGCCCGGCACCGGCATGTGCCTCGGCCGCTGCATAGCCTCCCAGCACGTCGCGGATCCGATACACACCGGAAAACTCGCCCTGCCCTTGCAGGATGCGGGAACGGCCGAAGGTGATGCCCCCCCCCCGTGAACTGATCTGCACGTTCAGGCGGCTGCCATCACTGCAACGAACAACGCCCCGGCCGCTGGCCGTCTTGTAAAACACCGACCAACCTTCCATCGTGTAAGTCAGCCGGCAATCCAGAGATCCGCCCTCGGCCTGCGCCGTCCCCGTTCCGCCTGCCCACACGGCCATGGCAAGCAAACCTGTCATCAGGTGCCGGCAAACAGCGTGGTAACGGGCGTACGACATCAGCAATTCAAAGCAAACAGGTGAGCTTTCCGGGCAGAGCCTAGCACCGCGATCCGCGATGCTGTCGGGCTTTCGACGGGGAGAGCTGATTTCTGTGATGCGCTTGGCATAAATTTCAGTGGCCATCCATCCCGGAACAATGGCTCCCACAATGCCCGAAGCGGCGTGAATCGGCTTTAACCCGATCCATTGCTTGTTCAGCCCATCGCAAACATGCTCATCGCACACGCAGACGCTAGAATCTGCGCTCCATTTGCCAGAAGGAGCTCCGCATGCAGATTTCCGCAACCCGCGCCATCGTGACCGGCGGCGTGTCCGGCCTTGGCCTTGCCACCGCCCGTCATCTGGTGCGTCAAGGAGGTAAGGTGGCCTTGTTTGACGTGAACGAAGAAAAAGGCGCCGCGGCCGTGGCCGAGCTCGGTGCGGACAAGGCGGTTTTCTTCAAGACCGATGTCAGCAACGAGGCGGAAGTGATCGCCCACGTGGCCGCCGCCCGCGAGTTTCTCGGTGGTCTCAATGCCTGCATCAACTGCGCCGGCATCCTCGGTGCAGGCCGGGTACTGGGCAAGAACGGGCCGATGGCGCTGTCGCAATTCCAGACCACGGTGATGGTGAATCTGGTCGGCAGCTTCAACGTCGCCAAGGCCTGCGCCGAGGTGATGCAGCACAACGAGGCCGATGCCGACGGCGAGCGCGGGGTGATCGTCAACACCGCCTCGGTGGCCGCCTTTGAGGGCCAAATTGGTCAGGCCGCATATTCGGCCAGCAAGGGCGGCGTGGTCGGCATGACCCTGCCGATGGCACGCGAGCTGGCCCGCTTCGGCATCCGCGTGATGACCATCGCCCCCGGCATTTTCTGGACGCCGATGGTCGATGGCATGCCCGAGGAGGTGCAGAAATCGCTGTCGGCCTCGATTCCTTTCCCCTCGCGCCTTGGCAAGCCGGAGGAATATGCCGATCTGGTGGCCTATATCCTCGCCACGCCCTATCTCAATGGTGAAACCATCCGTCTCGACGGTGCGGTGCGTTTGGCGCCGAAGTAAGAAGACACGGGCGGCCCACCGGCTGCGCATCCGCGGCGCCATCATCCCGGCGCCGCACTCCCCCCACCCATTTCCGATTTGCACATGAAGGCTTACGACATCAAGAAAGGCAACGTCGTCGAATACAACGGCGGCGTGTATCAAATCCGCGACATCGAACGCTCCAGCCCGCAGGGACGCGGCGGCAACGTGCGCTTCCGCTTCACCATGTACTCGGTGCCCGGCGGCAACAAGCTCGACGCCAGCTTCGATGCCGATGACAACCTCACCGAAGTGGAATTGCTGCGCCGTCAGGCCACTTTCTCCTACAAGGATGGCGATGCCTTCGTGTTCATGGACGACGAAGATTTCAGCCAGTACTCGCTGGATGCCGCCGCCATCGGCGATGCCGCCGGCTACATCACCGACGGCCTTGCCGGCTGCTATGTGCAGATCATCGACGACACCCCGGTGGCCTTGCAGCTGCCGACCTCGGTGGTGCTGGAAGTGATCGACACCCCGCCGGAACTGAAGGGTGGCACCGCCACCAAGCGCCCGAAGCCTGCCCGCCTGTCCACCGGCATCGAGATTCAGGTGCCCGAATACATCAGCAATGGCGAGAAGGTCTGGGTCAACACCGTCACCGGCGAGTTCGGTGGCCGTGCGGAATAACCCTCTGTGGCTGATGGCAGCTCTGTGCCTCGTGGCCGGTGTCGGCGCGTCGCAGGCTGCCACCCCGCCCCCGGAGACTCCCGCGACTCCCCCGGCAGCTTCCACCGGCAATCTTCCGGTTCTCGAGGCCGGCCAGGAGCCGGATACCATCATCGTCACCGAACTGCCGGCCGATGTGCAGGACTATCTGGTCAACCTGCGTCTTTGCACCCATTTCCGGCGGCCAGAGGCCGATGGCGGTCATCCGCTGATGGCGGCCGTCACCTGCGGCAAATCCGATGAAACGGTTTGGCACTCGCTTCGGCAAAAACATGCCGACAACGCCAACGTCAACAGCGTGCTGCTTGCCGAACGCCCAGACCAAGGCGCTACTGGCAAAGAAGAATGAACGTGCATATTCGCGATGCACAACCTGCCGACCTGCCGGCCCTGCTGGCAGCGATGGCGGATTTCTACGTGCTGGAAAAACTGCCGTGGAAGCCGCATCGGCAGGCCAGCTTGCTGGAGCACCTGCTCGCCAATCCCGAGAGCGGCCGCCTGCTGCTGCTTGAACAGGCCGGCAAGATGGCCGGCTATGCCGTCATCGGCTTTTGCTTCAGTCTGGAATTTGACGGGCGTTTTGCCCTGCTGGACGAGCTGTACGTATTGCCGCACCTGCAAGGACAAGGGCTTGGCACGCGCCTGTTGCAGGCCGCCGAAGCCTGTGCGCTTGCCGCAGGCTGCCAGGCTCTGCGGCTGGAAGTGAGTGATGACAATCCCAAGGCACGACAGCTGTACGAGCGCCACGGCTATCAGGCCGTACCACGTCGCATTCTCGGACGCCAACTGTGATACCGCAGGCACACTTGCAACTTGGCGATGTTCGCCTTCTGCCGCTTGCCATGCACCACGCCCAGGCACTGGCCGCGGCCAGTGCCGATGGCAGGCTTTGGACGCTGCCCTTCACCCATGCCCCGCACGATGATATCGAGGACTGCCGCCGCTACATCGCCAGCGCGCTGGAAGGCCAAGCCCGCGGGCAGATGCTGCCCTTTGCGGTGGAAGTAGCCGGCGAAATCATCGGCAGCACCCGCTACTACGACATCGACATGAGCGTGCCAAGGCTCAATATCGGCCACACCTGGTATGCCGCGCGCATGCAGCGAACCCATGTCAACAGCAGTTGCAAACGCCTCCTGCTCGGCCATGCCTTCGAGGCGCTTGGCATATGCGCGGTGTATCTGAAGACCAGTTCGGCCAATCTGCGCTCGCAAGCGGCCATCGAACGCCTCGGTGCCCGGCGCGACGGCGTGCTGCGCCATCACCGCCGTCACCGCGATGGCAGCCTGGGCGATACGGTGATCTATTCGATCCTCGCCGCAGAATGGCCCGCCATCCGAGCCCGATTGGATCAACGCTTATCCGATGCGGCAGCGCAAAGCCTGCATGTTGCCGGAGCCCTTTCTTTGCGGGCCTGACGCGCCCTGAAACAAGCCGCCCATGGGAGGGCATCCCGTGTTCGTCTCGGTATCCGCGATTTCTTCTTCCTTGTCCTGAAGCGCTTCTTGCCCGCCCCGGAACGGGGCCGCATCGGCCATTGGATAGCCACATCCTGCCGGACACGCCGCCCACCGCCACACCCGGCAATGCGACGCGTCCGCACATTGGCAGGCGGCTGAAAATGCAACAAGATGCGTCTGCCGAAAAATGATCGCAATGCCTCTGCAATGCCGCTGCCATGGCATATCTCCGTCGCATCTTTCGATGGCCATCAGCTCTACATGTGACATGACATGTGACATGCCGCCGTGCAATCTTCGCGGCAAGGCTCTATGGTGTGGCCTCCCCCATCAGCACGCTTGCCATGTCTGCCCAAGTGTCCACCCCTCGGTCAGCCGTTTCCGATCCCCATGCCCTGTCTGCGCAAGCCGTGTTGGCAGCACTGGAGTGCTCAGGTGAAGGACTGTCCAGCCCGCAGGCTGCTCAGCGCCAGCAGATTCATGGCCGCAACACCCTGCCCGCCGCGTCCCGTCGATCCGCACTGCGACGGCTGCTTGAGCAATTCAACAACGCCCTGATCCTCTGTCTGCTGGCGGCCGCCACCTTGGCCGCGATGCTTGGCCACTGGGTGGATGCCAGCGTCATCGTGCTGGTGGTGTGCGTCAATGCCGTGGTCGGTTTTGTCCAGGAAGGCAAGGCCGAGGATGCACTCGCCGCCTTGCAGGCCATGCTGGCGCCCAGCGCCCGTGTTCTGCGCGACGGGCAGCGCCAAACCCTTGCGGTGGACGAGCTGGTTCCCGGCGACATCCTGTTGCTGGAAGCCGGCGACCGGGTTCCGGCCGATGCCCGCCTCATCACCGCACACGCCTTGCGGGTCGATGAGGCCATCCTGACCGGCGAATCCATGGCCGTCAGCAAATCGGAAACGGCAACCGGCAAGGACACGCCCCTCGCCGAACGCAGCTCGATGTTATGGTCCGGCACACTGGTGGTCGCCGGTCAGGCCAGGGCCGTGGTAACGGCCATCGGCAGCGCCACCGAGATCGGCCACATCAATGCCCTGCTTGGCGAGGCTGACCATCTCGACACACCGCTGCTTCGCCAAATCAACCGCTTTGCCCGCGGCTTCAGCTTTTTGGCCATTGCACTGGCGGCCGTATTGTTTTTCCTTGCCATTCAGCTGCATGACTACCCTTGGGCGGATGCCCTGATGGTAGTGGTGGCGGTGGCCGTCAGCCTGGTCCCCGAGGGCTTGCCTGCCGTGATTACCATCACGCTTGCCATTGGCGTGCGACGTATGGCCACCCGCCATGCCATCGTGCGACGCCTGCCTGCCGTGGAGACACTGGGAGCCACATCGGTTATTTGCTCGGACAAGACCGGCACCTTGACCCGCAACGAGATGACAGTGCGCCACCTGCACCTTGCCTCGGGCAGTCTTGCCGTCGAGGGCGTCGGCTATGCACCACATGGGCGGATCGAATCTGCCGCAACACCGGCACTGGCCAACTGCGCAGAGGTGCTGATACGCACCGCCGCACTCTGCAGCGATGCCCGCTTGCTGCAACGACAGGACCAGTGGCAGGTGGAAGGCGATCCGATGGACGGCGCCCTGCTCACGCTGGCCATGAAGGCCGGACTTTCGCCCGATGCACTGAGCGAATCCGCCCCGCGTCATGATGTCATCCCGTTCGATGCCAGACATCGCTTCATGGCGACGTTGCATCCATCTGCCGAGCAGACTTGGCTGCATGTCAAAGGCGCTCCGGAAGAATTGCTCACTCGCTGTTCTCGCCAATACGAAGGCAACGGCAACGCGGCATTGCAGAGGGATTACTGGCAACAGGCCATCGACACCGCGGCCGCCCGTGGCGAGCGCGTCCTCGCCATTGCCCGACGCACACTGCCGGCGGGGCAAACACGACTGACAATGGAGGACATTGCCGAACTGGAGCTGATCGGAATTGCCTGCTTCATCGACCCACCGCGTGAAGAGGCCATTCGCGCCGTTGCCCTCTGCCGTGAGGCCGGCATCGCGGTGAAGATGATCACCGGCGACCATCTGGTCACGGCAGCAGCGATTGCCCGGCAACTGGGACTTGCCGCATCGCCCGAAGTCTTGCCCGGCAGTGCCGTGGAAAGCGCCAACGAGATCGATCTGCCGGACATTGCCAGCCGGACTGATGTATTTGCCCGCGCCAGTCCCGAGCACAAACTGCGCATCGTCAAGGCATTGCAATCCCGTGGCGCGGTGGTGGCCATGACCGGCGATGGCGTGAATGATGCCCCTTCCCTGAAGCAGGCGGATGTCGGCATCGCGATGGGGCACAACGGTACCGAAGCGGCCAAGGAAGCCGCAGAAATCGTACTCTCGGACGACAACTTCGCCACCATCGCCGCAGCCGTCCACGAAGGACGCACCGTATACGACAACATTCGCAAGGTGGTGGCATGGACGCTGCCCACCAATGGTGGCGAAACCCTGGCCATCATCATCGCCCTGCTGATGGGCAGCACCCTGCCGATGAGTGCCGCACAAATCCTCTGGGTCAACATGATCTTGACCATCACGCTCGGGCTGGTACTCGCCTTCGAGCCCGCCGAGCCCGGCGTGATGCAGCGACCACCGCGACGTCCCAACGAGCCCTTGGTCTCCCCTTTCATGCTCTGGCGCATCGTGCTGGTCTCGCTGTTGTTCAGCATCGGCGTATTTGCCTGCATGGCATGGAGCAGCTGGCGTGGCCTGCCCATCGAGGCAACCCGCACTTTGGTGGTCAATGCCCTGTGCACGATGGAAATCTTCTACCTGTTCAATGTGCGCTATCTGCACATGAGCTCGTTGACACTGCAAGGCAGCCGCGGCACCGCGCCGGTCTTGTGGGCGGTCGGCACGGTGGTGGTGGCGCAGCTCGCCTTCACGTATTTGCCAGCAATGCAGCGTCTTTTCGACAGCCTTGCACTGTCGATGCTTGACCTTGCGCTCGCACCGACCATGGGCATCCTGCTGCTGATGGTGCTGGAGATGGAAAAAAAGCTCCTGCGCCGTTTCGGATTCCTCGCACCAGCCAACCATGGCAGATGATGCACAACCACACACTGCGTCAGCGCCTGCCGATGCGATAATGCCCCCCCTTCCATCCGAGGCTGACTCATGACCTTGCCCTCCCGCCACGATCCTTCCCGCACCATTCGCGCCCCGCGCGGGTCTGAGCTTTCCTGCAAAAGCTGGCTGACCGAAGCCCCGTTCCGCATGTTGCAGAACAATCTGGATGCGGAAGTGGCGGAAAAGCCGGAAGACTTGGTGGTCTATGGCGGCATTGGCCGCGCTGCGCGTGACTGGGAAAGTTACGACAAGATTCTGGAAACCCTGAAAACCCTGGGCGATGACGAAACCTTGCTGGTGCAGTCGGGCAAGCCGGTAGGCGTGTTCCCCACCCATGCCGATGCCCCGCGCGTGTTGATTGCCAACTCCAATCTGGTGCCGCACTGGGCGAGCTGGGAGCACTTCAACGAATTGGATAAAAAGGGCCTGATGATGTACGGGCAGATGACTGCCGGCAGCTGGATTTACATCGGCAGCCAGGGCATCGTCCAGGGCACTTACGAGACCTTTGTGGAAATGGGGCGTCAGCACTACGGCGGCAACCTCAAGGGCCGCTGGATTCTGACCGCCGGCCTTGGCGGCATGGGCGGGGCGCAGCCCCTGGCCGCCAGCCTCGCCGGAGCCTGCAGCCTCAACATCGAATGCCGCCAGTCCAGCATCGACTTTCGCCTGCGCACCCGCTATGTCGATGAGCAGGCCGACGATCTCGACGATGCACTGGCACGCATCGAAAAATACACCCGCGCCGGCGAAGCCAAGTCCATCGCCCTGCTCGGCAATGCCGCGGAAATCCTGCCCGAGCTGGTGCGTCGTGGCGTCAAGCCCGACTGCGTGAC
>JBHADJ010000121.1:0-14307 GCA_041855065.1 Lysobacter sp.
CGATTGCTGGCGATGACGGGGAAGGTGCGTCCGAAGAACGGCAATCAGGGGAGTTTCCAGACGATTCCGGCTTGAAAGAGCCAGTGGAGGCAAGTGGATGGGCTTCCATGATCCAAATACCAGCACAAGCTCAGTCACATTGCTCAATTCGGCGTCTTGTTCAGAGGATCCCTTACACTGTCACAGTCATCCTGCAACCAACATCAAAGGAATCGCCGTGAACCGAACATTCAAAATCATCTGGAGCCATGTGCTTGGACAATGGGTTGTTGTTTCGGAGCTGAGCAAACATGCCTCCGGCAAGGGCGCTCGTACCGGCAAAAACTCCTTGCAACTGGGCAAACTGAGTGTGGCTCTCGCCCTTGTCTGTGGTGCCGGCATGGGCAACCAAGCACTTGCCCAGCAAAGTACCTGCACCATTGAGGACACCGGCACCACCTTCCGTGCCACACGGCCAAGCAGTGTCAGCGCAGGACAGGCCTATATCAATAGCGCCTTCAAACTCACCAACTACACCTCGGTACACTTGGAGGACTGCTACGTCAAGAGTGTCTCCACCTTCACTTCCGACGAAACCACTCGCCTCACAACCCTCGACTTCCGCATCGACCTGCCGGGGGCTGGCATTGCCGGGGATCGCGGCCCCACGGGCAGCTTCGACTTGCGCCGGCTTTCCATCAACAGCCCGGACAGCAATGCCCGCAACAATTTCTACTTCAAGAATGCAGATCTCGGCGTATTTGTGGGCCCCAGCGGTAATACTCCCACCACGCTCCACCTCAACAACACCAGAGTCAGGAACTTCGGCGGCGCCGGAATCTACCTGAAAAGCACGAACATCATCCGCAATGGCGATGAGCTGATTATCGAAGCAGACGATACCAGTGCGCTGAACACCATTCAATATCCCATTTACATGGGCGGCGGCAACAGCAGGATTGTCGTCAAGGGCGGCTTCATTAACTCCATCACCGGCAATGGCGGTGAATACACGCTGGAGCAGCTCAACAATCCCGAAAACACCTTCAACAACACCTTTGAATTGCATGGCGGCGCGATAAAGTTCGTTGCCGGTGACTACAATTCCGCATTCCCGGAATTCACCTATAGCGGCGTCCGCGTATACCGTGACGCCAATGGCACCTACACCCGTGCCGGCTCCCCTGCCGGGGATGACACCTTCATCATCCATGGCGGCAAATACCAATCCATTGCCGGCCACTACGGCAATGACACCTTCATCGTCAAAGGCACGCCCGAGTTTTACGCTTATGAGACAGGTCGTGGTGGCACCGGGATTTTTGGCGGCGCAGGCAACGATACTTTCATCATCGAAGCCGGAGCCGATGCCAACAAACTTCACACTTTGAGCGGCGGAGAAAAAAGTGCGACCGATCTTGCTGCCGGCAACTACGACACACTTGAGTTCCACGGCCAAACCATCTATCGCAGCGCACCGGATGCAACGCTGAGGCTCGGCGGCTTCGAGGAAACCCGTTTCCTGAACAATAGCCACTGGTTCTACGCCGGCAACTGGACCATGGGCGAAAAAATCGTGGTGGATGCCAGCAGCAGCTATAACATCCAGCAGCATGACAGCAGCAACACGAACAAAATCAGCAGCCAGATAACGCCCCACCTGGAAAACCATGGCCTGCTTTCGCTTGCCAATGGTGTATTGGGTGATCGTCTGGTCATGGAGGGCGGTTATACCGGTTTCAATGGTTCCATTATCCGCTTTGATACCGTGCTGGCAGGAGATGACTCCAGCACCGATTTGCTGCTTTTCCGTGCATCCCGCGACGCAGGAAATCCTCTTGTTGTAGGCGGCCAAAGCATTGTTGAAATCAACCGCGCTACTGGCAGCACCGGTGCTCAGACACTGGAAGGCATCACCCTCATCGCCTTTGACTCCTACACTGACGTTCAGAAAGCCAATTATCAGCTTGCCGCCAACGCCTTTGTACTGGCAAGCCCCATTACTACCGAAAATGGGCTCTGGCAATACACTCTGCAACAACGCGGCAACCTTGCATTTACTCAAAACAGCAGCTGCAGCCAGAGTGGAAGCTACTGCAAATCAAGCTTGGACTATATCCTGACCTCAGCCCAACCGACGACCGCACCCACCCCGGCGCCGACCGCGGCTCCTACCCCGGCACCGACCGCTGCACCCACCCCGGCACCGACCGCTGCACCCACCCCGGCACCGACCGCTGCACCCACCCCGGCACCGACCGCTGCACCCACCCCGGCGCCGACCGCTGCACCCACTCCGGCACCAACCGCGGCACCCACTCCGGCACCAACCGCGGCACCCACCCCGGCACCGACCGCTGCGCCCACTCCGGCACCAACTTCGACCCCCACAGCTGCGCCCACCATCGCTCCCACCGTGGCACCCATCGTGCCTGCAAACCCCGATCGGCTTCTCTCTCCGCGTGTCAGCACCTACGCACTCGGGCTGATGGCCGGCGAACAATTGGCGATGGATGCTCTCGGCACGCTGCGAGATCGCACGCTGCGAATTGGCCAAACCCCGCGCACCAGCTCCGAAAACAGCACCTCCACCACGCACATTGTCGGCGACCAAAATGACCGCGTATGGGCACGCATTCGCTATGATCGCCTTGACCTTGGCAAAGGACAATTTGAACTGAACCAAAACCGCTTTCTCTTCCAGGGCGGCAGTTCGGTGCATGAAACAACCCGAGCAAGCGGAACCGATGTCCAAACGGGTCTGCTGGCAACGTTTGCCAGCAGCCGTGCCGATGCCAAGGACAACAATCGCCCATTGGCAACCGGCACCTTGCCGCTGTCCGCCCATGTCGGGGAGATAGACGCCCAGCTGTTCTCGGTTGGCGCTTACCACACCTACTATTTCCCGAGCAGCCTTTATCTCGATTTCAATACGCAATTGGGCCACTTGCGCAACAAGTACCGCGATATTGAAAACGTCGAAGCTCGCCACAGCGGATGGAGCGCCGCCATCTCGGCAGAAGTTGGCAAACCCTTGACACTTGGTGCTCGTTGGCAGCTTGAGCCACAGGCACAGATCATCATTTCGCATACCCGCATGGATGGGTTCAATGATGGACTGGTGCATGTGGATGCCAGCGAACACACGCTCTATCGTGCGCGTGCCGGTGCTCGTCTTGCCAATCTTCCGACGCCGGCTGGAGCCAGCATGTTTGCCATCGCCAACATCTGGTATGACAACGACACCCAATTCCGCAACATCATGCACGGCGGCACCGATACCATCTCGGTCAAGCCCGTGGGTGCCGCTGCCTGGTTCGAGTTTGGTGCCGGTGCAAACTTCCAGATCGGCAAAACGTCCAGCCTGTTCTTCGACGTGCGAGGGCAGCGCGCCGTGAGCAATGGAAAGCGCAACAGCGTTGCCGGCCAACTTGGCTGGCGCAGCAGCTGGTAAGCGGCACGAGCCGGTGCACATCCGTGCACCGGCTTTTCGGGCATTGCATAATCAACGAATGAAAATCTTTGTCAATGTCGCCGCATTTTGCGAACCCCATCTGGCGCTGACGCTGGACAGTTTGTTTCAAAGCGCCACAGATCCGGAAAGAATTCACGTCGGCCTTGTTGATCAATCCTTCGACGCGACTGCCGACTGGCTTGCCACCCGCGCCTATCGCGATCAGGTGCGACATCTGCAAATAGATCCGATCCAATCCTGCGGCGTCAGCTGGGCTCGCCACATCGCCCAATCCCTCTATCAGGGCGAGGATTGCTATCTCCAAATCGACTCGCACACATTATTCAGGCCCGGCTGGGACAGTGCCATGCTCGACCTGCTGGAGAATCTCGAAAAAAGCTTCACAAAACCAATCATTTCCTGCTACCCGCCCGGTTTCGAGTTTGATGAAAATGGCGGGATAAAAATTACCCAATTTCCACCGGGACAGGTATTTTTCATTATTCCCGAGCCTCATGCAAAGCTCCAGCCAGATAATGCCACACTGACGTTCAAGACCGACTTGATTGCCGGTGCCGATGTGATTCCGGGCTACCATCTCGCAGGGGGATTCATTTTTTGCCGGAGCCGGTTCGTCGAGGAGGTTCCCTACGACCCGTTCATGTACTTTCATGGCGAGGAACAGAATCTCAGTCTGCGTGCCTATACCCGCGGCTGGACACCGTTGCACATTCGCAACGACTGGATTCCAGTGTTTCATCTCTACAAACAGGCTGGCGCAGCCTCCCATGCCCATCACTGGCACCCCGATTACGAAGCCAAGCGCACTCGCAAGTGGAATGAGTGCCAATTGAGTGCCAACCGCCGCCTCATCTCTCTGATTCGAGGCGAATTGTGCGGCAGTTGGGGGCTTGGCACCACTCGCTCGCTGCAGGATTTCATCGACCTCAGCGGGCTGGATTACGCCCGCTATCTGGACGGTTGAGCCAATCGTGGCCAAGCGCGCATCTCATCACCCGTTCTGGCCGTGAAAAATCAGTGACGGCAGGCAATCCTTGCCACTTCCTTCAGGTACCGAATCTGCCAAGCGGCGCACCTGCCAACAGATGCAGGTGAATCTGGAATACGGTTTGCCCGCCGTCACCATTGCAATTCATCACGATGCGATAACCCGTGTCGGCAAGCCCTTGCGCCTTGGCATAGCGAGCCGCGGCCAATGCCAGTCGGCCAATCACTTCCGGGGCATCGTCCGGCACATCGTTCAAGGTGCGATGATCGGTCTTTGGCACGAACAAAATGTGCACCGGCGCTTGCGGCGCTATATCGTGGAAGGCAAACAAATGCTCATCCTCGTACACGATTTGTGCCGGGATTTCGCGCTTCAGAATTTTATGGAAAACGGTCTCGCTCATGTTCGACTCCTCACTCAGAGACTGTCGATTTTCCCGACTCGCGCGACAAAGGCAAGCCCTGCGACTCAACTCCCCCTATACTTTTGCCCCCGCTGTCTGTCCATCTGCCATGCCCGCCCCCGTTTCCGAACTTGTCGATCTGCTCAGCCTCGAACGCCTCGAGGACAATCTGTTTCGCGGTCAAAGCCGTGACATCGGCACCAAATACGTGTTTGGTGGGCAAGTCCTCGGGCAGGCATTGTCTGCCGCCCAGCATACGATTGATGCCGCGCGAGCCGCACATTCGTTGCATGCCTATTTTCTTCGCGCCGGCGATATTCAGGCGCCGATCGTGTACGACGTCGAACGCACGCGTGATGGGGGCAGCTTTTCCGTGCGACGGGTAACGGCCATCCAGCACGGCCAGCCGATTTTCATCTGTGCCCTGTCGTTTCAGGGGGACGAGCCCGGTGCCACCCACCAACTTGCCATGCCGCACGTGCCGCAACCGGATGAAGTTCCGCCAAGCGACCCGGTATCCCCTGCGGTGCTCGAGCGCCTGCCGGACAAGGTACAACGCTGGCTCAACCGTGCCGGCCCCTTCGAGTTTCGTCCAGTATCGCCGCGCGACGAGCTGAATCCGCCCAAGCGCCCGCCTTTCCAGCAGGTATGGTTCCGGCTTGCCAATCCCGTCACCGACGATCCGACCCTGCATCGCAGCCTGCTTGCCTATGCCAGCGATTTCCATCTGCTTGGCACCGCCAATTTGCCGCATGGCATTGGCTACTTCCAGCCCGGCGTGCAAATGGCTTCGCTTGATCATGCACTGTGGTTCCATCGTCCATTCCGGGCCGACGAGTGGCTGCTGTATGTACTGGACAGCCCCAGCGCACAAAATGCCCGCGGACTCGCCCGTGGACAAATTTTCAACCAACAAGGCGAGCTGGTTGCCAGCAGTGCCCAGGAAGGCATGATTCGCGTCCTGCCTGCGAGGGCAAACTGATGCGTCAAGTATTCACCAGTCCGCGCATCGAGACAGTCGAGGGCGTTGCCCAACTGCTCAATGCCGAAAACATTGCCACCCTGATTCGCAACGGTCGCAGCTACAACAGTGGCTATGGTCGCAGCACCAGCTATGCGAAAGCATCCAGCCAACCGGCCCCCTCCCTCTGGGTGGTACATGCCGATGATTTCCCGCGTGCAAGACAGCTTCTGCGCGAGGCAGGCCTCATCGAAGCCGACGAAGGGCGCGAGAGCTTCATTCCGGCCGAATATCGTGCCCAATCCGGCAAGGGCGGCAATCTGCCCGCACGCCTGCGCATGTTGCTGATGCTCGCCATCGGGCTGATCATCGGCATGGGAGCAATCTGGCAATATCGACAGAGTCACACCTCCCGCCCGGCATCACATCCATCTGCCGCCGTCAGCAACAATACGACGCAGCCGCAGACTCCCGGCCTGCCGCAACTACGCGAAGCCGAGCAGATTTATCAGGTCGATGTTCCCAGCGCACTCGCCGACACACTGGTTGCCCACCTCGAAAAGCACCACGGCATCGCCCCTGCCTGCAAGCGTCGCGATGGCAATGCACCTGCCAACAATACAGACTGCCAGCCCGGTGCCGACTTCATCGATATCCATACCTACCTCACCGATGGCTCCGGACAGGGCACGGTACGTGCCGACTGGCACTGGCAAGGTGCCATCGGCAACGCAGTATTCGATGCGCGGCGCGAGGGCTTCCTCTGGCATGTCGCCCCACAGTCACCGCTCTAGCACATTTCCGCTCACGCTTGCCCGCAGAAATATGGCCTCCATCCTGGACAGCCTCTAAAATCACCTCATGCCAAGTCCATCCCCCACCGCCCACGCCATCGGCATCCATGTCAGCACTTGCTATCTGGACGAGGAGTCCAGTCCGGAACAAGGCCGCTACGTATTCGGCTACACCATTCGAATCGAGAACCACGGCCAGCAAGCCGCACGTCTGACGCATCGCCACTGGTTCATCACCGATGCTGAAGGGCGTGTCGAGGAAGTCCACGGTGAAGGTGTCGTTGGCGAACAGCCGTATCTGGCACCTGGCGAAGGCTTCGAATACTCCTCCGGCGTGGTGCTGCCCACCAGCCTCGGCGTCATGCATGGTCATTACGAATGGCTGGCCGATGACGGCACCCGATTTCTGGCAGAAATTCCGGTGTTCACCTTGTCAACCCCACGGACGCTGCACTGATGGCCGTCTGGGCTATTGGCGACTTGCAGGGCTGTTACGATGCCACCGCCCGCCTGCTTGAGCGCATTCGCTTTGACCCGGCATCCGACCAACTCTGGTTTTGCGGCGACCTCGTCAACCGTGGCGGTCAGTCGCTGGAAACGCTGCGCCTTGTCCATCAACTGCGCGACAGTTGCCACGTGGTACTCGGCAACCACGATCTTTCACTGATCGCGATCGGCGAGCGCAGTCCGGAAGATCAACGCAAAGTCAATCCCGATCTGCGCCGCATATTGGAAGCGCCCGATGCGCGTCTCCTGCTCGATTGGCTGCGCCATCGCCCACTGTTGCACAGCGATCGCATTCTGGGCTGGTGCATGCTGCATGCCGGTCTTGCGCCGCAATGGACCATTGCCATTGCCGAGGGCTATGCGCATGAAGTTGAAGAGCGCCTTCGTGGCAAGAACTACCGCAAACTTCTGCGCGCCATGTACGGGGATCGCCCGGCCTGGAATCCGCGCCTGACCGGCATGGACAGGTTGCGTGCCATTATCAACATCTTTACGCGCATGCGTTATTGCACACCGGGTGGGCGCATTGCCTTCGATGTCAAAAGCTGCCCCGGTACGCAACCGCACGGGCTGTATCCGTGGTACAGCGTCCCCGGGCATGCCCAGCGCGATCTGAAAATCGTCTGTGGCCACTGGAGCACCCTCGGCCTCATGATCGGCCATGGTGTCCACGCCATTGATACCGGTGCCGTCTGGGGGGGCAAGCTGACCGCCTTGCGTCTTGACAGTGAAGAGTTGCAATTGCTGCAAGTCCCCGGCAGACAGCCATGAGTCTCGGTTGCGCCATCAACCAAGCAACACTGCCCTGATTGGCCCGTATTGCCGGCCAATCGGCAACCACGCTCATGCGCAAACGGCTTGTCGATAACAGCGGCTGTAACTGCCAAACTCGTTGCGCAGCTGCCCTGCCAATTCCATTTCCGTCAACAACGGAGCGAGCACCAGCAACTCCAGACCGGTGCGTGCCAACAGCGCATCCATTGACAGCGTATCGTCCGCCAACGCATCCAGAATACAGCGCGCCTGCGGCGAGAGCTGCGGCGATGGCTCTGCTGGCTCAAGCAACGAAAGCCGTCCATGCAATGCCATCTGCAAGCCCTGCAAGGCTGCCGGCAACGCCTCGACGACATCCTGCGGCTCCGTTATCAACGTCGCTCCCTCGCGCAGCAAGCGATGGCAGCCGCGTGCCATCGGATTGAGCAACGATCCCGGCAGTGCGAATACCTCCCGACCGCTTTCAGCCGCCAGTCGAGCGGTAATCAACGCCCCCGATCGTTCAGCCGCCTCCACCACCAACGTTCCCAAAGCAAGCCCGGCCACGATCCGGTTGCGGCTCGGAAAGTTCTGTCGCAAAGGCGGCGTACCCGGCGGAAATTCGCTTATCAACGCGCCGCGCCCGGAAATTTCTGCCTGCAATGTGCGATGACTGGAAGGATAGACAATATCGAGGCCGCAGCCCTGCACGGCAAGGGTCAGACCGTTTTGGCAGGCCAGAGCACCTTGGTGAGCTGCCGCATCTATCCCGGCAGCCAATCCGCTGACGATCGCAAAGCCGGCCTCGGCCAACTGCCGGGCAAACTGCCATGCCAATTCCACTCCGGCATGGCTGGCCTTGCGGCTGCCCACGATGGCTATCTGCGGCTGCCACAAATGACCCGGCTCGCCGGCAATGAAAAGCGCCAGCGGCGGGCTGGCAATCTCACGCAAAAGCGCTGGGTAGTCCGCATCAAAGTAACCGATCAGATGATGCCCAGGCTCGGAAAGCCAGGCACGGGCACGCATTATTGCGGCCGACTCCTGACTATCCGGCCGAGCGAGGAGGCGGATTTGCGCATTGCAAAGCCCGTGCTCGCGCCAAACCTCGATGCCAGCTGCCAGTGCGGCCTGCGCATCGCCATCGAAGGCGGCAAGCAATTGTCTGCGCGGGCGGATACGACCACCGGCCAAGGTCAACTGCAACAGAGCATCATTGGCAGACTGCCATTCCATGCTGCAAGTTTGCCGCATGAAAAAAGACGGCACCCTAGGGTGCCGTCTTGCTCATGGGTAGGAAAATGCCATCCCTTTCAGTAAGGCGTATCCGGGTGGTTCAACTCGTAACCCGCCTTGCTCGGGCGCACGCTGTCCATCACCAAACCATAGCTGATGTTGTCGAAGGTACGGAACACCATGACATGCCCGCTGTACTCGTCCGGCAAACGAACTTGCTCGCGGCTTTGCACCAGTTCGCGGCTGCGATCAGGCGTTTTCACCCGATCGACCACGCGGCTGCCCACACGCCAAATGGAGAAGACCGTGCCGTTGTCCACGCCATCACGCGCGCCGACCGAGAGCACCACCACATCGCGCGGGCCACCGATCACACTGCGATCGGCCACACCGAGAATCTGTGCCTTGCGGTACGGGAACTGATTTTTGGGCGGGTGCGGGAAGAAGTGCAGGTCATAGGGGATGGTTTCCACCGGTACCAGACGATCGCCGACACGCACCTCGTATTCGGGACGATCCAGCGTCACTGTCGCCACATCCACACCACCACCCGGAAGACTGCGAACCGCCCCGGCATTCACCCGACGCAGCTCGGTGCCCAGATGCTGAACTTTGCCGCCTTCCGCGTACATCAGTTCGGTCCAGGCACGGTCATAATGCGGGTAATCGCGCACACGACCCGTCCGCTCAAGCGCATCGCGCGCAGTCAACAGCTCGACACCCGGCTTCCCGCGACGCTCGGCACGCACGTAGTTCTGGACGGGACGCAGCACGGCATAGCGCTGCCCCACCTGAGCATTCTCAAGTCCGCGCACGTAGACCGATTGGCCTTGCGTGCCCAGCGTGCGATCTTCCTCCACCCCGACCACATAAGGCAGGCTGTCGATGTTGTCGAGAATGCGCATGTCGCGCAGGAACGGCTCGATATCGGCCAGCGGCACGCCGGTGACCGGCTGCTCGGTGCGTGCACCGGGCTGTACCTGGACACGGTTGAGATAGGCCAGACTCAGCACGTCGCCCGGATAGATGAGATGCGGATTCTGCACTTGCGGATTGGCCTGCCAGATTTCCGGCCATAGCCACGGTTTGCGCAGGAAGCGTCCGGCGATATCCCACAGCGTATCGCCGCGCTTGACTACATAGGTTTCAGGGTGACTCGCGCCACGTTCCTGCGATAGCGCGATACCACCCAAAGCGACCATTGCAGCCACCAGGAAGGCCGTCCGCAACTTGCGTGCAGCATGTTTGGTTCGGGTTGCCATGAAGTTTGTCCCCAAAAAGTTGATCCCTCTTGTGTCCATTGTGAACCCATTTGGCAATAAAGCACAAGTATCGCGCTAAAATCCTCGGGTAACCACATGATTTTTGACGAACAACCCTGCCGTTGTGCGTCGCAACCGAGACGTTTCTCCATGGCTTTGCTCCCGATACTTGAATTCCCCGATCCGCGTCTGCGCACCCAGGCCGTCGAGGTGGATTTGGCCAACATCCAAACCCCGGCATTCCAGACTCTGCTCGAGGACATGTTCGAAACCATGTACGCCGCACCCGGCATCGGCCTTGCCGCAAGTCAGGTGGATGTCCACCAGCGCTTCATGGTGATCGACATCAGCGAGGAGAAAAATGCGCCATTGGTATTCATCAACCCCGAAATCATTGCCCGCGACGGCGAGCAGGTCTATCAGGAAGGTTGCCTTTCGGTACCGGGCATCTATGCCGATGTCACCCGCGCCAACCGCATCACCGTGCGTGCCAATGGCCGTGACGGACAAGCGTTCGAACTTGATGCCGATGGCCTTCTGGCCGTGTGCATTCAGCATGAAATGGATCATCTGGCCGGCAAGCTGTTTGTCGATTATCTCTCGCCCCTCAAGCGCGAGATGGTGAAGAAAAAGCTCGCCAAGCAAAAGCGTGCCGCATGAGCGAACAATCCTTGCGGGTCGTCTTTGCCGGCACGCCCGAATTTGCCGTGGCGAGTTTCCAGGCAGCCCTTGCCCGTACCGGCGTCGTTGCCGTTCTGACCCAGCCCGACCGCCCGGCCGGGCGCGGGCGCAGTCTGCAGATGTCGCCGGTGAAACAGGCCGCATTGGCGGCAAACATCCCCGTGCATCAGCCTCAATCCCTAAAGGATGAATCCGCACAGGCGCTGCTGCGCGAGCTGGCACCAGATCTGCTGGTGGTAGTTGCCTACGGGCAGATCCTGCCGCAAGCGGTTCTGGATATTCCCGTACATGGCTGCTGGAATGTGCACGCATCATTGCTGCCACGCTGGCGAGGCGCCGCACCCATCCAGCGCGCCATCGAAGCCGGTGACGATGAAACCGGCGTGTGCCTGATGCGCATGCAGAAAGGGCTGGATACCGGCCCGGTGTTGCTGCAACTTGCCACCCCGATCACGACCACCGATACCGGCGGATCCTTGCACGATCGACTGGCTCAAATGGGTGCTCAAGTGCTGAGCGATGGTCTTGCCCTGCTGCAAGCCGGCTTGTTGCCCAGCGCCCGCATACAGCCGGATGAAGGCATCACTTATGCGCACAAGCTGGAAAAGGCCGAGGCACGACTGGACTGGGCCCAACCAGCCGAGGTGCTTGCCCGCAAGATACGTGCCTTCCATCCTTGGCCGATTGCCGAAGCCATGCTGGAAGGTGAACGGGTGCGTCTGCATTCGGCGCTGCCGCTGTCCGGCCCATCCTCGCACCCTCCCGGCAAACTGGTTGCAGCCAACCGCGACGGCCTGGATATTGCTACCGGCGAGGGCATCCTCCGCATCCTGTCGTTGCAGCGCGAAGGCGGCAAAGTCATCAGCGCTGGCGACTGGCTCAATGCCCGGAATACGGTGAAGCGTGGCTGACAACACGCCCGTGCGACACCCGCGCACGGCGCGCCAAGTTGCCGTGCAGATACTGGATGCCGTCCTGCATCAGGGACGCTCGCTCAAGGCCGAGCTCGACAACCGCCTGCCATCGCTTACCGACCCGCGAGAGCGCGCCTTGACCGAAGCCTTGGTCATGGCCGTGCTGCGCCAGCGCCATCGTTATGACACCGCGCTGCAAAACTGGATGGCACGCCCCCCCGGTGCACGCGATGGCAAACTGCGGGCGCTGCTCCACATCGGCATGGCGCAGCTTGATGCGCTCGGCCTACCGCCACACGCGGCGCTTTCAGCTACGGTGGAAACCACCCGCCTGATCGGACGCGCTCATCAGGCAGGTTTGGTCAATGCCGTGCTGCGCCGCGCTCAGCGCGAAGGCATTCCCGATGCCCCGGCCGAGTCCGTCTGGCCTGAATGGTTGCGCAGTGAGGTTCGGCGTGCCTGGCCGACGCAGGCCGATGCCGTGTTTGCCGCCAGCGCCCAACCTGCCCCGATGTGGCTGCGCGTCAATCGCCGCAAGCAAAGCCGCCATGACTATGCCGAACAATTGACGCTCGCCGGCATCGCCCACCACATCCCGGATATGCTGGCCGATGCCATCTGCCTTGCCTCTCCTTGCCCGGTCGGCCAGCTTCCCGGCTTTGCAGACGGGCAGGTATCGATACAGGATGGTAGCGCCCAAGGGCTTGCCGATGCGCTGCCCGAGCTGCCCGCACATGCGCATGTCCTGGATGCCTGCGCCGCGCCCGGCGGCAAGGCCGCCCATTTGGCCGAGCGGCATCCCGATGCCCACATTCTGGCCTGCGACATCGACCCGCGCCGCGTGCGTCGCATGCAGGACACCTTTGCCCGCCTCGGTCTTGCCATCGAATGCCGCTGCCACGATGGCCGCACACTGCCCCCGGCACCTGCGCAATGGGACGCCATCGTGCTGGATGCCCCCTGCTCTGCCAGCGGCATCATTCGTCGCCAACCAGATGTCCTGCTGCACCGGCGTGCCAGCGATATCGATGCGCTTGTCCGGCTGCAAGCCGAGCTGCTGGATGCGCTCTGGCTCGGTCTCAAGCCCGATGGCATCCTGCTGTATGCCACCTGCTCCATTCTGCCGCGCGAGAATGCCGACCAAATCGCCGCATTTCTGGCCCGCACGCCTGATGCACGGCTTGAACCCCTTGATTCACGCTTTGGCCATGACACCGGCCATGGCTGGCAGCGATTGCCGGGCGAGAGCGATATGGATGGCTTCTTCTACGCGCGTCTGAGGCGCTTGCCGAGTTGATTGCGTCAGCCCGCAACGAAAGCACGCCCACCCTGGGCAATCAAGTTTTCTGCCAATTGCCGCCCAAGCACCTCCGCCTGCGTCGCGGAGCCACGGACTTCGGCACGATACTGCGCCCCGCTGCTGGCGCAACCGATCAGACCCTGCACATGCAAAACATCGCCATTCAGGCTGGCCAAGGCAGCCAACGGTACATGGCAACTCCCATCCAGCGTCCGACTGACAGCGCGCTCGGCCTCGACCCGAATCCGGGTGGAGGCATCATCGAGCGTGGCCCAAAGTGCCTGCACCTGCGGCGCATCTTCGCGGCACTCGATCACGATGGCGCCTTGTGCCGGTGCCGGCAACCACTCAGGCGCATCCAGACGAGCACGGATGCGCGATGCCAGCGCCAATCGCTCAAGTCCGGCACAGGCCAGCAGGATTGCGTCATATTCCCCGGCATCGAGCTTGGCAAGCCGCGAGTTGACGTTGCCCCGCAAATCGTCAATCTGCAGATCCTGCCGCAAAGCCAGAAGCTGAGCCCGCCGCCGCAAGGAAGACGTGCCGACCCGTGCCCCGATCGGCAATGCCGCAATGTCGGCATAATCATTGCTGACAAACGCATCGGCATGATCGGCACGCGGCAGGATGGCCGGCATGACAAAGCCCGGCTCCAGCTGCATCGGCACATCCTTGAGCGAATGCACCGCGCAATCGGCCTCACCGCGCAACATGGCAAGCTCCAACTCCTTGAGGAACAACCCCTTGCCGCCGATTGCGGCCAGCGAACGGTCGAGCAATTCATCACCGCGCGTGGAAAGCGGCACCAGTTCGATGTCGAGTTGGGGATGACGCGCCTTCAGCAAGGCAGCTGCATGCCGTGTTTGCCAAAGTGCCAGCGGGCTTTTCCGGGTTGCGATTCGCAGAGTCTTCATACCGGGCATTATCCCGGGTAAGCCTGCCAATGGGAAATGGCAAGCAGACAATTCAGCCATCCGCACTTGCACTTGTTCGTGCAAGCGCCGATAATGCCTGGCTCCCTGCGAGGGGAGTGCAAAGGACAGGCGGGCAACCG
>JBHADJ010000122.1:0-5000 GCA_041855065.1 Lysobacter sp.
CCCGGGCCGAGTGCGGACACGCGGCGCTTGTGCGTCACTTCCGACAGCGGGTTGTTCTGGTCCATGAACTGCGAAAGCTGCGAGGAGCCGAAGAACTCCTTCATCGCTGCCGCCACCGGCTTGGCATTGATCAGATCCTGCGGCGTCAGGCCGTCGGCCTCGGCCATGGTCAGGCGTTCCTTGACCGCGCGCTCGACACGCACCAGACCGACGCGGAAGGTGTTTTCGGCCATTTCGCCGACCGAACGCACGCGGCGGTTGCCGAGGTTGTCGATGTCGTCCACCGAACCACGACCATTGCGGATTTCGGTCAGCGTGCGGATGACGTCGAGAATGTCCGAACCTTCGCCGTATTCGGCCACCAGACGCTTGGACTCCTCATCGTTGCGCTCGGCCAGATACTTGTGGTCGTACAGCACCGGCGAGCCGGTTTCCTCGCTGCGACCCAGACGGCGGTTGAACTTCATCCGGCCAACACCGGAGAGGTCGTAGCGCTCGAAGGTGAAGAACAGGTTGTGGAACAGGTTTTGTGCCGCATCCTTGGTCGGCGGCTCGCCCGGGCGCATCATGCGATAGATTTCCACCAGCGCCTCAAGCTGAGTGCGGGTGTTGTCGATGCGCAGGGTGTTGGAGATATAGGGGCCGCGATCAAGGTCGTTGACCCAGAGTGTGCCAAGCGTGGCGATGCCCTTGGCACGCAGTTTACCGAGCAGTTCCTCGGTGATTTCATCATTGGCCGAAGCCAGCAGTTCACCCGTCGCCACGTCCACCACGTCGTGCGACAGGATACGGCCATGGATATAGCTGTCGGGCACGGCCAATGCCGTGATGCCGGCCTGCTCCAGCTGTTTGATGTGGCGCGCGGTAATGCGCTTGCCGGCTTCGACAATGACCTTCTCGCCATCGGCAAGATCGAACTCCAGCGTCTCGCCGCGCAGGCGCTCGGGCACCAGCTCCAGTTGCACGCCTTCGACCGGATCGACATGGAAGGTATTGATCTCGAAGAACTCGCGCAGCATATCCTCGTTGCTGTAACCCAAGGCGCGCAGCAGCACCGAGACCGGCAGTTTGCGACGACGGTCGATGCGGGTATAGAGGGCATCCTTCGGATCGAATTCGAAGTCGAGCCAGGAACCGCGATACGGAATCACCCGGGCGCTGTGCAGGAGCTTGCCCGAGCTGTGGGTCTTACCCCGGTCGTGGTCGAAGAACACGCCCGGCGAGCGGTGCAGCTGGCTGACGATGACGCGCTCGGTACCGTTGACGATGAAGGTGCCGTTGTCGGTCATGAGCGGGATTTCGCCCATGTAGACTTCCTGCTCCTTGACGTACTTGACCGCCTTGCTGGAAGAATCGCGATCGTAAATCACAAGACGCACGGTGGCACGCAGGGGGGCGCCATAGGAAAGCCCGCGATTGCGGCACTCACGCTCGTCGAATGCAGGCGTACCCAAGTGATAGCCGACATATTCCAGCGCCGCATAACCATTCTGGCTGACAATCGGAAACACCGATTTCAGCGCAGCATGCAAGCCTTTGTCTTCGCGTTGATTGGCCGCCTTGCCAAGTTGCAGGAACTCGCGATAGGAGTCCATCTGGATGGCCAGCAGGTAAGGCACTTCAAGAATCGACGGACGCTTGCCGAAGTTCTTGCGGATGCGCTTTTTCTCGGTAAAAGTGTATTGCGGTTTGGATTGGGACGCTGCCATGGTGTACTTGCCTCGCTCGTCACGGGTGTGGCGTGATATACCGCCAGAAAATTCAAGAATTCAGTCCGCCATCAGGCGGAGAAATCAACAGTGGGAAGTCGCTGGTATTGCCGGCACCAGCACGCCCGTCTCCCGCTACTTCCGACTATCGACTTTCAAGATCGACCAGCACACCCGGCGCCTGTCAAAAGCCACGCAATGCATGCGCTGCCGTGCTTCATGACAAATGATTGCCGAGCTGCTGCTCAAAAACGCCCAAAGGCCGGGAGTGCCTGAACACTCCCAGCCCTTGGTTTGTCGCCGTTTGCACAGCGACGGTGACGCACTTACTTGAGTTCGACCTGGGCGCCAGCGGCTTCCAGATCCTTCTTCATCTTTTCGGCGTCTTCCTTGGACACGGCTTCCTTGACGGTCTGCGGGGCGCCTTCCACCATGTCCTTGGCTTCCTTGAGGCCAAGGCCGGTGATGGCGCGAACGGCCTTGATGACTTCGACCTTCTTGTCGCCGGCAGCCTTCAGGATGACGTCGAATTCGGTCTGTTCTTCAACGGCAGCAGCAGCCACCGGGCCAGCAGCCACGGCCACCGGAGCAGCAGCGGACACGCCGAACTTTTCTTCGATGGCCTTGACCAGCTCCATCACTTCCATCAGGCTCTTGGCGGCGATGGCGTCAACGATTTGTTCGTTGGTGAGAGACATTGAGATTACCTCTGGGTTTCGATAAGGGTTGAGTGTGAACCGGGACAGGCTCAGGCCGAAGCGGCCTCGCCCTCGGCGGCAGGCGCATCAGCCGGAGCAGCGGCAGCATCGCCACCGTCCTTCTCGGCCACCGCCTTGACAGCGCGTGCGAACATCGAAGCCGGCTCGGCCAGCACGCGAGCCAGCATGGCAAGCGCCTGTTCGAGGGTCGGCAGCGAGGCCAGCACTTCCACATGGCTGGCGGGGTATTGTTGACCACCCACCACCACCACTTTCGGTTGCAGCTTGTCGTTGGTCTTGGCGAATTCCTTGATCAGGCGCCCGGCAGCACCGGGTTCCTCGGTCGAAAACGCATACAGCAGCGGCCCGACGAGGTCGTTCTTGGCGACTTCGAACTCGGTGCCTTCCACGGCGCGCGATGCCAGGGTGTTCTTCACCACTTTCAGGTAAACACCGGTTTCGCGTGCCTTCTTGCGCATCGCGGTCATTTGTTCGACCGTGGTGCCTGCGTATTCGGCGGCGATCAGGGAGTGCGCCTTGCCGGCGACTTCCGCCACCTCAGCAACGACATCTTTCTTTTGGGACAGATTCAGAGCCATAAGCACTCCTGTTGGGATTGCCGCACGCCGCTCCAGCGGCTTGCGGGACTTGAGCGATGCCGTCCATGACATCCGGGGCGAACCCCTTGGTGCGCTTCTGAATCGGGACAACCCGTGAAACTTCCAGAAGGGCGACCATCTGCGCAGGATGCCGCAAGGCGATTAAGCAGCCTCGCTTGCACCGACGGCGATTCCCTGCCATGCCGAGCTTCCCTGCCCGTCGTCGATGCGCGCTGACCACTCCTGCGGTCTTTGATGGCTCCGCGTGTTACCACGCGGCGCCTTCAAACGGGACGCGGATTCTAGCCGCGTCGGCCCGCCTTGGCAAATGCCGCAGCGGAAAACCTCATTCACAACGCCCGGCATTCATCACGCCGAGCGCCGGGAACTTACTTCAGATTGAGCGAGGACTGATCCACCGTCACACCCGGCCCCATGGTCGAGCTGATCGAGATCTTCTGCAGGTAGGTGCCCTTGGCGCTGGAGGGCTTGGCCTTGATGAGGTCAAGCAGCAGCGCGGTCAGGTTTTCCTTCAGCTTTTCGCCATCGAAGTCGGCCTTGCCGATGGTGCAGTGGATGATGCCGGCCTTGTCGGTGCGGTAACGCACCTGACCGCTCTTGGCATTCTTGACCGCTTCACCCGGATTGGCCGAGACAGTGCCGACCTTCGGGTTCGGCATCAGGCCGCGCGGGCCGAGCACGGTGCCGAGCTTGCCGACCACGCGCATCGCATCGGGGGTGGCGATGACCACGTCGTAGTTGAGATCGCCGGCCTGCATCTTTTCGGCCAGATCGTCCATGCCGACGGCATCGGCACCGGCGGCCAGGGCTTCATCCGCCTTGGCACCGGCGGGCACGAACACCGCCACGCGCACCGACTTGCCGGTACCGGCCGGCAGCACAGTCGAGCCACGCACCTGCTGGTCGGACTTGCGTGCATCCACGCCGAGGCGCACGGCCACGTCCACCGCTTCGACGAACTTGGCGCGGCTGTTGTCCTTGACGATCTTCAGGGCCTCGTCGATCGGGTAGGCCTTGCCCGGCTCGACAGCCTGGGCGATTGCTTTTTGTCGCTTGGTCAGTGCCATGTTCTTATTCCTCCACCGTCAGACCCATCGAACGGGCCGAGCCCGCGATGGTGCGCACCGCTGCGTCGAGATCCGCAGCCGTCAGATCCGGTTCCTTCGCCTTGGCGATTTCTTCCAGCTGGGCACGCGTGACCTTGCCCACCTTCTCGGTGTTCGGGCGCTTGGAGCCGGACTGGATGCCTACGGCCTTCTTCAGCAGGATGCTGGCCGGCGGGGTCTTGGTGATGAAGGTGAAGGTACGGTCGGAGTAGGCGGTGATGACCACCGGAATCGGCAGACCCGGCTCCAGCTTCTGCGTGGCGGCATTGAACGCCTTGCAGAATTCCATGATGTTGAGGCCGCGCTGGCCGAGCGCGGGGCCGACCGGCGGCGACGGGTTGGCTTGACCCGCCTTCACCTGCAGCTTGATGTAGCCAATGACTTTCTTTGCCACGTTGGTTTCTCCTGGAGTTTCACGTCTGCACGCATCGGCCGAGACCTACGCTGCGGGACTTCTCCGTTGGTTGATGAATCGGGCGAAGACAGACAAGAAGCCAAGACAGCCCCTGCCCGCCACGCCCGGCGCTGAGATCAGGCCTTCTCGACCTGACCAAATTCCAGCTCCACCGGAGTGGAGCGACCGAAAATGAGCACCGCCACGCGGACGCGGCTCTTTTCGTAATTGACTTCTTCCACCACGCCATTGAAGTCGTTGAACGGGCCATCGGTGACACGCACCATTTCACCCGGCTCGAACAGCACCTTCGGACGCGGCTTTTCACTGCCATCCTGCACGCGCTGCAGGATGGTATCGGCCTCACGGCTGGAAATCGGCAACGGCTTGTCGGCGGTACCGCCGATGAAGCCCATCACGCGCGGAGTTTCCTTGACCAGATGCCAGCACTCATTGTCGATGCGCGGAATGCC
>JBHADJ010000123.1:0-8676 GCA_041855065.1 Lysobacter sp.
CACCTGTCTGCACCACCGCAGCGATACGGTGCGCGGCTGGGCAGCGTTCATGCTGGGCAGTCAAACGGATGTGGCTCTGTCCACGCGTCTGTCGCAGTTCCGCCCGCTGGCCGACGATGCCCATTTTGCCGTGCGCGAGTGGGCATGGATGGCTCTGCGCCCGCATCTGGCGGCAACGCTGGATGAGGCTTTCACCCTGCTGCTGCCGTGGGCCGCCGAGCCTTCCGACAACCTGCGCCGCTTTGCCGCCGAAGTGCTGCGCCCGCGCGGCGTCTGGTGCGCACACATTCCCGCCTTGAAGCGCAACCCGGCACCGGCACTGCCGCTGTTGACCGCCCTCAATGCCGATGCCTCGCGCTACGTGCAGGACTCGGTCGCCAACTGGCTGAACGATGCCGCCAAAGACCAGCCGGACTGGGTGCGCGATGTCTGCCAAAACTGGAGCAAAAACCGCCCCAGCCCCGCCACTGTCCGCATCTGCCAACGCGCCCTGCGCAGTTTGAAATAAACCCAGAGCGCCTTGTTGGCTTCGCTGCAAAGAAGGGTTTCCCCTTGCGTCTGAAAGCCCTGCCTTCAACCGGCTTTACTGGCAAAGGGATTGAACACGGACACACCAAACGGCTCGAAGTCCCTGACGTTGCGCGTCACCACGGTGAGATTGGCAAGCCGTGCCGTGGCGGCAATCATTGCATCTTCATATAACGTGTTCGATGCGTTGTGCATCAGCCTTGCCCATTCACGGAACACCGCAGCATCCATCGGCAACACGTTGTATGTTTCCGACAAGGCATCAAGCCAGGCAGAAAGCTCATCCGCCTTGCCCGCATCCTGCACGCGCGTGATTTCTATCCCGGCCTGAATCTCGCCTATCGTCACCGCAGAAAGGAAAAGCGCCGTCTCGGGCACTGTACTGAACCATACCAGCACAGCACCATGCGGCCTGGGCTTTCTGAGCTCAGAAACGACATTGGTATCCAGCAGATACATCATTCCAGCCCATATGTGGCACGACGCTTGGCCTGCCCACGTACAGGCAAGACCAACTCCCCCCCGCCCTTGTACTCAAGCAAAAGCGCCTTCAGACCAGGGCGCTCCGCCTGCTTGAGGCGACGCCATTGCTCAATCGGCACCAGAACGGCAGCCTCTTCACCCCGTTTGGTGACAAGCTGCGGCCCTTGCTGCAAACAGGTTTGCAACAACTCGCTAAACCTTGCCTTCGCATCCTGAACTGGCCAATTACGCATCGCCACTCTCCCAAACAACTAGTCAGATGCCTAGTCTATCACAAAGCGATACCAGCCCTTGCGCTGCATGACAGCTATCAACGATAGCTCTGCTGTGCAGCGTCCCGGCAACAGGTGTGGCGCACCAGCCAAGCCGGGAAATACCATCCAGCATCGCCGTGCTTACGCTGCCTGACGGCGCGCGGTGACGGCATCGGTCAGCCACATGCCGGCCAGCATGGCGAGCAGGAACAGCACACCGCCGGCCACGCCCTGCCCGGCAAGCAGGAGTGCGGGGCCGGGGCAGATGCCGGCAATGCCCCAGCCGATGCCGAACACCAGGCTGCCGGCAACCAGCCGCGGGCGGATGCCCTGCCGCGGCGGCAGGCACAGGGCATCGCCGCACAGGCTGCGGCCACGCCGGGTAGCGAAATGGAACGCCGGCGCCGCCACCAGCACCGCCATCGCCATCACCCACAGCAGGCGGCTTTCCCACTGGCCACCCACATCCAGAAACGCCCGCACATTGGCCGGGTTGCCCATGCCCGATAGCCACAGCCCGGCACCCAGCAATGCCCCGGCAAGCGCACTGACCACTATCGCCCGCATCAGCCCCCCCCCCCCACACGCGCCAGCAGCGCCACGGTGGCCATGCCGGCCAGAATGAACAGCAGCGTCGCCAGCATCGAGCGCCACGACAGCCGCGCGCTGCCGCAGACCCCGTGCCCGCTGGTGCAACCCCCGGCAAGGCGGCTGCCGATGCCGACCAGAAGCCCGGCCAACCCGAGCATGAGCGGCGAAGCCGGCAAGGTGATGGCCGGTGCCGCCGCCCACGCCTGCAACACCCAGCCTGCCGCCATCAGCCCGAGCACGAAGGCCAGCCGCCAGGCACGGCCATCCGGTGCCGCGCCCTTGCCGGGCAAAATGGCCGCGACGATGCCGCCATCTCGCGGCAGGTGCATAACCAGATGGTCGACGAGCTGCAACAGCAGATTCGCCGCAGCGGGCAACTGAACCCGGAAATGCAGCAATGGGTTCGCCAGTTGCGCGCCGCCGACCTTATCGGCCAGGTGCGCCAGGCGCTGCGCGGCGATGACTACCAGCCCGACAGCATCGCCACGGCGATGGCTTTCTGGATAACGGTCAACTACGGCATCAACCAGCAACTGGACCTCACCCGGCTCTCCTCGCACGAAATGGTGCGGCAGTTCACCGAGGTACTAGGGCAAGATTCGTCCATCCGCAGCATGAGCGATGCCGAGCGCCAGCGCACGGCGGCGCAGCTCTACTGGCGCGGCACGCTGCTGATGGGGCTGTACTTGCAGGCCGTGAACGAAGGCAACCGCGAAGCTGTGCAGCAGTTTGTGCAGAGTAGCGAACAGGCGCTGCGCAGCATGGGCGTCGGCGGCAACGTCGTCAACCGGGGCAACCGCCTACGCCTTGGCTGATGCCCTGCCGGGTACAGCACGCTGGCCAAACAGCCGCCTTCCGGGGCGGCTGTTTTTTGCCTGAAGCGGCCTTTCCGCGTCTGCCCGCACTCGCCCGATGATACCCAATCGCGCCGTGCCCGCCCGCGTGCACAAACGGGCGAAAGCAAGCCAACCGGGCAGCCATCAAGCAGGCCGCACCATGCGCCGCTTCACCCGGCCACGATAAGGACGCGCTGGGACAAGGCCGCAGCCAGCGCTTCGATTTCCGCCCACTGGGCGCGCGCTACCAGTACCAGCGGCACGCTGTCCGAGTCGATATCCAGCGTGATGGCAAGCAGCCCGGCCGGTGCCAGCGCAGCGGTCATCGCCGCGGCAAACGTCTCCAGCGGGTGGGTGCCTTCGATTTGCGCCAGTTGCCGGGTATCAAGCACCGCGCCTCTGTGCCCGGCCAGCGCATGCAGGCTGGCCGCCACATTCCAAGCTTCGCCCTTCCAGTCGAACTCCTCCAGCCAGCCGTGCGCCGCCAGGGCATCGACCAGCGCAAGCCAGGCGCTGACCCGCTCGGGTGTTTCGATGCCGCGCTGGGACAAGGCTTCTTCGTACTGGGCGAAATACGCCTGCGGCTGCGTTGCGGCAAGCTGCACCACCGCGTGCAGCGGCGCGGTATCGGCACCGGGCGGGCATAGCAGGGAGATGAGCCGGGTCATCCGGGCAGACGTGTCCGTGACCGGCGCAGCAGCCGGGGTGGCCTGCCCGGTGTTTGCCGACGTGTGCGGCGCTTGGCTGCGCCCAAAGAGCTTGTCCCAAAACCGTTTCATCCGTAGCACGCCTCTCGTGCAGGGTATTGGTAGTGATAAAAAACAGGGCGTGCGACACATTACCACACGCCCCGCGTTATGCGCCCTCGCCGGCGGCCTCAGACCAACGGCACGCCGGTCTTAGCTTCGGCCTCGGCGCGCTCCACGCCCTCGGCCAGTTCCACCAGTTTCAGCCCGGCGGCAGTCACATCGAACACGCCCAGCTCGGTGATGATGCGGTTGACCACGCCCAGGCCGGTCAGCGGCAGGGTGCATTCGGGCAGGATTTTCGGGCTGCCGGCCTTGGTGGTGTGCTCCATCAGCACCACCACGCGCTTGACCCCGGCAACCAGATCCATCGCCCCGCCCATGCCCTTGACCATCTTGCCCGGCACCATCCAGTTGGCAAGATCGCCCTTGTCGGTGACTTCCATCGCGCCGAGGATGGCCAGATCGATATGCCCGCCGCGAATCATCGCGAAGCTGTCATGACTGCCGAAGTAGCTGGCTCCGCTGACGGCCGTGACGGTCTGCTTGCCGGCGTTGATGAGGTCGGCATCGACTTCGGCTTCGCTCGGGAACGGGCCGATGCCGAGCAGGCCGTTTTCCGATTGCAGCCAGACTTCCATGCCGTCGGGAATGTAGTTGGCCACCAGGGTGGGCAGGCCGATGCCGAGGTTGACGTAAGCGCCGTCGGTCAGCTCCTGCGCGGCGCGTTGCGCCATTTGTTCACGAGTCCATGCCATTTCAGTTGCCCTCCTGCCGCACGGTGCGTTGTTCGATGCGTTTTTCCGGATTGGGGTTGACCACGATGCGGTCAACATAAATGCCGGGCAGGTGCACGGCATCCGGGTCGATCTGGCCGACGTCCACCAGTTCTTCCACTTCCGCCACGCAGACTTTGCCCGCCATCGCACAGGCCGGGTTGAAGTTGCGCGCGGTCTTGCGGAACACGAGGTTGCCGGCCTTGTCCGCCTTCCATGCCTTCACCAGTGCGACATCGGCTTTGAGTGCGGTTTCCAGCACATAGTGGCGGCCGTCGATTTCGCGGGTTTCCTTGCCTTCGGCCACCACCGTGCCGTAGCCGGTGGCGGTGAAGAATGCCGGAATGCCGGCGCCCCCGGCACGCAGGCGCTCGGCCAGCGTGCCCTGCGGGTTGAACTCCAGCTCCAGCTCGCCGGAGAGGAACTGCCGCTCGAACTCCTTGTTCTCGCCAACATAGGAGGAAATCATCTTCTTGATCTGCCGGGTTTCCAACAGCAGGCCGAGGCCAAAACCATCGACACCGGCATTGTTGGAAATCACGGTCAGCCCTTTGACGCCGGAATCACGCAGTGCGGCAATCAGGGCTTCGGGAATACCGCACAGGCCAAAGCCGCCCACGGCGAGGGTTTGACCATCGGCCACCAAGTCGGCCAGCGCGGTTTTGGCATCGGGTTGGAGCTTGTTGCGACTCATCAGGACACCTTGGGTTGAAGAAGCGGGAAGTTTAGCTTGTGCCAACGGGCATGACAGCCGACTCAGGGGGCGATTCGGTATTCGGCGGGCGGCTCGGCACCCAGCAAATGACGCACGAAGAAATCCCAGCGACGGCGCATCACGTACATGCCGTCCACGCCATTACCGAAGCCATGCCTGGCATGCGGCAGCAGCAGCAGATCGAAATCCTTGTTGGCCTTGACCAGTGCATCAACGACCAGCAAGGTGTTCTGCACCGGCACATTGTCGTCCATCATGCCGTGGATGAGGAGCAGTTTGCCCTTGAGGTTGCCGGCATGGGCAGCATTGTCCTGTCCGCTGAAATTGCTGCTGCCGTCGGCGCGCATTTCGCGCAATCCGTGATAACGCTCGGCCCAGTCGTCCTCGTAGCTCAGATTGTTGTGATTGCCCGCCTGCGCAACGCCGACCTTGAAGAAATCCGGATACATGAACATCGCCGTTGCGGTGGCATTGCCGCCACCGGAATGCCCCCAAATGCCGGCACGATCAAGATCGATCCACGCGTGGCGTGCCGCCAGTTGCCGCATGGCCGTGATTTGATCGGGCAGCGTGTTGTCGATCATGTTGCCGTAATAGGCATCTTGAAACGCCTTGCTGCGCCAGGGGGTTCCCATGCCGTCTATCGCCACCACGATGAAGCCCAACTCGGCCAGCGCCTGATGATCGCCATGTGCAGCAGCGAAACCGCGCGTGCGGATCGAGCCCGTCTGCGGGCCGGGATAGATGTAATTGACGATCGGGTAGCGGCGCGCCGGATCAAAATGGCTCGGTTTGAACATCAGGCCATGCAGCTCGGTTTGCCCATCGCGCGCCTTGACGGTGAATTTCTCCGGTGCTTGCCAGCCAGCCGCCTGCAAGCGGGTAATGTCGGTTCGCACCAGGGTCTGCAACTCGCGTCCGTCGGCCAGCGCACGCAGCACACTGACCGGGGCACGGTTGCTGGAGGAATAACTGTCCACGAAAAACCCGCCCTGCGGATCGATCTGCACCACATGATGGGCATCTTCAGGGGTCAGCAATTGCACCTGCCCACCCTGCAGTGACGCCTTGTACAAATGGGCAAAATACGGATCACGCCCGGCCTCACGCCCCACGCCACGGAACCACACCTCGCCGGAGTCGCCATCCAGATGCAGCACCTCGGCCACGTTCCAGTCGCCCTCGGTCAGCGCATGGCGCAGTTCGCCCGTGGCGATATCGTGCAGGTATAAATGCCCCCAGCCGGATTTCTGGCTCCACCACAAGAACGCCTGTCGCTCGGGCAGATAGCGCCAATTCACCACCCCGCCGATACCGCTCTCGAACTGAGTCGGCACAGTTTCGCGATAAACATCGCGCACCTCGCCGGTTTGGGTATCGGCAATGCGCAAGGTGGCGGATTTGTGGCCGCGATCGGTGCTGACAAACGCCAGCGTCCGGCCATCGGGTGCCCACTGCACATCCTCCCAACCACCATCGCAGCTGATGTGATCGCAGCTGGTGGAGCGATGATAGTCCGGCGGCATCTGCAAGCGAACAAGCCGGGGCTGCTCGCCATCCAGATCAATCACCACGCGCTCGATCATGAACACGTGCGGATCACCGGCAAACGGATATTTCCATTGCTCAACCGAGGGCGCCCCCACTTGGGTGCCGACCATGGTCATCTGGTTGACCTTGCGTCCGTCATGCCGGAAAGTGGCGATCTTGCGCGAATCCGGCGACCACAGCACGATGGGTCGATCACTGTGCGTCCACCCGGCGTTGTCGGTGGCATAGCCATAGTGCTCGATGCCGTCATCGGTCAGGCGGGTTTCCGCACCGCTTGCCACATCACGCAGCCACAAATTGTGTTGACGGATGAATACCTCGCGGCGGCCATCGGGCGACTTCACCGCCGTACCGTCACCGGATTGCCGGATCGGCTCGACCACTTGCCGGCACGCTAGCGGTGCCAATTCGCACTGGTAGCGAGCTGCCTCGTATTCAAAGACCAGTGCCTCGCCCGAGAGTTTGGGCGCACGCAACTTGTCGAGAAAATCCGCCGGTAGCGGCTTGCCGTACGCCGGTTGCAACGCCTCCGCCAGGGCTGATGGCTCCGGCAGCCGCAATGGTTGCATCCTGCCCGCATCCCAGCCCTGCAAGCGGGTTTTGCCGTCATCCCTTTGCAGCCATAGCAAACGCCCGGCTGTCTGCCATCCCAAGCTTCTGACCTGACCATCCACAAGCGGCTCCATGTGCTGCTGCAAATGACGCTCGGCACGGGCGTAGTCTTCGGCCTGCAAACGCAGCGGCTCGGTGGCAGAGGCTGTCATCACGGGCAGAACAAGAGCAAGCAGAGAACAGGCAAAACGCACGGACCACCTCCGTCAACCAAAGGGAGGCGCATGTTACCAATCCCCCATTGCCGGAGCAGGCACGCGCACGTGGCCTTCCATCAGCACCCGTGCGCTGCGGCTCATCACCGCCTTCGTCACCTGCCACTGCCCCTCCTGCCGGAGGGCAGCGGCACCGACCCGCAAGGTGCCGGAAGGATGGCCGAACCGCACCGCCTCGCGCACGCCGCCGCCTGCGGCAAGATTCACCAGCGTGCCCGGCACGGCCGCGGCCGCGGCAATCGCCACCGAGGCGGTGCCCATCATGGCGTGATGCAACTTGCCCATCGAAAGCGCACGCACACGCAGGTCGATCTCGTCGGCGCGAATGGTCTTGCCGCTTGCACTGCGGTAGTCGGCCGGTGGCGCCACGAATGCCACTTTCGGCGTGTGCTGGCGCTTGGCCGCCTCATCCGGGCTTTTGATCAGCCCCATGCGCAGCGCGCCGGCAATGCGAATCTGCTCGAACATCGCCAGAAGGTCGGCATCGGCATTGATGTCTTTCTGCAATTCGCTGCCGGAAAGCCCAATATCCTCGGCATTGACAAACACGGTCGGAATGCCGGCACTGATCAGCGTAGCATCGAGGGTGCCCACACCCGGCACCTCGAGCTGCTCGACGATGTGCCCGGTCGGAAACATGCCCCCCTCACCGGCCTCGCTCGGGTCGATGAAGGCCAGCTCGATTTCCGCCGCCGGAAAGGCCACGCCATCAAGCTCGAAATCGCCCATCTCCACCACCTGCCCATCCTGCACCGGCACTTGCGCAAGGATGGTCTTGCCGATATTGGCCTGCCAGATGCGCACTTCGACCCGGCCATCCTTGAGCCGCTCGGGCGGGATGAAGCCGTTGGCAATGGCAAACGGCCCGACCGCGCTGGAGAGATTGCCGCAATTGCCGCTCCAATCGACGAAAGCCTCGCCGATGGCGACTTGCCCATACAGATAATCCACATCATGTCCGGCCTGCGTGGACGGGGCGATGATGACGCATTTGCTGGTGCTGGAAGTCGCCCCGCCCATGCCGTCGATATGCTGGCCATATGGATCGGGCGAGCCGATCACCCGCATCAGGAGCGCATCCCGTGCCGCCCCCGGTACCCGTGCGCTGGCTGGCAAATCCGCCAGGCGGAAAAACACCCCTTTGGAGGTGCCCCCGCGCATGTAGGTGGCGGGAATGCGTTGCTGCGGCTTGGCGGACATGTTCGGCTCCACGGGCAAGAAAGCGGGAAGTTTAAAGGGCCGGGCGCGGTGGTGCGTCCTCACCGGGCAGCGCTGGCAGTTGCACGATGCCGCGGTGGTCGTGAATATCGCGCAGGGTTTGCACCACTTCGGTTTGCTGGCTGCGGCCATCGTGGCGCAGTTGCAGGGC
>JBHADJ010000124.1:0-24426 GCA_041855065.1 Lysobacter sp.
CCCCGTAACGCGCTCGGGAACCGGCTTGGTTTTGTCGAGTTTTGTCCAGATCGGCATGGTGAGGAAGAACAGGAAGTAATAGACAGTGAGGATGCGGCCAATGATTTCTTCCTTCGGATCGGTGCCGGGGCCGCCGCCAATCTTGCCCAGCCAGAGGAAGGCAATGGCGAAGAGAATCAGCAACAACCAGGAAAGCTTGCCGCGATAGCGGTAGGACTTGGCCTTGGACTTGTCGAGCCACGGCAACAGGAACAGCACCGCAATCGCACCGCCCATCACCAGCACGCCCCACAGCTTGATGCCGAAGAACGAAGGCACCACGCGCAACATGGCGTAGTACGGGGTGAAGTACCACACCGGCTTGATGTGCGGCGGCGTCACCAGCTCGTTGGCCGGGGTGAAGTTGTCATGCTCGAGGAACCAGCCGCCGAAGGCCGGGGCAAAGAAGATGATGAAGGCGGCAACCATCAGGAAGCAGCCGACGAAGAAGGTGTCTTTCACCGTGTAGTACGGGTGGAACGGCACGCCATCCGCCGGTGCGGTCGGCGACCAGCGGTTGCCCTTCGGCCCCTTCTTGATCTCGATGCCATCCGGATTGTTCGAGCCGACTTCGTGCAACGCCCCCAGGTGCAGCACCACCAAGAGCAGCAGCACCAGCGGCAGGGCAATCACGTGCAGAGCAAAGAAGCGGTTCAAGGTGGCGTCGGAGGGGTTATAGTCACCCATGATCCATTCGGTCAGACCGCCACCGATCACCGGCACCGCACCGAACAACGAGATGATCACCTTCGCGCCCCAGAACGACATCTGTCCCCACGGCAGCACGTAGCCCATGAAGGCTTCGGCCATCAGCACGAGGTAGATCAGCATGCCGAGAATCCACACCAGCTCGCGCGGCTTCTGGTAGCTGCCGTACATGAGACCACGGAACATGTGCAAGTACACCACCACGAAGAACAGCGAAGCGCCGGTGGAGTGCATGTAGCGGATCAACCAACCCCACTCGACATCGCGCATGATGTATTCGACCGAGTCGAATGCTTCCTTGGCGGTGGGCTTGAAGTGCATGGTGAGGAAAATGCCGGTCAGGATCTGATTGACCAGCACCACCGAAGCCAGAATGCCGAAGATGTACCAAAGATTGAAGTTCTTCGGGGCATAGTACTGGGTCATGTGCTTGCGGTAGAACGGCATGAAGCCGGGCGCACGCGCATTGAACCAGTCCATCAGATTGCCGGCGACTTGCTTGAGCTTGGACATGACTTATGCCCCCCCTTGCGGTTCGATACCGATGACCAGGGTGTCATCGTCCTGGAAGTGATAAGGCGGCACCGGCAATGCAAGCGGCGCCGGCTGCGCCAGATACACACGCCCGGCAATGTCGTACTTGGACTTGTGGCAGGGGCAGAAATAGCCTCCCTTCCAGTCCGGATCAAATGCCTGCGGCTTGACCTCCGGCATGAACTGCGGTGCGCAGCCAAGGTGCGTGCACACGCCGATCAGCACCAGAATTTCCGGCTTGATCGAGCGGTGTTCGTTCTTGGCAAAGGTCGGCGTCTGATCGGCATTGTCCGACGCCGGATCGACGACCTTGTCGTTCATGCCCGGCAGGGTTTCAAGCATCTGCTTGCTGCGGCGAGCAACGAAGATCGGCTGGCCGCGCCACATGACTTCGACCTGCTTGCCTTCTTCAATGTCCGTTATCGAGCGAATCACCGGCGCACCCGCCAACTTGGCGCGTGCACTGGGGTTCCAGCTCTTGATGAACGGAACGGCTGCAAACCCGGCTCCGACTGCGCCGACCACGGCGGTACTGGCAGTCAAAAACCTGCGACGACCCGGATTTTCCGGACTTTTGACCTCATCGTTGGCCATTCGGCACTCCGATTGTTGATGCTGGCGGATAGCTGGCGGCCGCCTGCAACAGGCAGGCGATCACAAAGGTGGAAGTGTAACGGAAGCTGAAATACAAGGACAACATCCGAGCGCAAAATTTCCTCACATGCCGCTGTTTGCAACCGAACACGACACGGTTCGGCTTGACAGTGAATTAGCGTTGTAGTTATATACATCACCACACTGGCAACACAAGAACATCCCATGCGCCGTCGCCTTGTCGTATTTGCACCACTCGCCCTCGCGATCGCCCTTGTCGCTGCGTTCGCATCAGCGATCCTTTCACTGCACGCCTCCTCGCCCACGGCTCAAGGCAGCAAGGCATCCCCCCCCCTGCAACGCGCCACGACATTTTTCTCGCTCCTGCCACCGGAGCTCCTGCCTTGAGCACGCACGTCTGGAACGAAGACAGCCCGATCTATCGCCAGCTCAAGGCGTTGGTAGTGGCACGCATTCTTGACGGCTCGCTCAAACACGGCGATGCCCTGCCTTCGGTACGTACCGTGGCTGCCGAATATCAGCTCAATCCGATTACCGTCTCCCGTGCCTTTCAGGAGCTGGCCGACGAGGGCATCGTGGAAAAGCGTCGCGGCCTTGGCATGTTCGTGATGGAGGGCGCTGCCCCCCGTCTGCTCGAGCGCGAACGCGAGCAGTTCATCCGTGAAGAATGGCCACGCACGCTTGATCGCATCAGGCAACTCGGACTTGAGCCGGCAGATCTTTTTTCTCCCGACCAAAAATGGAAAAAACCCGCATGAACACTGTGCTGCAAGCACGCAATCTGCGCAGAGCCTACAAAAAACAGGTGGCGCTCGACGGTGCCAGTTTCACCCTGCAGAGCGGACGCATCATCGGCCTGATCGGCCCCAACGGAGCCGGCAAGACCACGGCGCTGAAGGCCATCCTGGGGCTGACTCCATTCGAAGGTGAACTGAATGTGCTGGGACATGATCCACGCCATGCACGCGACGCGCTGATGAACGAGGTTTGCTTCATCGCCGATGTGGCGCTGCTCCCTCGCTGGCTGCGGGTACGCGAAGCCGCCGACTTCATCGAAGGCGTGCATCCGCGCTTCTCGCGCGAGAAATTCGAGCAGTTCATCAAGGCCACCCGCCTGACCCCGGACATGCGTGTGAAAGAAATGTCCAAAGGAATGCTGGTACAGCTGCATCTTGCTCTCGTGATGGCAATCGATGCGCGGCTTTTGGTACTGGACGAACCCACTCTCGGGCTGGATATCCTGTACCGCAAGGCGTTTTACCAGCGGTTGCTGGAAGATTATTTCGACGAACAAAAAACCATCCTCATCACCACTCACCAAGTGGAGGAAATCGAGCATCTTCTGACCGACGTGATGTTCATCCGCGATGGTCGCATCGTGCTGGAGAGCCCCATGGAAGCTCTGGCCAGCCGCTATGTCGAGGTACTGGTCAATGCCGAACAGTGCCAAGCCTTGCGTGCACTCAAACCGGTGGATGAGCGGGCACTGACATTTGGCAAAACCATTCTGCTGTTTGACGGCATCGACCCGCAAACGCTGGCCCAGTACGGGGAAATCCGCACCCCCGGCCTTGCCGACTTGTTCGTTGCCATCATGAAAGGAGCCTATGCATGAACATGCCTCTCTCGCACGATGCCTATGGCAGCATCCGAAAAATCAAATGGCTGATCCGCCGCGAATGGTGGGAGCATCGCGTCAGCTTTTTCTGGGGACCAATGATTGCCGGCGGCATCTCCTCGCTGATCAGCGCACTGGTGTTGATCGCCGCCCAGATACTTCTCGGTAAAAATCACGATCTTGAGGGAAAATTCCTAAACGGCATTGATCTGTCCGATTTCACCCGCAATCAGCTCAGCGCCGAGGACATGCAGAAATTGAGTGATGCCATCACCATCGGCTCGCTCAGCGCCGCGCTTTGGCCGATGATCATTTTCGGCTTTACCGTCTTCTTCTACCTGCTCGGAGCGCTTTACGACGATCGCCGCGATCGCAGCATCCTGTTCTGGAAATCCCTGCCGGTTTCCGATACGCAAACCGTCCTCAGCAAGGTCATTTGCGCATTGTGGGTCGCGCCACTTGGCGCCGTGACTGCGGCATTTCTCACCATCCTGATGCATGGCCTGCTGTTCAGCGTTTTCATCCTCATCAATGGCGGCAACCCGCTCACCCTGTACTGGTTCAACATCAACCCGGTGACATTGATCGGTGCGTTGCTTGGCTGGATCCCGATCTACACCCTGTGGTCGTTGCCCACGATTGGCTGGCTGCTGCTGTGCTCTGCATGGATGCGCAGTGTGCCTTTCCTGTGGAGCATCCTGATCCCGATCCTTTCCGGCATCGCCCTCAGCATTTCGCTGCGCACCTTCAACCTGCCCGTCTTGTGGTTCTGGGAGCATGTGGTCGCACGGCTGCTGGCCAGTGCATGGCCGGGCGCGCATCTGCTTGGCTATCGCAGTCTCGGCGGCTTCGAGGCGGCTCTTGGCAGCATCGACAGTTCTCCGGCCTCGATCATCCACATCGATGGCATCCTGGGCGGCCATCACCTGCTGCTCACGCCCTCCCTCTGGCTGGGTGCACTCGCTGGTATCGTCATGATCTTTATCGCCATTCGTCTGCGCCGTTGGCGCACCGAAATATGACTGGAGACACGTGCAATGAACACCCAATACTCCCTCATCCTCGCTCTGCTCGCACTGCCAGCCCTGAGCGCCTGCCAACAGGGGCAAACCCCAAACGGCGCGACGCAAGGCGACAAGCCGCAAACACTGGCCGGACAAGTCACTGCCACCGCATTGCAAGGCGTACGCGAAAACCTGCGCAACGGCAGCCTGCGCATCGGTGGCGGCCAAGGCATTCGCTTTGGCGACATTCAAGTGGATGGCTATCAGGGGGATGGCAGCGAAAATGGCCTGCCACTGCTCGAAATCACTCCGACAGGCGAACTTGTCCTGCAAGGCCAGCGCTTGCCGCTCAGCACTGAGCAGCAAAGTGCCGTGCAAAACTATCGTCAACAGGCACTGGCACTGGCCGATGGCGGCATCGCCATCGGTATCCGCGGGGCAGACATGGGCGGCGCGGCACTGAGCAGTGCGATCGGCTCGGCAATCAGCATGGCCGGCGGCGACAGCAGCGTACTGGAACGCGAACTGCGCGCACATGCCGCCACCTTGCAAAATGAAGTGCGCACACTTTGCGACCAGCTTGGAACGCTGCACCAGGCACAGGAGCAACTGTCTGCCAGCCTGCCCGCTTTTGCTCCATATGCAGTCATCACCCCCGGGGCCGTCCAGCAGTGCCACGCACAAGCCATGCGCGATTTGCAGGAGACAAACGCACATACGCCATAAACTAGTGCACCATTTTCCGGAAATTGCCAAATGTCCCTCGAGTTTCTCAACCGGCGCCGTTCCGTACCCTCCCGACAGCTAAGCGCTCCAGGTCCCAATGACGACCAGTTGCAGCAAATGCTGCAGGCGGCCTGTCGCGTACCCGACCATGGCAAGCGGGTGCCGTTCCGGTTTCTGCGCATCGAAGGCGAGGCACGCCAGCAGCTTGGCAACCTGCTGGCCGAGCGCAAGGCAGAACTGGAGCCATCGGCCAGTGCCGCAATGCTGGACAAGGAGCGCGAGCGATTCAGCTTTGCACCGCTCATCATCACCGTGATTGCCGAGCAGGGCGAGGACGAGAAAATCCCCGCCAGCGAACGATTCTCCACCGCCTCCTGCGTCTGTTTCGCACTGTTGCAGGCTGCCCAGGCGTTGGGCTTCGGCGCGCAGTGGCTGACCGGCTGGGCAAGTTTCGATCCACTCATCCATCAACATCTTGGCCTGTCCGGCGACGAGGCGATTGCCGGTTTCATCCACATCGGCACAGCACAAATGCAGGCCCCCGAGCGTGAACGCCCGGATGTCGCCCGCCTGCTCACCGACTGGTCGGCATGAACAGCACGGCACGCCTGCACCTGATCGACGCATCGTTGTACGTATTCCGTGCCTGGCACTCCATGCCTGACGAATGGCATGACGAGGAGGGCTGGCCCCTCAATGCCGTGCATGGCTTTGCTCGCTTCATGCTGGATCTGCTCGAACGCGAGCGCCCCACCCACATCGCGGTCGCGTTCGACGAGGCACTCGACGGCTGTTTTCGCAACCGTCTGTATCCGGCCTACAAAGCCAACCGTCCTCCGGCACCGGAGGAACTGAAACGCCAATTTGCCCAGTGCAAGGCACTCTGCCGGGCACTTGGACTGGCCACCTTGGCCGATGCCGAATACGAGGCCGACGACCTGATTGGTACGGCATTGCACGCTGCCCGTGCACACGGTTTTGCCGGCGTGATCGTTTCTGCAGACAAGGATCTTTCGCAGCTGCTTGTTGCAGATGACGATGAGCAGTACGACTTTGCCCGTGGCCTGCGCTGGGGAAGAGCCGGCGTCAAGGCGCGACATGGCGTGCAGGCCGGGCAAATCGCCGACTACCTCGCACTGTGCGGCGATGCCGTGGACAACATTCCGGGCGTGCAGGGCATCGGCAACAAAACCGCGGCGATTTTGATTTCTCATTTCGGCAGTCTTGACGCATTGCTTGACCGGCTGGATGAAGTGCCCTTTTTGCGCCTGCGTGGTGCCAGTGGCATCGCCCGAAAGCTCAAGGACAACGGTGCGCAGGCTCGACTATGGCGGCAACTCACCACCATCGCCACTGACGCACCATTGACGGCCACGGCGCCATTCCCCCGCGCGCCATCCGATCAAGCGGCACTGAACGAATGGATCACTCATTGCCGCATCGGCCCCCTGACCCGCCGACGCCTTCTGGCAGCTTGAGTCCGCCCCTCGTCTATCCCGACCTGACCATATCGGCTTTCAGTCTGCCGGCTTCGCTCCTTGCCGCAGCAGCGAAATGGCAAAGCCTGCCACCAGAAGTGCGGCTGCAATCAACAGCCCCCACAGGACAAAGTGCTTGTAATTGCGCGGCACCGCAAGCGCGTCCGGATCGGCAAGCGTCCCTTCACCCTCAATCGTCGCCATCTCTGGCTGCCAGCCTTGACCTTGCTGCTCGCGCAGTTCGATCAACAGCTCGTCCACTGCCGCAGCCTGACGGTGATTCCTGGCGCTGCCAGCCACCAGCCGATACGGCGGCTTGCCAGTGGCAATGAAGATCAGCTGCTCGCTTTTCCAACCCAACTTCAGCTGCACCAACGCGTCCAGCGGCTCATCGGCCAGCAATCGCCAATAGCGGTGGCGTACCGGCGCAAAAGACTGCACATTCGCCGACTGCATATCGGCAAGCCGGTACTGCATCCATTCACCCGTGCGAGTCTGCCATGGCGCATCCGGATCGTCACGACTTTCAAGCCGCACCCGCACGGCCGCATTGCCCGGTAACAGCACCCCGGCTCGGTCAAACGGTTGCCGACCATCGACTTCAAATTCGACACTGTGCGTCCGTTTGCCTGGTTGCCCCTTGAACTCGCGCCATTGCCGTGGTGTCTCCCGTACCTGGCCCACAAGTTCTGCCCTCACCGATTGCAACGGCAGCGAGGTTTTTCCCGTCACGCTCAGCCGCAGATAACGCGCCGAGCGCGGCAGCGGAATACGGTTTTGCCGCAACTGGCGGCCATCACGGCTGACTTGCAGGATGACACTTGGCCCTTGCAGCACCTGCCAATGGCCTAGATCATCGCTACCCTCCACTTGTACCCGGGCATCCACCTCCGCTCCGGCAGCGAGTTCGAGGTGCAACGCCTGTGGCGTATGCGGTAACTGGCTGGCATCGACCAGATAACTGCTCGGAGTGCTGGCCACAGCCGTGGCCTCTCGGCTTTCTATCCGCAACACCCGGCCTCCGGCATCGCGTTGGCTGATGATATCGAGGCGTTGGGCATCACCACCGGTCGCACCGGGCAAAACAAACCACGGCAGCGGCAGGTCGTGTCGCGGCCGCTGCGCATCGGCAATGGCGTACAACGCCGTCGGCACCTGATGGCCATTGTCATCAAGCACGGTCACATCACGCAGAGCGGCATCATGCGCATGGCGATATACCGGCTCGCTCAAGATCAACCGATAAGCCAGCGCCTCTGTCGGTGCATGAAGTGGCCACTGCCAAAGCCACCCCGCCGCCCCAAGCAACAAGCCAAGTACAGGCAGCAAGCACAGAAGCGGGCGCTTTTTCATTCGTCACCTCCGATGCGCGCCGCCATCTGCTTGGGCGGCGCAGGTGCGAAATAACCCACCACGGTGCACAACAGGCCATACGCGATAAACGAACCAATACCCAGCAAATTACCCAGATGCTGGCGATCGATCAGCAGCAGCTTGATCAGCACGCCTGCCATCAAAAGCGCCGCTGCCAACCACAAGCCTCGCAAACCGCGGCGCGAGCCGATGATCCAACCGGCCACCCCCAAAACGCTCCAGAGCAAGGTGAGACTGCTTTGCGCCAACGAGAATCTGAACATCTCGCCATTCCACGGCAGTCCTCCCCAATGATGGGCACTGCGCAGTACCAGCTGACTCGCCCACAAAAGCCCCAGCACGCCCAATGCAACGTGTGCAGCCGCCACCGGCCGATAGCGCCGCACGGCATCAAGAAGCAGCAGCAATGCCAGCAATTGCATCAACTCCAGCGGATTGAGCAGCGGCAGCCACGGCAACGGCGCGGCACTGCCATTCAACAGGAAGCTGATCAACAGCCCCAGCATCACCGGCAGCAAGCAGACCAGGGTGAATCCCGGCAACCACGGGACAAAACGCTCGCCAAGCGGCTGCATCACCACGCGCGCACCACGCAAAACCAACGCCAATACCGCCAGCCATGGCATGAAGAAAGCTGCAAACTGCCAGCCACTGGCAAGCGTCCGCCCGCCAAGCCAGCTATCGGCAAGTACCATCAACACCACCGGCCAACCCAGCCACCAAAGCGCCTGTGCCAATTCTGCCTCCGGCTTGCCCGCCTGGCGCAGACATTGCAGTGTGCGCCAGCCAAGCAACCCACCCGCCAGCCAGGCAAGACCCAGCCCGACGGATAGCGGCGTATTCAATGTCAGGCTCGACAGATTCAGCATGAGCGCCATCGCCAGTGCAAACGGCACACTGATCGCCAGAGCCCTGCCCTGCCAGCGCCGCCATGCCTTCGCTGCCAGCCATGCACTCACACTGGCAAACAGCAGATAGCAGGCCACTTTGTCGACATCTGCCGTGACAAAGCGGGAAATTTCCATGCTCCACAAACCAAACCAGTACTTCAGCCCCCAGCCATACAGCAGTGTGGCCAGTACACTGCGGCGTCGTTGCCACAACAACCACGCACTGACAAAGCCCGCCAGCGCAAGCAACAAGCCGCCCATGGCTGCACCGTTCAACAATGGCCATTCGACAGCGGCTGCCAGGCCACCAACCCCATCCAGTTGCGAGTGATTGACATTGGCAAACGCCTGCGCCCAGTAATAGGCCAAGGCCGCAAAAGCCTGCAGACCCAATCCACTCCACACTGGCAACTCACGTTGCCGGCGCAGCCCGAACCAAACCAATGCCACCCCTTCCAGCGCCCACAAGGCGCTATTGAGCCGGGCCGAAAATGCCAACGGCACCGCCAGCGTGGCAAACGCTACTGCCAGCACAGCATGGGCATCACTCAGCAACTCGAAGCGCTCACGCCCACGCAGCACAAACGCCAACAGCGCATACAATCCCGCTACACCGAAGGCAATCCAAGCCAGTGCCATGCGGTTATCCGACAGCAACCCGGCCTGCAAGGCAAAAGCCAGCAACGGCATGGCAAACAACAGGGCGCCGTTGACGGCATCCCCGCGTCCGGGCACCTGCCGCCGCGCGTGCAGTATCGGCATCAGCAGATACAGCAGGAAGAACAACACCAAAAAGAACTGACTGCTGGCATACAGCTCCGACCGATAGCCAAGCACGCCCCACAATGTGCCGATGCTCCAGGTAAACACGAAACCGAGCAGCATCAATCCACGCCACGGCTTGAACCAGACAATGGCGAAAATGCCGAAATTGAGCAGCGCGTAATAGCTGAACAACGCCACATGATTGCCCGCACCGGTGGAGAGCCAGATCGGCGCCATGAACCCGGCCAGCACCGCCAGCACGGCCAGCACACGCGAGTTCTGCAATACCGCCAATACCGCCCCGCCGGCAATCAGACCGACACTCAGGGCAAAGGCCAATGCAATCGGCAGCATGGCATGCATTTTGGCGGCAGCAAACACCACCAACAGCAGCACGCCGATCGCACCACCCTGCACGGCAAGCGCAAATGCGGGCTTGGCGATGCGTTTGCGCCACCCAAATACCAATGCAGCCAATGCCGCCAGCGAAACCCCGATGAAACGATGTTCCAAAGGCAGCTGCACCCAGCCCTGCTGGCTGGCATAGCGTAACAGCGCCGCGACCCCGGCCAGCAATACCAGCATACCGACCTTGACCGGCACATTGCCGGTGGTGAACCAATGCTTGACCTGCCCAAGCACGCGTTCGAAGACGTTCGGCTGCCTGGGCGGCAACGGCATCTGCGGGCGTGGCATGGCAGGCGGCGGCACGGCAGCAGATGCCTCGGGAATGGGCGGTGGCACGGGCTTGTGGACAGGTATCGGCACAATGGCCGGCGGCGGCGCCACCGTTGCTGCATCCACATCCGTTACCCGCGGCGATGCTGCTGTCTGCTGCACTGACTGTCCCGGCGACAGTGTGCCTGTCGGCACATTGGCTTCGAGACCGTGCATCTGCACTTCCAGCTGCCTTACCCTTTGCGTCAAACGGCGAACCGACAGCAATGCCATTGCCGCCAACAACAGCGACGGCAGCACAAAAAACGCCAATACCAACAATATCTCGACCCGTCCGAGTGCAAAGATGCCCATGTGGTTTTCCCGACATATATCCTTGCAACAAGGGTAAGCGATTGCCGGACCAGCACAAGCAGCAAATGAAAGGTCGCGTTTTTCTCGCCCAGCGGTATTGTCTGCGATTACTGGTGCGAACCTTCCAGCCGCACCATTTCCTGCGCCAACGCTTCCGGTGACCGGGTAAACGGGGCCATCAGGGCGTATAGCGCCGGAACCAGCAGCAAAGTCAGCAGCGTGGCAAAGGTCACGCCGAAAATAATGACAACGCCAATGGCGGCTCGGCTGGCCGAGCCGGGGCCTCCGGCCAGCACCAGTGGAATCGCCCCGACGACCGTGGCCGCGGATGTCATCAGGATCGGACGCAAGCGTACCTGACTTGCCTCGGTAATCGCCTGACGCACAGTCCGTCCCTCATCGCGCAGTTGATTGGCAAACTCCACGATCAAGATGCCATTCTTGGCCGCCAGCCCGATCAGCATCACGATGCCTATCTGCGAGAACAGATTGAGCGTGCCACTCATCAGCCAGAGCCCGAGCAGCGCCCCCAATACTGCAAGCGGAACGGTCAGCATGATGACCAACGGATGGATGAAGCTCTCGAACTGCGCCGCCAGCACCAGATACACCACCAGAAGCGCCAGTGCGAATGTCACCAGCACGGCACTGCCGGCACGCTGATATTCGCGCGCCTCGCCCTTCCAGTCCACTTGCGCATGTGCCGGCAATTCCTCGCGTGCGGTTTGCTCAGCCCAGGCAATCGCCTCACCCATCGTGGTTCCCGGCGCCAGATCGGCGCTCAGAGTGATCGCACGTAGCCGGTTGAAACGGCTGAGTCGCCCTGGCTCGGCCAGTTCATGCAGACGCACCAGATTGGAGAGCGGCACCAATGCGCCATTTTGACTGCGCAGCTGGGTTTGCAGAAGATCCGCCGGCGTCATGCGCATTTCACGTCCGCTTTGCATGATGACATCGTATTCACGGCCATCATCGACGAAAGTGGTCACTCGCCGGCTGCCCATCAAGGTCTCCAGGGTGCGTCCGATGTCCGCCACCGAAACCCCCATATCCGCCGCACGCGCGCGATCAATTTCAATGCGCATCTGCGGCCGGGTTTCCTTGTAATCCGAATCACCGCCAAGCAAGCCCGGATAATCGGCCATTCGTGCCAGCATCCGATCCCGCCATTCCACCAGTTCGGCGTAATCCGGGCCACCCAGCACCAAGCTGAAACGCCCGCTGCCGCGTCCACTGACCAGCCCCCCCGGCGCCATTGCCCGTGCCTGCACACCCGGCAAGGTATTGAGTTCCTTGCGCAAGGCGCTGATCACGTCCTGCGTGCTCTCTTGACGCTTGTCCCAGTCCTCGAGAAACACGATGACATGCCCGGTATGCATGTCCTCACCGCCACCGAAGCCGCGCGGCACGCGCGAATTGGCACGCACCACTGGCTTGCCCTCGCCAATGAAGCCTCTGAGCTTTTCCTCCACCTGCTGCATCTGGCTGACGGTGTAATCAAAACCCGCCCCTTCGGGTCCGTCCACGCTGATGAAAAATCGTCCGCGATCTTCTGCCGGCGCCAACTCACTCGGCACTTTCGCCTGCAAGGCCATCACCAATGCAATGCACAGTGCCACTGCCACCAGCACCACGCCCCACAGCCGACCCCGCGACCAACCGGTAAACACGCCAACACCGCGTGCATATGCCGCACTCATGCGATCAAGGCGCTGATTCAGCCAACCGCTGAAGCCGGCCGCATTGCCATGCGGTCGAACCAGCTGCGCGCACATCATCGGCGTCAAGGTGAGCGCCACGAAAGCTGAAATCGCCACGGCCCCTGCCAAGGTCACCGCCAACTCGCGGAACAACCTGCCGGTATTGCCTTCCATGAACCCAACCGGCAGAAACACCGCCACCAGCACCGCGGTCGTGGCGATCACGGCAAACGCCACCTGGCGGGTACCACGCTTGGCGGCCAAGAGCGGCGGCTCGCCCATATCCACCCGGCGTTGCACGTTCTCCAGCACCACGATGGCATCGTCCACCACAAGGCCAATGCACAGGACCAACGCCAGCAAGGTCAGCAGGTTGATCGAATAGCCAAACGCATAAAGCGCTATGAAGGCGGCAATCAAGCAAACCGGCACCGTAACCGCCGGAATGATGGCCGCTCGCAGGCTGCCGAGAAACAGCCAAATGACGACCACCACCAGAATCGCCGCTTCCAGCAACGTCCAGTACACCCGCTCGATGGAGGCCTCGATGAACAGCGTGCTGTCGTAGGCAACGAAGATTTCCGTCCCTTCCGGCAAGGATCGCTGAATGCGCTCGGCCTCGGCACGCGCCGCCTTGGCCACTTCCACGGCATTGGAGGTGGATGTACGCACAATCCCCAAGCCAACATTGGGTTGGAAATTGCTCCGCAGATAAGCACGTCGCTCGCTGGCCGCCAACTCCACGTCGGCCACATCGCCAAGCCGCACCACATAGCCATCACTTCCCTTGCGAATTGGCAGCGCGGCAAATGCCTCGGGACTGCGGTAATCGCGCTCCACCCGGAGCGTAAAGTCACGCTGCGTCGATTCGATGCTGCCAGCCGGCAACTCCACATTCTGCGCCCGCAGCGCGCTTTCCACATCCGCCGACACCAGCCCGCGTGCCGCCAGGGCATCCGGCTTGAGCCAGATCCGCATGGCATAGTTCTGGCCGCCTCCCAAGTACACCTGTGCGACACCATCGAGCGCTGACAACCTGTCAACCACATAGCGGCTGGCGTAATCGGTCAGCTCCAGCGTATCCATTTGGGTGGAACGCATGTTGAGCCACATGATGGCGTCCGAATCCGCCTCCACCTTGGCAACCCTGGGCGGATCCGCCTCGTCCGGCAAACGCGCTGCCACCCGGCTGATGGCATCCCGCACGTCATTGGTCGCGGCCTCGATATCCCTGTTGAGATTGAACTCCAGCGTGACCGATGAGCGGCCATTGCGACTATCCGCCTCGATGGTGCTGATACCTTCAATCCCTGCCAGCGCACTTTCCAGTACTTGGGTAATTCGCGTTTCCACTACCGCCGCCGACGCCCCCGGATAACTCACATCCACCGACACCACCGGCGGATCGATTGCCGGCAGCTCGCGTACCGAAAGCCTCTGGAACGACATTGCACCGAGCACGATCAGGAGCAGACTGATGACCGTGGCAAACACCGGCCGCTGGATGGAAATGTCGGAAAGCTTCATCGGCCGCTGTCCACCGTACCGGCATCGGCAGTCACCGCCCGAACGGACTGTCCTTCACGCAATTTGCCAACACCCTCGCCGACGATCCGCTCACCCGCCACAAGGCCACGACGAATTTCCACCTGCCCATTGGTTCGAGTACCGGTTTCCACCACCGTCCGGCTGACCTTGCCGTCCTCCCCGACTTTCCATACCGAGCTTTCCCGACCAATTTGCATCACCGCGATTTCCGGCACTACCAGCGTCTTGCGCGCCTCTTGGTAGAGTGTCACATTGACCAACATGCCCGGCTTGAGGGCACGAGATGGATTGGGAAACTCCGCGCGCACCGTAACGGCACGCGATGCAGGATCAAGCCGTGCATCCAGCGCAGTCACCACACCCTCGAACACTTGATCCGGCCAGGCAGCGGTTGTCCCGTTCAGACGCAATCCCTTGTGCAGATTGGCAATTTGCGTTTCCGGCAAGGGAAAATCGACATACACCCGGCTAATGTCATCCAGTGTGGCGATTACTGTCCCGGGAGTGACCAATGCACCGGGACTGACCTGGCGAATGCCCAGCACCCCGGAAAACGGCGCCCGCACCACCCGCTCTGCCAATTGCGCCCGAATTTGCGCCACCTGCGCCCGCGTCGCATCCCGTGCTGCCACTTGCCCATCGAAGCTGGCACGTGCGATCAGCTGCTGATCCACCAACTGTCGTCCACGCTGGTAAAGCCGCTCTGCCTCCTCGGCATTGGCCAGCGCGGCATTCAACGCCGCCTGCTGCTGCTGCCCGGAGAGTGTCACCAATGGCGTGCCTCGTGCCACCTCCTGGCCGCTTTCGAAGTGCACCCGCTCGACAATCTCGCTGACCTTGGCGGTCAAGGTAACCGACTCCCTTGCCATCACCGTCCCGATCGCCGTCACCGTCTCGCCAAGCGTCTCGGCTCGCACCTGCTCAATCGTCACCGGCACCGCGGGCGGGGGCGAAGATGCCGCAGCAGGGCTATCGGTTGTCTTGTTGTGACAAGCACTTGCCACGGCCAGAACCAATACCGATGTCAATACGCGCGAGGGATGTGTCATGGCTCTTTCCGCAAACAACATGAAACGAAGCATTCTAGCGTTTAACGATAACAATCCCATTACGTTGACCGCCTCACGTCATATTCGCGTGTCCCTCCTCATCTTCACGCAAATACTCGGAAAAACTCGGCAACATCCACGGTTTTTGCGCCAGTACCAGACTCACCCCGACCTTGCTCTGCGGTGGCAGTGTGGCATCGCGCAGCAAGAGGGCATCGAACTCACGTGCCAGCTCATCCAGGCGCTGGCGCAACGAGGCCACGCCTTCCACGCTCAACTCGCCCAGCAAGGCATAGAAAGCATCCTGCTCGCCATCGAAGGCATCGGCGAAATACTCCGGCAGCAAATGTCGACGGAAATGACGCTCCATCGGCCCGTTGCGACGCCAGCGGAAATTGCGCGCGGTCAGCGGCCGGCCACGATTGCCCGGCTGCATCTCGATGATGCCGAGCCGGTCGAGCCTTGCCAGAAGACGCACCCACTCCGGCTCGGTGAAGCGGAAATACTGCCGCATGTCCTCGAAGCGCCAACGCCCAAGCAGCAAGAACATCGCCAGCAGCAAGGCCGGCTCGGCCACCAGTGCCTCCTCCTGTGCTTCGGAAAGCTCGGACATCGGCGTGCGCGAGCGCATCGCCTCGGCCGCCAGTTCCGGCAGGCCAAGATCCAGCACGTCGCAAATCTGCTCGATGCGCGAGAGCTGCATGGATTTGAGCGAAAACATGCGCTTGACCGCCGCCTCGCTAAGACCAATGCGCGCGGCCAGCTCGCGATAGGTCATGCCTTGCGCACGCAGGCTGCGCTTCAATGCGTCCACCAGTTCAATGGAAAGTGACAAGTCGAGGATTCCGCTACCCAAAAAGCAAAAATACTCCACTTCGTCGATGTGCATTGCAAGCATGCGGTAACGGCGCAAAGATGCCTGCACCCATACAACGGAGTATTTCCATGCGTTGCCTTCTTCTTGTCGCCGCCCTGACCCTCGCCCCGGCCGCCTTTGCTGCACCGCAATCGAACGAGGCCAGTGAAGCGTCCGCTGCCAGTCTGCAGGCTTCGGCCAATGTGCCCAAAGCAGCACTGGAGGCGCTCTCGGCGGGGGGGCGTTTCGTCATCAAGTCGGTCGAAGCCAGCGGCCATGGTGTCAGCGTGGTGATCGAAGCGGTGGGCGAAGGCGTTTCCGACGGCGTGCGCTTCTCCGTCAACGCCTCGCGCGAGGTGCTTGAACGCGGCGGTGTCGCCGTCGGCATGTCGGTTTTCGTCACCGTCATCGCCTCGGGCTATCTCTTGAGCGGTGCCGATGGTCGTCCGTTTGCCTATGTGCCGAACGAACGTGCCCGCGCCCTCATTCACGACGCACAGGTTTCCTGAGCCAGAACGCTCATCTTCACCTCGCAGGCAGGCCCACAGTCGCCTGTCTGCGCTACACGAACGCATCGGGAGTCTGCTGCATGAAAACACTTCGCCTGCCACTTGCCCCCTTGGCGCTTCCCGCCATTCTGGCTCTGCCACTGCCGGCGCTGGCCGGGCGCAATTGCGAGGAAAAGGTGGTGCCACCGGAGAAACTCGCCGCCGCTGCCGAAACGGCCCTCACCGTGGCGGATACGCTGGAGGCGCGCAACGCACCGGTGGCGCTGATCGCCCGGGTCGGCACCGACCTTTCCAAGTATGGTTTGGTTTACAGCCATGCCGGGTTTGCCGTGCGCGACCACGCCAATGGCCGCTGGACGGTGGTGCACTTGCTCAACCAGTGCGGCACCAGCCGCAGCGGCGTTTATGCGCAGGGACTGGTCAACTTCTTTGCCGATGATCTGGTCAATCAGGATGCCCGCATCGTCTGGCTGCCGGAGGCCGAAAGCGCGCGTCTGGCACGTTATCTGCAGGCGCTGCCGCAGCAAAGCCTGCTGCAACCCACCTACAACCTGCTCGCCCGTCCCGGCAGCGAGCGGACTCAGAACTCGACTGCTTGGGTATTGGAAACACTGGCCGTGGCGCAGCTGCCGGAAGGCACCCCGGTCAACCGCCGCACCACCTTCGCCCGCGCCGAGCAGGGTGGCTTTACCCCGGACACCATCCGGGTGGCCTATGGCAAGCGGGTATTGGGCGGGCTGTTCAGTGCCAATACCGACTTTACCGACCATCCGGTCTCCACTCGTGTGCAAGGCCAGTATCCGGTGGTCACGGTGCGCTCGATTTTCCGCTACATGGATGCCAACGGACTGTCCGCCGAGCAGATGGAATGGCGCAACGGCCAGAAGCAAACCCGTCCCGGCTCCGGATGACCCATGGATAACCTGTTGCCTGCCCTGCCCCAGCTCTCCATTGCCCAGGTAGTGGCAGGCGCCACGGTTTTCTTTGCCTTGCTGTACTTTGGCGGTGCGCTCGTCACCTGCATGCTGATTGCGCTGGCCAAGCGTCTGGGCCTCGGCCGCGTGCTGGATGTGCGCGCGTTGCGAGCGGGGCAATTGCGCCGGGAAATCGGCCAATCCCTCGTCTCGATCCTGATTTTCGGCATCGGTGCGCTGCTGCCGTGGTGGCTGCTGCGCAATGGCCATGCCCATCTGGCACCGGCGCCTTCGGCAGGGCGCATCGTGCTGGAAATCATCGCTCTGTTTTTCTGGAACGAGCTGCACTTTTATCTCTGCCATCGCTTGCTGCACACCCGTGCGCTGCGCCGCTTTCATGTCGATCATCACCGCTCGGTGACGCCGACGCCGTTTTCCACCTATGCCTTCCATCCCATCGAGGCGTTGTTGCTCGGCAGCGTGCCGATCGTGCCGATGCTGCTGCATGATTTCAGTCTCGCCGCCCTGCTGACGCTGCCGGTAATGAGCATTGCGCTCAACAACCTCGGCCATGCCAATTACGAGTTCAGCCCTCAGCCGCATCCGCGCGGGCCGCTGGCGGCCAGCCGTCGCCATCAGCTGCACCATGCGCGCTATCACGGCAATTACGGTTTTCTGCTTGCCCTGTTCGATCGTCTGGGCGGCACCGTGATTGCCGATTCCGCCTCTCTCGACAACAAGGTTTGAAGATGCCCACGTTTTTCGATCAGGTTTACATCAATGCCAGCGCCCGCCATCTGCCGGGGCCCGCCATCGGCAACGACGAGATGGATGCCTTCATTGCCCCGCTCAACCGCATTTCCGGGCGCATCAAGCAGCGCATCCTCGCCGAAAACGGCATCCAGAGCCGCCATTACGGCATCCGCGCCGATGGCAGCTGCCATACCTCGCCCGAGCAGATGGCGGCACAGGCCATCGGCCACTGCCTTGCCGATGCCGGCATCCCCCTCGCCGAAGTCGGCATGCTGGCCACCGGCAGTTGTGCCGGCAATGCGCTGCTGCCCGGCTTTGCCAACATGCTCTTGGGCGAGCTGGCCGGCCCGCCGATGCAAACCCTGACTTCACAAGGCATTTGCGCCTCCGGCGTGGCCGCCTGGGAAGCGGCGGCAGCGGCGATTGCCTTGGGCGCGCATCATCATGCCTTGGTGGCCGCTGCGGAAATGCCCTCGCGGCTGTTCAAGCGCAGCCGCTACGCCGGTTGCGGCTATGACGCCGATTTCGATGCGCACTTTTTGCGCTGGATGCTCTCCGACGGTGCCGGCGCCCTGCTGCTCTCGCGCCAGCCGCACGCGCGCGCCGATGGCCTGCGCCTGCGTCTGCGTTTCATCCACCAGCGTGCCTTTTCCGGCGATTACCCGGTCTGCATGCAGCTGGGCCTGAGCGCCGATCGCAGCCGGTCGCATCTGGATTTTGCGAGCTGGCAGGAGGCCGAAGCCGCCGGTGCCCTGCTGCTGCGTCAGGACATTCGCCTGCTGCCGCATTTGTTCGATGTCGGTATCCACGAATATGTGCAACTGGTGCAGCAAGGCGTGATCGACCCGGCCGGCATCGACCATTTCCTGTGTCATTACTCCTCGGAGAAGTTCGCCCCGGTGGTGGACGAGCTGATGCACAAGGCCGGCTTCGCCATCCCGCGCGAGCGCTGGTACAGCAATCTGGTCAGCCGCGGCAATACCGGCGCAGCCTCGATCTTCATCATGCTGGACGAGTTTCTACGCACCCGAACGCTCGCCGCCGGCCAGCGCATCCTCTGCTTCGTGCCCGAATCCGGGCGCTTCACCGTCAGCTTCATCCTGATCGAAGTGGAAGATGCCCGCAGCCCGGTGCGTCCACTGCCATCGCCTGCCGTGCCGCAAACAGGCGATAACAGCGCAATCGCTGCACCGCATGCGGCAGAAAACGCCCCGCCCATGTTGCGCGATTTGCTCGGCGAGCTGGCCGTCATCTGGCACGAGTACCGCTCCGATGTTTGGCGCAGCCCCAGCGTGCGGCGTCTGCGTCAAGGGCAATGGACGCGGCAAGACTATCTGGGCTGGATGGAACACTGGATTCCGCAAGTACGTGAAGGCAGCCACTGGATGCGCGAAGGCGCCGCTGCGCTGACTGCCCCCTTCGAGGCACTAGCCACGCTGATTCAAACTCATGCCGGCGAGGAGCAAAACGATTTCCGCATCCTGTTCGAGGATTACCGCCGCAGTGGCGGTGCCGTGGCCGACATCGGGCAACTGCGCCGCAATCCCGGAGGCGAGGCACTGAACAGCTATCTGCATGCCTTGGCCGCTCGCCCCAATCCGCTCGGCCTGCTGGGCGCCATCTACATCATCGAAGGCACCGGCCAGCGCATCATCCCCGCCCTGTTGCCGTTGATGAAAACCCATCTCAAGGACGTGCCGCGCGATGCCTTCCGTTTTCTGGAATACCACGGCGAAAACGACGAAAACCATCTGGCTCGCTGGCTGGCTGCGGTGGAAATGGTGCTGGCCGTGGACGACAAGGGCACCCATGCCCGGGCCATCATCGCCACCGCCCGCCGCACTGCCCAGCTTTACCTGATGCAATTCGAGCATCTGCCCTGCCCGGAGAGCCTGACATGAGCCAACGCCGCCCCGATTTTCTCGATTTGCCGCACGATGCCGCCGACCCCAGCCCGTGGCAGGCCCTGTATCTGGATCAATCCACGCCGATCAACGATGCAGTCAAGCACGCCTGGCTGGTCGATTCCAGCTCGCGCTCGCGGCAATACCTGCTGCCCTTCATCCGCCCGTTTGCGCGCAGCCTGATCGTGCTGTTTCAAGTGCTGAAGGTTCTCACCCCCAAGCGCTGGGCATTCTCGCCCACTTTGCACAAGGTACTGGCCTTCGGCATGGAAAACTTCATCCGCCCCGAAGCCAACTGGCTGATTCTCCGACATTTCTGCATCGGCTCGCAGGTGCTTGGCTTCATCGCCGCCAACAGCCCGGTGAAAGTGGAAACCAACCCGCTGCGTCCGGAAAAGATTGCCGATGTCGAGCCGGACATGTATCTGGTGCACGATCTCAACCTGTACAACTTCATCATCCGCCTGAACCGCGGCCTGCGCGATGCCGGAAAGCAGCTCGGCCCGGTTGCCGACCCGGATTTTTCGATGATCTGCCAGCCCGATCACCTGCGCATCGAGGACATGCCCAACCGCCGCCGCAATTTCCTCGATTTGCAAAGCGCGATCGAGCTGTTTACCCCGATTTATCAGCTGTTCCTTTCCGACGACGACTTCTGGCGCGCCACCAACTCGCTGCAACTGGACGAAACCATCGGCCTGTATGCTGCCACCCTGCTCGGCGCCGAATCGCGGTTGGGGCTGGTCAACAACAAACACCCGCTGGTGCCGATGTCCACCCTGCGCGCCGGCTACCGCCTGACCCTGCACGGCCTGTCCACCGAAATGCTGCACGGCTATCTGATGAAGCGCAAAGCCGAGCAGGAAGCTGGCAAGCCGGACAAACTTGGCTGAAATCCACCGGGGGCTGTCACAGCTTTTGATGCAGTGCGACAATGTCAGCTGATTTTCCAACTGGCGCATCGCGCCCGATGTGAGCTTTCATGACCGACACCCCCGCCCAAGACGAAAACACCCTGATTGCCGAGCGTCGCGGCAAGCTCGCCGCGCTGCGTACGCAGGGCACGGCTTTCCCCAATGATTTCCGCCGCACCGACGAAGCCGGCGACTTGCAGGCCGAATATGCCGACCGGGAACACTGGAGCAGCGAGGCACTGGAGGCCACTGGCCGCCGGGTGAAAGTGGCCGGGCGGATGCTGGCAAAACGGCTGATGGGCAAGGCGGCCTTTGCCAAATTGCGCGATGGCAGCGGCGATATCCAGCTGTTCTTGCAAAGCGCCACGCTGGGCGATGCCTATCAGGCCTTCAAAGGCTGGGACGTGGGCGACATCATCGCCGCCGAAGGCACGCTGATGCGCACCAAGACCGGCGAGTTGTCGCTGAAAGTCGATGGCCTGCGCTTGCTGACCAAGTCGCTGCGCCCGCTGCCGGACAAATGGCACGGCTTGGCCGATGTCGAGCAGCGCTACCGCCAGCGCTATGTCGATCTCATCGTCAATCCCGAAGCGCGGGAGGTGTTCGTCACCCGCTCGCGCATCATCTCGGCGATGCGGCAATGGCTCGATGCGCGGCGCTTTTTGGAAGTGGAAACGCCGATGATGCACTACATCGCCGGCGGTGCCACCGCACGCCCCTTCATCACCCACCACAATGCGCTGGATCTGGATTTGTTCCTGCGCGTGGCACCGGAGCTGTATTTGAAGCGGCTGGTGGTCGGCGGTTTTGACCGGGTGTATGAAATCAACCGCAACTTCCGCAACGAGGGCGTGTCCACCCGGCACAACCCCGAATTCACCATGCTGGAGCTGTACGAGGCACACGTGGCCTATGGCGAAATCATGGATTTGACCGAGGCGCTGATTCGCCACGTGGCCGAAAGTGCCACCGGCAAAACGCAGGTAGTTTGGGAAGGGCGTGAAATCGACCTTGGCCAGCCGTTTAAGCGCTGGAAGCTGGAAGAAGCCGTGCGCGAGCTCAACCCTGAAATCAGCGTGGCCGATTGCCGCGACCGCGACGCGCTGGCGGCACATTGCACCCGTTTGAAGATTCCGGTCAAGCCGGGCTATGGCTGGGGCAAGCTGCTTTTGGAAATCTTCGAGAAAACCGTCGAAGGCGGCCTCGTGCAGCCGACCTTCATCACCCATTACCCGGTGGAAGTCTCGCCCCTGGCGCGCGAATCGGACACCGAGCCGGGCATTACCGACCGCTTCGAGCTGTTCATTGGCGGCAAGGAAATCGCCAACGGCTTTTCCGAACTCAACGATGCCGAAGATCAGGCCGCGCGCTTTCAGGCACAGGTGGCGGCCAAGGATGCCGGTGATGATGAAGCCATGCACTTTGATGCCGATTACATCCGCGCGCTGGAAGTCGGCCTGCCGCCGACCGGTGGCCTTGGCATCGGCATCGATCGGCTGGTGATGCTGTTGACCGACTCGGCCTCCATCCGCGACGTGCTGCTGTTCCCCTACATGCGGCAAGTTTCCTGAACCCGCAAAGGGTGGCATGCCGCACTACCTTGCCGCCCCTCGTCATGCCCCCGGCCACGCACGTCTGGCATGGCCGGGGTGGGGCAATATTGGGGGCTCCCTGCCCATCCAGCTGCACGACATTCCCCACCTTTTGTTGACCAGCGCCTTGGTGAGCACGTTTGAGCCAACCGGGATACTCCCATCTCCCATACCGCGCACGCATCCGCTACGCTAGGCTCATTCACCCTGCCCGCCTTGCTCATGGCTGACCCTCTACACCACGATTTCACCCTGGAACCCGAAGACACCGAGCGCCTTGGCAATCTGACCGGGCCGTTCGATGCACATCTGCGCCAGCTGGAGTTGCGCCTTGGCGTTGCCATTGCCAACCGCGGCCATGTGTTCCGGGTCAGTGGCGAGGAGCCGGCCGCACTTGCGCGCGCCGAGAAAGTCCTGCGCGCGCTGTATGAGGAGGCCGGGGAAACCGTGTTCGACGGCCACGCCCTCAATCTGCGCCTTGCCGGCCTTCTGGGCGAAGCCGAAGCTGAAGCCGCGACACCGGGCAATGCCGGCTACGTGCCGCAGGAGGTCGCGGTGCGGGTCAAGCGCGGCACCATCAAGGGGCGCGGTGCCAACCAGAAGCAATATCTGCACAAGATTGCCACCTGCGACATCAATTTCGGCATCGGCCCGGCCGGTACCGGCAAAACCTTTCTGGCGGTGGCGATGGCGGTGGAAGCACTCAACCAGTCGCGAGTACAGCGGTTGATTCTGGTGCGCCCGGCAGTGGAGGCGGGCGAGAAGCTCGGCTTTTTGCCGGGTGATTTGAGCCAGAAGGTCGATCCCTATCTGCGGCCGTTGTACGACGCGCTGTATGAAATGCTCGGGGTGGAGAAGGTCGCCAAACTGCTGGAGAAGAACGTCATCGAAATCGCGCCGCTGGCCTATATGCGCGGGCGCACGCTGAACGATGCGTTCGTGATTCTGGACGAGGCGCAGAACACCACCATCGAGCAGATGAAGATGTTCCTGACCCGGCTCGGCTTCGGCTCCACGGCGGTGATTACCGGCGACATGACCCAGATCGACCTGCCGCGTCAGGTCAAATCCGGGCTGAAGGATGCCATCGAAGTGCTGCGCGGAGTGGACGGCATCAGCTTTACCTTCTTCGAGTCACGCGATGTGGTGCGTCACCCGCTGGTGGCGCGCATCGTCAATGCCTATGAAAAGCGCGACCAGCAAGCCCCCACCCCGATGGCAACGTGAGGAACTCACCATGCTGCGCCTGTCCGCTTGTGGGCTGCTTCTCTTGGCAACCGGCCTTGCCGCCCTCCCGCCGTTTGCCCATGCCACTCCCCTGCCCTCTGCCCCTGTCGGCACCGCGCCGCGCCAATGGATTGAACAAAGCCATCTCATCGCGCCGCATCGGGTGGGTTCATATCGCTGGCAGAGCACCCAGTTCGATGCCGATACCCCGGCCGTTGGGGCAGGCTTCGACTACCGGCACGCGGACCATCCGGACATTGACATCAACGTATTCGTCCATCCGGCCGGGACGGCCGACATCGAGGCGGCACTGGCATCGGGCATGGCGGAGTTTCGCACCTTGCTGCAAGAAGAGCAGCAATTTGGCGTCGCCACCGAAGTTCTCGAACAAGCACCGCTCAACCTCCCCCGTCCTGCTGCCGGGGTACCCAGAGCATTGACACGATTGGCACCTGCCAAGGACATTCCCGGCCATCGTTTTTTGATGACGCAAACCGTTGAGGGCAAGCGGCTGCACTCGGCAAGCTATCTTTTCTACCGCTCACTGTATCTTTACAAAGTGCATGTGCGTGCCCCCGAAGCCAGCATGAGCCGCGGCGATTTCAGCCGCCGTGCCGATGACGCCGCCCGCCGCCTGGTGCCTGCCATCGAGGTGCTCAATATCGGCACCTGCGGCA
>JBHADJ010000125.1:0-55909 GCA_041855065.1 Lysobacter sp.
AGCATGAAGGAAGCGCAAGCACACATGACCTGGCTGCTGTTCATGCCGATGCTGCCCTCCTACGCCCTGATGGCCTACCCGCTGAAGGACACCCAGCTTTGGCAGTATGCCGTGCCCTTCCTCTCGCAAAGCCAGATGCTCGGCAAAATCTCCCGCGGCGAACTGCCCCAGCCCGAGCAATGGGCGGTGTACTTTGCTTCGGCCTTCGGCCTCGCCGTGCTGCTGTGGCTGGCTGCGGTATGGCGCTACAAGCAGGAGAAACTGGCGATTGCCAGTTGATCGGGAGCAACCAGGCCCGCTACAGCGTTCGCCATTGCCCCGGTTGCAAATCGCCCAAGCGGTATTCGCCGATGGCCGCGCGCACCAGTCGCAAGGTGGGCAGGCCGACGGCGGCGGTCATCCGCCGCACTTGCCGGTTGCGGCCTTCGTGCAGGGTGATTTCAAGCCAGGCATCGGGCACGGTTTTGCGAAAGCGCACCGGCGGGTTGCGTGGCCACAGCGATGGCGCGGCGATTTCGCGCACGGCTGCGGGCAGGGTCGGGCCATCGTTCAGCTGCACACCTCGGCGCAACCGTTCGAGGGCGCTTTCGTCGGGCTGGCCTTCCACCTGCACCCAGTAGGTCTTGGGCGCTTTGTGCCGCGGGTCGGTCAAGCGGTGTGCCAGCGCACCGTCATTGGTCAGCAAAAGAAGCCCTTCGGAATCGTAATCGAGCCGTCCGGCGGCATAGACATCCGCCGGCAGGCCGAAGCCGGCCAGCGTGGCTCTGGCCGGTTGGCTGTTGTCGGTGAACTGGCACAGCACATTGAAGGGCTTGTTGAAAAGAACCAGTTGCCGCTGCGCAGGCGCAGGGCGGGGGCGTGTGTTTGCGCCCCGCCAGGGCATCGGCCGTGGCCTCACGGCTTGACGAATCTCAGTGTCATGCGGTCGCTCTCGCCGATGGCGCGATATTTTTCCGCCTCGCCCGCCTCATGCCGTGCCACCGGCAGCAGTGTCCATACGCCATTGGGATGCTCGGTGCTATCGAGGGGATTGGCATTCACCTCGCTCCTGCCATCCAGCCGGAAACCCGCGCGGGTTGCCAGCTCGATCACCGATGCCTCGGTGACATAGCCGGATTTTTTCATCGCCTCCAGCGAGGTGCCGGGCTTGGCACGGTGATCGACCACGCCGAGCACGCCGCCGGGTTTCAGCACGGCAAAAAATGCCCTGAAATAAGCCTCGGCATTATCCGCCGCGACCCAGTTGTGGACATTGCGGAAAGTCAGCACGATATCCGCGCTGTTGGCCTCGCCAAGTACCGGCGCAGCAGGGTCGTATTCAAGCAGCGCCGCTTTGGCGAACTGTGCCGGAGCCTGTGCAAACTTGGCCTGCAAGGCGGCATTGCGGCGGCCCGCGCCGCTGTCGGCCGCCGCCTGCGGCAGCGCGGCCACATAGTGCCCTTCCTGTTGCAGATAGGGGGCGAGGATTTCGCTGTACCAGCCGGCACCCGGATTCATTTCAATGACGCGCGCGTTCGGGCTGAGGCCAAAAAAGGCCAAGGTTTGTGCCGGATGGCGATAGCCATCGCGGGCGACGAAGGCCGGTGTGCGCGCGGGATTTTGGATGGCGGTTTCAAGTTTGTTGCGGGCAGCAGCTTGTGCAGCCGTATTTGCGGCAGGCTGCCGGTCGGCATGGGCGCAGCCGGCCAGCAGCACGGCCAGAACGGCAAGCGGAAAAAGAGGACGCGACATGGTGAAAGCTCCTTGGGGAAGGCTTCCTTTTACCTGCCCGAGCCGCGGTCTGCAAACCGGCGACGGCGCCATGCCCGCCAAATCCGGTGGGTGGCAAACAGCCCGATCAGCATCAGCACCCACAGCGGCCACAGATAGGCCAGCAGCACCAGCAAATCCAGCAGCCCCTGCCAGCCCCGGCTCATGGCAAGGAGCAGGCGCTGCCCGAGGCCCGGGCCGGCAGTACGCAGGGTGGCCTCGGGATCCAGCCGTGTCTCACTGCGCGTGAGTGCATCCTGATGGAGTTGCAGGGTCAGGGTGCCGAAAGCGACCTGATCTTCCAGCTCGCGTTGCCGCACGCGTGCCTCATCACGCAGGCGCAGCGCCTCGGCGCGTGCCGTAGCTGCATCCACCTTGTCCCCCACCCGGCCGGGATCGGCGGCGGCACGGGCAATATCGGCACTGATTTCCTGCCCGCGCTGCCATTCCAATTGCTGCCGCAAGAGGGCGAACTGAATGTCCTCGGCGCGGAAGCTGCGCTCGTCGAGAAACGCCATCTGCCGCGCCGCCACACGCAGGAAGGGCAGTATCCGCTCGCTGGGCAGGCGCACGATCAACTGCCCTTCGGGGCGGTAGATGGCCACTTCCTTACGCTTGCCATCGGCCAGTGGGTAATAGCGGGTCGAGAGCACCCGATTCTTCACCCGGTTCTCCACCACGAAGCCGCCCTCCGCCGCCACCGCGTCTTCGAGCGCCAGTGCGGATTGATAGACATCGTTGACCTCAAAGCGCAGCTCGGCCGTACGAACGAACTGCCGGCCCGGAGGCGTCTTGCTGCCATCGGCGGCCTGCGAGGCCAGCAGCTGTTGCGCATCCACGGCAGCGGCATCGGCTTTTTCGGCCGACGCTGCTGTCTCCGTCGTCAACGCACTATGGCTATCTGCCGCTGTCGAGGCAGCGGCAGGTGCGTGGCTCATGCTGGCCTGATCGGGGCGGCTGCACGCGGCCAGCAACAAGGTGAGTACGGCCAGGGACGAAAAACGAAAACCACGCATGGGGGAATCTCCTGTGGGCTGCAAACGAAACTAACGCATGTCACAGGCAAATGGGGTTGATGCGAAAGCAAGCCAGAGGCGAGACCGCGAGCGCATGGCACATCCTGCTTGCTGCGGCATATGTGTATTAGTATAGTGATACACATGGACGCAACGGCTTTCCACATCGAACCTGCCTCAACCGAGCCGATTTACCGGCAGATCATGGCGCAAGTGCAACGCCGGGTCGCTGCCCGGCAATGGCTCGCGGGTGAGGTTTTGCCTTCGGTGCGGGAGATGGCGGCCTGTCATGGCATCAATCCGATGACCGTTTCCAAGGCCTACAGCCTGCTGGAAGCCGAGGGTGTTTTGACCCGATTGCGCGGCAAGGGCATGTGCGTGGCCGAGCAGGTCGCGGCGCGGCCTTCGCTGCACGCGCGCTGGGAATTGATTGAACCGACGCTTGCGGCCTTGGCCCGACAAGCGCAAGAACTTGAACTGCCGCCCGATGAACTGGCCGTGCGGCTCCTGCAACGCTTGAAGGACACTCACTGATGATGACCGCCACACCCCTGTCGCTATCGAGCAGCCTGCCGATCGAGGCACGCGGTATCCATAAACGCTATGGCGCGCAACAGGTGCTGGCCGGGGTGGACTTGGTGCTTGCACCGGGCAGCGTGCTGGGCCTGATTGGCCGCAATGGCGCGGGCAAATCCACCCTGATTCGCATCCTGCTCGGGCTGCTGGCCGCCGACGCCGGTGAGGCGCATATATTCGGCCAGCCGGCTTTGGCATTGGATGATGCGGGCAAAAGCGCCATCGGCCATGTCCCGCAGCAACCGGCAGCACTGGCGTGGTTGAAAGTGGGCAACATGCTGGATTTTGTCGGCCAGCATTACCCGGTATGGGATGCGGATTTTGTCCGGCAGATGCTTGCCCGCTGGCAACTGCCCGCCGACAAGCCCCTTGCCAAACTCTCACCCGGCGAGCGGCAGCGAGTGGCATTGATTCGCGCTTTGGCACCGCGTCCGCGCCTCTTGGTGCTGGATGAACCTGCCGCTGCACTCGACCCGGTGGCTCGGCGCGAGCTGCTGCGTGAAATCGCCGAGCGCGCAGCCGAGCAAGGCACCACGGTGCTGTTTTCCACCCATATCGTCAGTGATCTGGAACGGGTGGCCTCGCATGTGGCTTTTCTGCACCAAGGCCGGATCCTGCTGCACGACGAGCTCGATGCCATCAAAGAGCGGCACCTGCGCCTGCATGTGCCGGCGAGCCACGCCGCGATGCTGATCGGGGCAGTGCCGGGCGAAGTCGCACGCCGGCACCATGCCGATGGCAGCCTTGCCATCACCCTGATTCGCGCGGCCAACACGCCTTGGCCTGCCCTTGCCAGCGCGCCGGGCGTTACCCGGCAGCAACTTGCCTTGGAAGATTTGTTTTTGGAGATAGCCGGATGAATACCGTCTGCGCCAAGGGGCTTGCCTGTGGCTGGCAAAGCTTGCTTGCCGCGGCCGAGCCCGGCACCCGGCGATCACTTGCCAGCCTGTATGCTGTCGCAGCGGCGTGGACACTATCCGCATGGCGCTTTTGGCCAGCGCAAGCGGCGGATGTGAGCTGGCTGGCTTTTCTGATTCTGGCCATGCTGGCCTGGCTGCTTTGGATGCCGCGCTTGGTTGTCGTTGCGCGGGAATTGCAGCAATTGCAGGCCCCCGGCAGCCTGCGTGGGATGTGGCTTGGCTTGCTGCTGGCATGGGGTGTCAGTGTGTTGCTGCCGGCAGCATTATTGCTGCTGCTTGGTGTCCCCATGTTGAAATCACTGGCGGCACTCAGCCTTGTGGCAGTGCTCTGCCTGTGGCTGGGTTTGCTGCCGGGCGTTGTGCTGCTGGGGCTTTGCTTGCTGCCCGGCCTTTTGGAAGGCAGCACATCCTTTGATGCAAAAGTATTTTTTACCTACCTTGGCGCAGCACCGGCACCCATGGCATTGCTGGCACTGATGCTCGCCTTGCCGCTCATCCTGCATATTCACAGGCTAACTCGCCCCGCCAAGTCGTGGCCAAACACAGCTTGGCGGCAGCCGCTGGTGCTCCAGCTTGACGCCCTCATGCAGCAGAGCGCCACGCGCAAAGGCAATCACGGGATGATGAGTTATGCCCCAAGCACGGCACGCTTTGGCAGTGTGCAACATACCTTGCGTACTTGGCTTGGCGCGCCGTTTGCGCCGATGCCGTGGCGGCAACGGCTGCTGCACATCGGTATGCTGCTTTTCACACTGCTGGCATGGCCGTTACTGATGGCCTTGGTGATTGACGACAAACCGCATCTGCCGCTTTTTTTCTTCCTCAATTGGGGAATCCTGATGCTGATGTTCGTCGTGGTGTATGCCTTCCCCGCCAATCTTGCACAGCGGCGCTTTCATGACGATGCCGAGTTCACCGAACTGGCGCTCTTGCCGGGGATGGGCGCAAGCAAACCGGCATTGCTGCGCGCAGTGTTTGTGCCACTTGCGGTGACGGTGCTGGCGCCGCTGTTGTTGCTGATGATGGCCGCCCCCTTTGTGCACCTGCCCGCGCCCCTGTATCTGGCCATACCCGGCATGATGGCGCTGGCCGCGGCACTTTGCCTGCGCATCTTGCGCGGACAAAAAGGCGGCTGGGTCATTTGGCCCCTCGCCGCGCTGTATGCGCTGCTGGTGGTGGCTTCAACCCTCTTGAGCGTCGAGCGCCTGCCTGCCATGTTGCCCGCACAATTTGCCCTGTGGCTGAGCCTGGCCTGGCTTGCCCTGATCCTGGCAAGCACCACTTTGGCCTGGCGTGCGTGGCGTGGCTACTGGCAGCTGCCACATCCGTTTTTGCGCTATTGAGCGAAAATCCGCGTGACAGCTTTTTGTGGAAGGACTTATCTCCATGCGTTTTGGCTGCTTGCTACAGGTAACCAATGGCAAGACAAACGAAAGCCACGCATGAAGACCGAAGCACGACAAGGCTTGGCAGACAGCAACCCGCTTTATTCCTCCTCGTCCTGCTCATCAGCAAACCACGGTTTGGCCGTGGGCAATCGCTTGAGCTCAACATTGATTACATCCGGAGCCAGATAGGGCATGGGGTCATCTTCTGCTGCTTGTGCAAAACAGTATTGCTCAATCTCATCACGAGCCGCTTCGGAAATTTCATCTGGCTTTCCGAGCATACTTCCACTAAGCATCAAACCTTCTTTCTCGATATAAAATGCTTCCAAGGGCTCGTTTTGCCCGGCTCTTTCACCGTAATTCACCCATATATAGCGTTTGGAGCCAGTATCAAAGCGCTCCAACTGGTAACGCCCGTTATCCAATGGGTGCCCCAAAAACACATACCTTGCATTGGCAGGCAAGTCCAAGTGGTACACGCGTGAGAACGAATACTGATCCTGCGCAAATAGCGGAGCCATATTGGCCGGAGGCTCAGATTGCTCGCTCCAGCCCAACACGGCATCGTCCTGCATCATGCTGAAGGCGGCTCCATTCAAGGTCAGCCGTCTTGCAGCCGGCTTTGGCCTGCCGCTGACTTCATCTTTGTCACTCGTGAACACGGCATACCGGCTGGGAAGGCGAGAAACCGGAGTCAAAACCAGTCTACTGATCTTTCCTCCCATGACAGTGGCCTGCCAGGTGCCGGAGATTTGTATATCCATTGCCCCGGCAGTGAAGCCAAGGCAAAAGCGTTGATCCGGCAGTACATACAAGCCACCCGCGCTCTCCGTCCCACCCATGTCGTAATAGCCAGTGAATGCTGGTGGTTTTCCAGGTGCAGATGACCAAGCTGCGCCTGCCATCAGAGCAAAAACACGAAGTGCCATTGCTTTCATGAGAGCTCCTTGTAATTGAAAAGCCCCGGCAGAGCCGGGGCTTTATGGTGCCTTACAGCAGCGCCAAGGCGGCGTTCAAGGTGGCGCTGGGGCGCATCGCGGCATCGGTTTTGCCGGTGTCGGGGTGGTAGTAGCCGCCGAGTTCCACCGGCTGGCCTTGCACGGCGATGAGTTCTTCGACGATTTTCTCGGCGTTTTCATCCAGCGCCTTGGCGAGTGCACCGAAGCGAGCCTTCAGCTCGGCATCGGCCTCCTGCGCGGCGAGGGCGTCGGCCCAGTATTTGACCAGCCAGAAGTGGCTGCCGCGGTTGTCGATGCCGCCGAGTTTGCGCGAGGGCGATTTGTCGTTGTCGAGGAACTGCCCGTTGGCCACATCCAGCGCCTCGGCCAGCACGCGGGCGCGGGCATTGCCGGTGACGTTGGCCAGATGCTCCAGCGAGGCTTGCAGCGCCAGAAACTCGCCGAGCGAATCCCAGCGCAGGTAGTTTTCTTCGACGAACTGCTGCACATGCTTGGGCGCGGAGCCGCCGGCGCCGGTTTCAAACAGGCCACCACCGGCCATCAGCGGCACGATGGACAGCATCTTGGCGCTGGTGCCGAGCTCCATGATCGGGAAGAGGTCAGTGAGGTAATCGCGCAGCACGTTGCCGGTGACGCTGATGGTGTCCTGACCCTGGCGGATGCGCGCAAGCGAGTGCTTCATCGCGTTGACCGGTGACAGGATCCGAATATCCAGGCCACCGGTGTCGTGCGTTTGCAGGTAGTGCTCGACTTTATTGATGATTTCGCGGTCATGGGCGCGGTTTTCGTCCAGCCAGAACACCGCCGGCGTGTTGGACAGGCGGGCGCGGTTGACGGCGAGCTTGACCCAGTCGGCAATCGGCGCATCCTTGGTTTGGCACATGCGGAAGATATCGCCAGCGCGGACGTCTTGCTCCATCCACACCTTGCCGTTGTCGTCCACCACGCGCACGGTGCCATCGTGCGGGATGCGGAAGGTCTTGTCGTGGCTGCCGTATTCCTCGGCCTTTTGCGCCATCAGGCCAACGTTCGGCACGCTGCCCATCGTGGCCGGGTCGAATGCGCCATGCGCTTTGCAGTCCTCGATCACGGCCTGATAGATGCCGGCATAGCAGCGGTCGGGGATCACTGCCTTGGCGTCCTGCAACTGGCCTTGCGCGTTCCACATCTTGCCCGAGTCGCGGATCATCGCCGGCATCGAGGCATCCACGATCACGTCGCTTGGCACATGCAGATTGGTGATGCCCTTGTCGGAATTGACCATCGCAAGCGGCGGGTTTTCGGCGTAGATTTCGGCCAGCGTCGCGTCCAGCCCAGCACGCTCCTCATCGCTTGCCTCGGCAAGACGCGCGTACAAATCGCCAATGCCGTTGTCCGGCTCAAAGCCGAGGCGGGCAAGCACGTCGGCGTGTTTTTCAAACAGTTTCTTGTAATAGCGGCGCACCACGATGCCGAACATGATCGGGTCGCTGACCTTCATCATGGTCGCCTTCAGATGCAGCGAAAAAAGTGTGCCTTCGGCCTTGGCTGCGGCGATTTGCGCATCGACGAAGGCGGCGAGCTTGTCCGCGCTCATCACCGCCGAATCCAGCACCTCGCCCGGCAGCAGCTTGATTTTCGGCTTCAGCACCACGTCCGAGCCATCCTTGCCGAGCAATTCAATCTGCACCTTGCCATCGTGATCGAAGGTGACCGACTTTTCGCTGGCGTAAAAATCACCGCTTTCCATGTGCGCCACATGCGCGCGCGAATCGGCTTGCCACACCCCCATCCGGTGCGGGTGCTTCTTGGCATAGTTCTTCACCGACGCCGGCGCGCGGCGGTCGGAATTGCCCTCGCGCAGCACCGGGTTGACCGCACTGCCCTTGACCCGGTCATAACGCGCCTTGATGTCCTTCTCCGCCTCGCTGGCGGCGTCTTCCGGATAATCGGGAATGTCGAAGCCCTGCCGCTGCAACTCGGCAATCGCCGCCTTCAACTGCGGCTCGGACGCGCTGATGTTGGGCAGCTTGATGATGTTGGCTTCCGGCCGCTTGGCCAGCTCGCCAAGCTCGGTGAGATCATCGCTGACCTGCTGGTTGCCAAGACGCTCGGGAAACTGCGCCAGGATGCGCGCGGCCAGCGAAATGTCACGGGTTTCCACCGCCACCCCGGCACTTTGCGCAAACGCCTGCACCAGCGGCAGGAAGGAATGCGTCGCCAGCAGCGGCGCTTCGTCGGTCAGGGTGTAGAGAATCTTCGGCGTATCGGTCATGTCAGGCTCACAGGTTGCGGTGGAAGCGAAACGGCATTGTCACCGCTCGCGAGGGTTTGGGCAAAGGGTGGCGAATGTGGCGTCATGGCAGGGCGGCGACAGGCAAGGGCAGCTGCCTGGCAGGCGCGCTACACTGCCGTTTCTGCCAAGGGAGCTTTGCCATGAAGCGTTTGTTGTCGGTGTGTGTGTTGGGTTTCGCGCTTGTCTTTGGTTATGCCAAGGCCGAGCCGCCTTCGCAGGCGCAACTGGAAGAACTGCTGCAAGCCCTTGGGACGCGGCAGGTGGTGGAAGATGGCATGCCGCAAATGTTTGCCCAAGCCCGAGAGGTCTATGTCGAGCGCCTGCGCAGCCGTGGTGCGGATGATGCGGAAATCACCCGTTTTCATCAGGTGTTCGATGCCCAAGAGCAAGAAGTGCGAAAGAAGCTCTCGTGGCAGCGCCTGCAACCGGTTTTGCTGGGTGTTTACCGGGAATCTTTGCAAGCCGAAGACGCTGCGGCTTTGATTCGCTTCTTCAACAGCAAGGACGGCAAGCGCATGCTTGATGTCCTGTACGCTGCCAACAGTCTTGAGTCGCTAACGCAAGGGGAGGTGGACGAGGCGATACGCCGCTTCCGGGCAAGTGAAGACGGCGAGCGGGTGATCCGCAGAATGTCCCGGCTGCTGGAAATCGCCTCGATGGAAGTGGACCCCTTGCTTGAGGAGGCCCTGGGCGAGATGACCCAGGTGCTGGAAGCAGAGTTTGGCCGGAAAAAGCCCTGAAAAGACTGGAGCCAAAGATGAGAACCCTTGCCCTGATGGCCGCCAGCCTCACCCTTGCTGCCTGTACCAGTCTTGCGCCCAAGCCGGTCAAAAGCCCGCTGGCGCAGTGGTCGGCCTCGCCCAATTTCGACCAGCGTCGTGCGCAGATCATCGTGCTGCATTACACCCAGCAAGGCTCGGTGGCGGAAAGTCTGGAAACGCTCAAAACCGCCAACAGCCAGGGCAAGGTCAGCTCGCATTATCTGGTTGGGCGCGATGGCAGCGTGCATCAATTGGTGGGCGATGATGCGCGCGCCTGGCATGCCGGCGGCGGGCGCTGGGGCGGGATTGTCGATCTCAACAGTGCCTCGATCGGCATCGAAATCGACAACAACGGCAGCGAGCCTTACAGCGAGGTGCAAATCGCCGCGCTGATCGCGCTGTTGCAGGATCTCACCACCCGGCTGCGCATTCCGCCGACGCAGGTCATCGGCCATTCCGATCTGGCGCCGGTGCGCAAGGTCGATCCGGGCGCGCATTTCCCGTGGCAGCGGCTGGCCGAGGCCGGTTTCGGCATCTGGCCGGCGGAGACGGCCGGCGAGGTGCCGCCGGGGTTTGATCCGTGGCTGGCGATGGCCGCCATCGGCTATCCGCTGGAGGATCGGGCGGCGGCGCTGCGCGCCTTCCGCATGCGCTTTCGCGCCATTCCGGCCGAGGCGGCGATGCACGAGCCGATGGGCGAGGCGGACATCCGCATCCTGTACGCACTGAGCCGTCGCCTGACCGATTGAGCGCGGTCATACGCTTTTCTTTTTTGCTTGAGAAGATGGGTTCTCTACCCATGTCATTGCCATGAACCAGATCAACAACCGTACTTTCGACGAAATCACCGTGGGCGAGCGCGCCAGCCTCACCCGCACCGCCAGCTTGCAGGACATCGCGCTGTTTGCGGTGGCCTCCGGCGACATCAATCCGGCGCACATGGATGACGAGTTCGCTGCCAACTCGCGCTTCGGGCAGGTGGTGGTGCACGGCATGTGGACCGCTTCGCTGATTTCCGCCCTGCTCGGCACCGAGCTGCCCGGCCCCGGCACGATTTATCTGGGGCAGGATTTGCGCTTCCATCGCCCGGTGCGGCCGGGGGACGAAATTACCGCGGAAATCGTGGTGCGCGAGAAGCGGGCGGAGAAACAGGTGGTGGTGTTCGATTGCGAATGCCGCGATGCCGAGGGCAAGGTGGTGCTGAGCGGCACCGCGGAAGTCATTGCGCCGACGCAGAAATACACGCTCAACCGGGCGCAGATGCCGGAGGTGCAGATCAACCGGCACCGCATTTTCGATCAGGGCATGAAGCGTGCCTACACCCTGCCGCCGCTGCGCACGGCGGTGGTGCATCCGACCAGTGGCCGATCCTTGAGTGCGGCGGTGGAGGCCAATGACGAGCGCCTGTTCGTGCCGGTGCTGGTCGGGCCGCGGGCGCGCATCGAGGGGGCCGCGCGCGAGGCCGGTATCTCGCTGGATGGCATGGAGATCATCGACGTGCCGCACAGCCATGCGGCCGCGCAAGTGGCGGCGGAAATGGCCGGGCGCGGCGAAGTCGATGCAATCATGAAGGGCAGCCTGCATACCGACGAGTTGCTTGGTGCCATCGTCGCGCGCGAGAACGGCCTGCGTACCGATCGCTGGTTGAGCCATGTCTTTTTGTTCGACGTGCCGGCCTACAACAAGCTGCTGATGGTGACTGATGCCGCGATCAACATCGCGCCGACGCTGGAGCAAAAGCGTGACATTGCCCAGAATGCGATTGACTTGGCCTGCAGGCTCGGCGTGAAGGAACCGAAGGTGGCAGTGCTGGCGGCGGTGGAAACGGTCAACCCGAAAATGGCCTCGACCCTCGATGCGGCGGCGCTTGCGGTGATGGCCGCGCGCGGGCAGATCAAGCGTGGCCTGGTGGACGGGCCGCTGGCGTTCGACAATGCCATCGACATGGATGCGGTGAAGGAAAAGGGCATCCTCTCGCAGGTGGCCGGGCAGGCCGACATCCTGCTGGCGCCGAATCTGGAGGCGGGCAATATCGCCGCCAAGCAGCTGATGTATTTTGCCCGCGCCGACAGTGCCGGCATCGTGCTGGGCGCGAAGGTGCCGGTGATTCTCACCAGCCGCGCCGACAGCGTGCGCACCCGGCTGGCCTCGATTGCGCTGGCACGCATCGTGGCCCACACGCCGATGCCGGGGGCGGCATGAAGCGGCTTCTGACCTTCAATGCCGGCTCTTCCACCTTGAAGCTCGGCGTATTCGAGGTGCGTGATGGTCATCTTGTCCGGCTGGCACGCGGCACGCTGGATTTGCGTCTTGCTCCGTTGCAGTTGGCCTTCCATCAGGACGGGCAGCGCGAGCAAGTGCCGTTCGAGGTGGAGCTCAGCGACGATCTGCAGCACGTCATCGAGGCTGTGCTGGCGTGGCTGGAGACGCGCTTTGCCGGCCATGCCTTCGATGCCTTCGCGCATCGGCTGGTGCATGGCGGGCCGAACTTTGCCGCGCCGATGCCGCTTGACGAGGACGTGCTGAGCCAGCTGGAGGCGCTGGTTTCGCTCGCCCCGCTGCATTTGCCGGCCGGCTTGCGATTGGTGCGCGCCGCCCGTCGCGCCCGCCCGAGGCTGCCGCAAATCGGCTGCTTCGATACCGCCTTTCACCAAAGCCAGTCGGCATTGGTCAAGCGCCTGCCGATTCCGCGCGCGCTGCACGAAGAAGGCGTGCGCCGCTACGGCTTTCACGGCCTGTCCTATCAATCCATTGCCGATACCCTGCGCCGCGAAGCGCCGGAATTGCTGGCGAAAAAACTGGTGGTGGCGCATCTGGGCAGCGGTGCCAGCCTGTGCGCGATGGAAAACGGCATCAGCCGCGATACCAGCATGAGCTTCTCCGCCCTTGACGGCATCCCGATGGCGACGCGACCGGGCGAGCTGGATGCCGGGGTGATTTTGTACCTGCAACAGCAGCGTGGCTGGCGTGTGGATGAAGTGCAACACTGGCTGTACCACGAGTGCGGCCTGAAAGGCGTCTCCGGCATCAGCGCCGATAGCCGTGTGCTGCTGGCAAGCGATGCGCCGGAGGCCGCCGAGGCCATCGAATTGTTCTGTTTCCGCATCGCCCGCGGCATCGCCGCACTGGGCAACAGCCTTGGCGGGCTGGATGGCGTGGTGTTCACTGCCGGCATCGGCGAACATCAGCCGCCGGTGCGTGCGCGCATCTGCCATTACCTCGGCTGGCTGGGCGCGCGGCTGGATGCCGAGGCCAACGCCGCCAACGCGCATGTGCTGGAAGCGCCCCACAGCCGCCTGGCACTGCGCATGTATCCCACCGACGAGGAACAGGTGATGGCGGCCACGGCCGCTGATTGCCTGCAAGCGGGAGCCGGTGCATGAGCCTTGTCGATTTGTCCGGCAAGCGCGGGCTGGTCATTGGCATTGCCAATGCCGAGAGCATTGCCCACGGTTGCGCCTGTGCCTTCCGTGCCGCCGGGGCCGAGCTTGCCGTCACCTATCTCAATGCCAAGGCCGAGCCACATGTGCGCCCCTTGGCCGAAGCCCTCGCTGCCCCGCTCATCCTGCCGTGCGACGTGCGCGAGGCCGGGCAGCTGGAAGCGGTATTCGGGCATATCGAAAACACGTGGGGGCAGCTCGATTTCCTGCTGCATTCGATCGCCTTTGCCAAGCGCGAAGACCTGCACGCCCCGCTCAGCGAATGCAGCGCCGACGGCTTTGCCCTGGCGATGGATGTTTCCTGCCACAGCTTCATCCGCATGGCCCGATTGGCGCGGCCATTGATGAAGAACGGCGGCTCGCTGCTGACGGTGAGCTTTTTCGGCGCCGAGCGGGTGGTGGAAAACTACAACCTGATGGGGCCGGTCAAGGCGGCACTGGAATCCTCGGTGCGCTATCTGGCCGCGGATCTGGCGGCCGACGGCATCCATGTCCACGCCCTCTCCACCGGCCCGGTCAAGACTCGGGCGGCCTCCGGCATTGGCCGTTTCGACGAGCTCATCAATCAGGTGCAGGCGCGCACGCCGGCGCAGCGTTTGGTGGACGTGGAGGAGATTGGCCGCATCGCCGCCTTCCTCGCCTCCGATGCCGGCCGACCGATGACCGGCTCGGTGACGTATGCCGATGCGGGCTTCCATGTGATGGCTTGAGGTGCGGTTGAAAACGCTCAGCGTGCAAGCGCTGCCGGCTTTGGGTGCGCAGCACCTGCCTTGGGTCGCACGGATCATGGTTTTATCGTGGCTGTGGGGCACTTGTGTTGAGGCGTGTGGCTGGCGACGGGGATGCCCGGAGAAGCCGCGACGACGGTGAGGCGACATGCTGATGCCGGCACTGCAGGTGCGTTTTGCAAAAACGGCGGCGCGGAAATGATCGGCTTGGCTTGTGCCTGCCCGAAGCGGTCAGGCGGGAAGACAAAGGCGTACAAGGCGAAAAATGAAACACCCGGCAGCGGGGCTGCCAGGTGTTTCCTTGAGAATGCCGGTGTCGGCAATCGTGTCGTTGCTCAATCCGGCTTGCGTTGGCCGTTGCTGCCAGCCAGCGGCCGAGATCGTCCATTGTCGCAGGCGACCGGGCTTCTCTTGCGCCGCCGTCGTCAGCCCAGTCGCAGCTGGTTGCCACTCTGGCGCAGACGGCCATTCAAGCCCATTTCGGCCAGTGCTTGGCGGGCTTGTTGACGTATTTGCTGGAGGTGGCGGGCATTGTGCTGCTTGCTTGCCTCAAGGTACAGCGCCATTTGCAGGCTGGCGCCCCAGTACAGATTGTCGGCAATGCGCTGTTTTTCGGCATCGCTCATGCTGGCCATCGATGTGGTCATGCTTTCCCGGAATTGCTGTACCAGCGTGTCGCCGCGCAGGCCGCCGGCAAGATCGACCTGCTCGGCGATGGCGTACTGGACGAAAATCCAGTAGACCAATGCGGTGGCGACGCTGTTGGGGTCGTAGCCGTCCTGACGCAGCGCCTGCCGAATCTGGCCAATCACGTTGGCGTTTTGCAGACGGACGACTTCACGCTCGCGGGTGGCATTGAGAGCACCGTTGGCGCGCAAGGACTCACGCAGGTGCTGGGCCATTTGCCGGTGGCTTTGCGCCAGTACCGCATCGCTGTGCCGGTAGCGGTGGGCATTGGGCTGACTTTGTGCAGTGGTTTGCCGGGGACGGCTGGTGGTACGGCTTGAGCTGCTGCTGCGTGTTTCGTTGCGGTCGCGAAGCCGCTCGTAGTTCTTGCGGTTTTCCTCCACGTTGCGCCGGTACATATCGTCCATGACGTTATAGCCAAAGGCGGTGCCTTCAGTCCATGCCCAATAGGCTTGTGCTGTGGGTGCGGCAGTTACGCAGGCCATTGCGGCGGCCAGTGCCAGTGTCATCATCTTGCGTGGGGGGAATGTCATCGCAGGCTCCACGGGAGAGAGGGAGTCTTGAGCCTACATCCGGCCGCCAGCTCGGGCAAACCTGGCGGATCCGGCGCTCATGTAGCAGACAGATTGCCGGGGCGGCGCCATTTGCCGGCCAGCCAGCGGCCCAAGTCGTCCATCACCGTGTAGGCGGCGGGGATGACGATGAGGCTGAGGGCGGTGGAGGTGATGAGGCCGCCGATCACCGCCCAGGCCATCGGGGCGCGGAAGCTGGAATCGCCGGAGAAGCCCAGTGCCAGTGGCAACATGCCCGCACCCATGGCGATGGTGGTCATGATGACCGGACGGGCGCGCTTGCGGCAAGCATCCACCAGCGCGTCGTGCTGGCTCATGCCGTGTTCGTCCTCGGCCATCACCGCGTAATCCACCAGCAGGATGGAGTTCTTGGTGGCGATGCCGATCAGGAGCAAGAGGCCGATCAGGGCGGGCAGGGAGAGCATGTTCTGGGTAACGAGCAGGGCACCGAAGGCACCGCCGGCGCACAGTGGTACGGCGGCGAGAATGGTCACCGGCATCAGCGGGTGTTTGAACAGCAGCAGCAGCACCATGTAGATGCAGACGATGCCGGCCACCATCGCGGCGGCAAAGCCGAGGAACAGCTCGATGAAGATTTCGCTGTCGCCGGTATTGCCGAAGGTCACGCCCGGCGGCAGGTTCTGTACCGAGGGCAGGTTTTCCACTTCGCGCATCACCTCGCCCAGGGGGCGGCCATTGAGCTCGGCGGTGAGGGTGATGTTGCGCTGGCGCTGGTAGCGGCTGATGACCGAGGGGCCACTGCCGGTCTGGATGTCGGCAACCGCTTCCAGCGGCACCGCACCGGCCTTGCCACGCACCCGCAGCTGCGCCAGTGTGGCGGCATCGTGCAGGTCTTCGCGGGCAAAGCCGACGCGGATGGGGATTTGTCGATCCGGCAGGTTCAGCTTGGCCATCCGCTGCACATAGTCGCCGCTGGTGGCCACGCGCGCAGCCTCGGCAATGGCGGCGGTGGAAACGCCAAGGTCGGCGGCCCGGGCCGGGTCGGGCACGATGCGGATTTCCGGGCGCATCAGTGAGGCCGAGGAGGAAACGCTGCCCAGTCCCGACAGGGTGCGCATGTCGCGTTCGACTGCGAGAGCCGCGGCATTGAGGGCATTGCCGTCATCGCCGGAGAGCACCAGCATCATGCTCTCGCCCGGCTCGCTGCTCATGTAGCTGATGCGCACGCCGGGCAGGTCGGCCAGCCGGGCGCGGGCATCGGCTTCCAGGGCTTTCTGGCTGCGCGCGCGCGCTTTGCTGTCGCCCCATTCCAGCGTCAGCACGGCCTTGCGGGCATCGGCACCGCCGGATTTGGCCGGGTCGCCCAGATCCGGCACGCTGCCGATCTGGGTAAAGACTTGCTTGAGCTCGGGAATCTCGTCGAGCCGGGCGCGTGCGGCTTCGGCCACGGCGGTGGTGTGCTCGATGCGGCTGCCGGCGGGCAATTCCAGCGACAGCATCGAGCGGCCGGGATCGGCCACCGGGATGAAGGTGGCGGGGATGAAGGGAATCATCGCCAGCGACAGCACGAACAGCAGGAACGAGGCCAGCAGGGTTTTCCAGCGGTGGTGCAGCGCCCAGTCCACCCAGCCGAGGTAGCGCCGCATCATGCGGCCATCCTCGCCATGCTCGGGCTCGGGATGCAGCAGATAGGCCGCCATCATCGGCGTGAGCAGCCGCGCGACCAAGAGCGAGAACAGCACCGCGGTGGCGGCCGTCCAGCCGAACTCGCGGAAGAATTTGCCGGCAATCCCCGGCATGAAGGCTACCGGCACGAACACGGCAGCCAGGGTCATCGAAGTGGCGATGACGGCGATGCCGATTTCGTTGGCGGCATCGCGGGCGGCATCCAGCGGCTTTTTGCCCATGCCGAGGTGGCGCACGATGTTTTCGATTTCGACGATGGCATCGTCCACCAGAATCCCGATTACCACCGACAAGGCCAGCAAGGTGATCATGTTCAGGCTGAAATCCAGCCACCACAGCACGGCAAAGGTGGGGATGATCGACAGCGGCAGGGCGAGGGCGGCAATCCAGGTGGCGCGCCAGTTGCGCAGGAAGAAGAACACCACCACCAGCGCCAGCAGCGCGCCTTCGAGCAGCATGGTCATCGACGAGGTGTAGGATTTGTCCGCCTCCTCGGTCATGTCGCTGATCAGGCGGAAATCCAGCCCCGGATGTTGCGCGGCCAGCGCGGCCAGCGTTTTCTGCACCTCGTCGCGCACTTTCAGCTCGTCCGCGCCGCGGCTGCGCGCCATGGAAAAGCCGACTACCGGCTTGCCGTCGAGCAGAGCCAGTTGCGAGGGGTCGGCGGCGCCATCGTGGATGGTGGCCACGTCCGTCAGCCGCAAGGCACGGCCATCGGCCAGGGTGATGCTGTAATCGCGCAGGGCGGTGGCATCGCTGACCGTGCCGAGGGTGCGGATGGTCTGGGTTTCGGCGCCCAGCTCGCTGCGGCCACCGGGGCGCTCGACCTGCATCAGTGCCAGTTGCTGCGAGATTTCCCCGGCGGAAACACCCAGTGCCTCCAGTGCCTGCGGATTCAAATCCACCCGAATCTGGCGCTCGATGCCGCCGATGCGGCGGACTTGAGCCACGCCTTCCACGCCATACAGCGCCCGGCTGACGTCGCGGTCAACAAACCACGACAGCGCTTCGGGCCCCATGTTCGGCGCGGAAACGGCATAGGTGAGCAAATCGCCGCCGATTTCCACCTTGCTGACGACCGGTTCCTGAATGTCCTGCGGCAAATCCATGCGGATGCGCGTGACTGCATCCTTGGTGTCGTTGAGTGCGGCCAGGATGTCGGTATCGAGATGAAACTCGATGCCGGTGGTGGAAACGCCTTCAACCACGGTGGAAGTGACGCGCTTGACCCCATTCAGGGTCGCCACCGAATCCTCCACCCGGCGCGTCACCTCGGTTTCCAGCTGCGAGGGCGAAGCCCCCGGCTGGCTGATGGTGACGATGGTCATCGGGAAGGCGATATCCGGGAACTTGGCCACTGGCAATTTGTGGAAGCCCCACAGGCCCGCCACGCACAGCACGAAGAACAGCATGATGGCCGGCACCGGGTTGTGGATGCCCCAGGTGGAAAGATTGCCGCCCTTGCTGGCGGCCGTGTTGGCGGGGGGCGTGCTCATGGTGTCTTGCCTGTGCCCGTGGCCGACGCACTGGCGGCACGGCTGCCGGGCACGATGCGCACTCGGTCGCCATCGGCCAGAAAGCCGACGCCTTCGAGCACGACCTGCTCACCGGCGGCAAGGCCGCTGTCGATGCGGACAAAGCCGCCATCACGGCCACCGGTTTCCACCCGGCGCGCCTTGGCCACCCCCTTGTCATCGACGATGAACACGGTGGGAAAACCATCGCGCAACACCACCGCTTCCACCGGTACGGCCAACCCTTCGCCAAGGCCGCTGTCGATGCGGCCTTCCAGATAGGCGCCTGCCTGCACCTGCCCCGATTGCAGCAGGCCGGGCGGCAAATCGGCAAACACCGTGCCGGTGCGCGTGGTGCTGTCCACGCCGGGGCTGACTGCCCGCACCCGGCCTTCCACCTCGTTGCCTGAACTGGTGCGCAGACGGATGCGATCGCCCGGCTTCACCTGCGCCAGTTGGCTGGCCGAAAGCTCGGCACGCCACTCCAGCCGGCCATCGCGAATCAGATACAGCAGCGGCGTGGCTGCGCCGACTACTTGTCCCGGCTGCACCAAGCGCTTGCTGATGATGCCGTCGGCCGGCGCACGCAGCTCGGCAAAGCTGCGCCGCAGCGCCGCGGTATCGCGTGCGGCCCGCGCCGTGCCAAGGCGCGCCTCGCCTTGCGTGCGCGCGGCACGCAGCTCGTCCAGTTGCATCGCGCTGATGTACTGATCGCGCGCCAGATTCTCGCCGCGTGCCAGATTCGCCCGCGCCAGCTGTGCCCCGGCCTCGGCCTCGCGCAAGGCGGCATCCGCCTGCGCCAGATCCGCCGCCAGCATGCGGCTGTCAAGCTGCAACAGCACCTGCCCGCGACGTACCGTCTGGCCGACATCCACCGGCAGCGTCGTCACCCGCAGCCCGGAAACTTCCACCCCGAGCTGCATTTCCTCCACCGGCGAGGCCGGGCCGGAAACGGTCAGGCTGTTGGCCATCTGCCGCTGCACCACCGGCGTGGTGCTGACCGCCTGCGCATTGCTGCCGGCCACCTCGGCACTGTCGGAATTGGCCTGCTGACCACAGGCGGCCAACAGCAGGGCGAGAGCGGCAGACAGGGCGGCTGCACGCGGATGAGCAAATCGGAGCGCGGACATGGCAAGGGCAGATGGAAAATTGCCCGATAGTGTACTTCAAAGTACAAAAATAAAAGGTGTGCGGGGCGAGTGTCATGCAAGCTCAACCAGCCGCCACTTACCGAGTGCGTCGGCGGCAGGCTCAAACTGTTTCAGCGTCGAGTTTGCGTTTGCACGATCAAGCCGCTGCGCAGCAAGTCATGACGTCTGCAAAGCACACGCCATGTCAGCCAAAGTCCTTCCTTGAGCTTGCTTGCCGGACAAGTGCCGCTGCTGCCGGCGCAATCAAACACGCTGGCCATATTCCGCATAACGCGCCGAGTCTGGTCGGTGACATGCCGCCTTCAGATGTTCAGGCATGGGGCGCAGGTCGGCGATGCCTATCGTTGCGATGGCCTTCTGTCCAATCCAAGGAAATGCCTGCCGCAAGCGGCCTGCCTGCTTCTCGTAATGGCTTGCTACCCATTCGCCGCGCTTAAGCTCCAGCCACTCCAAGGCGACAGCCTCGAAGGTGTTGGCTTCCTGCTCCGCTCCTGCCAGCTTTTCCGCCTTGCGTTGCTGTCCGGGGTCGATGTCGTCTTGCAGTAGCCTCCTGGCTTCGTCACGCTTGGCGCGCGCCTCGGCCAGCGTTGTTTCCGGATAAGTGCCAATACTCAACAGGTTCTCTTTCCCGGTGGTCGGTCGCCGGTATTTGAGCCGCCACCACTTGCCGCCAGCAGGGGCAACTAGCAGGAACAGCCCCCCGCCGTCTGCCAGCTTGTAAGGCTTTGCCTTCGGCTTGGCCTTGCGTATTGCGGTATCCGTCAGCTTCATTTGGGGGTAACTCGCTCGGGGGTAAGTCCAGTTACCCCCCAAAGTTACCCCCACTTACCCCCGGATTCAATGGGACGAACTGGGACGGTATGCACCAAAGAAAAAGCCCGAAACCTTTATTTTTCAAGGGTTTCGGGCTTTCTTGGGACCGTCTGGGACGGTGAAATGGTGGCTATGGGTGGAATCGAACCACCGACCTCGGGATTATGAGTCTCGCGCTCTAACCGTCTGAGCTACATAGCCGCTGCATCAAGACGGGGAATTATCCATATTGACAGCACGTCGTCAAGGGGCGCGTCATGCTTGGCCAAACACCAGTGCCGCATTGGTGCCGCCAAAGCCGAAGCTGTTGGACATTACCGTTTGCAACCGGGCAGTGCGGGTTTCGCGCACGATGGGAAAGCCCGCGCAGGCCGGGTCGAGCTGGTCGATATGGTGCGAGGCGGCGATGAAGCCGTGCTGCATCATCAGCAGGCAGTAAATCGCCTCGTGCACGCTGGCGGCACCGAGCGAGTGGCCGGAAAGCGCCTTGGTGGAGGACAGCGGCGGGATGGCATCGGCAAAGACTTCGCGGAGCGCGCCCAGCTCGGTGACATCGCCCAGCGGAGTGGCGGTGCCGTGGGTGTTGAGGTAGTCGATCGGGCGATCCAGCCCGGCCATCGCCATCTGCATGCAGCGCACCGCGCCTTCGCCGCTCGGTGCCACCATGTCGGCACCATCACTGGTGACGCCGTAGCCGAGCAGTTCGGCATGGATGCGGGCGCCGCGCTTTTGCGCGTGCTCGTAGTCTTCCAGCACCAGCATGCCACCGCCGGAGCCGATGACGAAGCCATCGCGGGCCGCATCATACGGGCGCGAAGCGCGGGCGGCATCGTCGTTGTGGTGGGTGGACAGCGCGCCCATCGCATCGAACATGCAGCTCATGCCCCAGTGCAGTTCTTCGCCGCCACCGGCAAACACCACGTCCTGTGCGCCGTGGCGGATGAGGTCGGCGGCCGCGCCGATGCAGTGCGCCGAAGTGGCGCAGGCGGCGGAGATGGAATAGCTCACGCCTTTGATCTTGAAGGCGGTGGCCAGTGCCGCCGAGACCGTGCTGCACATGGTCCGCGGCACCATGTAGGGGCCGACTTTGCGCACGCCTTTCTCGCGCATCAAATCGCCGGCGGCAATCTGCCATTCCGCAGAGCCGCCACCGGAGCCGGCAATCACGCCCACGCGCGGATGGCTGATCGCCTCCAGATCCAGCCCGGCATCGTGCATGGCGTCGGTCATCGCCACCGCAGCATAGGCGGCGGCATCGCCCATGAAGCGCTTTTGCTTGCGGTCGATGCGTGCATCCAGATCGATGTCGCACACGCCGGCCACCTGCGAGCGCATGCCCAGCTCGGCATATTCGGGGATGAACCGAATGCCGCTGCGGCCTTCGCGCAGGGCGGTGGCCACGCTGTCGGCATCATTGCCGAGCGGCGAGACGATGCCGAAGCCGGTGATGGCGATGCGGCGGCTCATCAGAAGTCCTCCGTGGATTGGAACAGACCCACGCGCAGGTCTTTGGCAACGTAGATTTCGCGCCCATCCACCAAGGTGCGGCCATCGGCAATCACCAACCGCAATTTGCCGCGCAGGACGCGGCGGATGTCGATTTCGTACTGCACCACGCGCGCATCGGACAGGATTTGCCCGGTGAACTTGACTTCGCCCACCCCCAGGGCGCGGCCGCGTCCCGGTTCGCCCAGCCAGGGCAGATAGAAGCCGGTCAGCTGCCACATCGCGTCGAGGCCAAGGCAGCCGGGCATCACCGGGTCGCCCTCGAAGTGGCAGGCAAAGAACCACAGATCCGGACGCACGTCCATCTCGGCGCGAATCACGCCCTTGCCGTAGGTACCGCCGGTTTCGGCAATCTCGGTGATGCGGTCGAACATCAGCATCGGCGGCGCGGGCAGGCGGGCATTGCCGGGGCCAAACAGCTCGCCACGGCCACAGGCCAGCAAGGCATCGCGGTCAAACGAAGATGGACGGGTCATCGGCGCAAATCCTGCATCCTTCACGAAAGGCCGGACAGTCTAGGATGGCAAGGCCACCATGCGCGCCTGTATGGTGGCTTTTTCATCGGATTTCGTCCGTCCAGTCATGCTTGCGCAGGGTGCCACTCGCGCCGCTCAGCGTTCTGTCCGGGCTTTGCCGGCAAAGTCGCCAACGGTGTAAATACTCAGCTTGTCCGGGTCGATATGCCGCTTGATGGCGGCGTTCACTTCCTCGACGCCGAGGCTGCGCAAGCGTGCTTCGAAGGCAATTCGCTGTTCGATGTTGCGGCCGCGATAGCGGTCGGTGTTGAGCATGGCCGCAATCGTGTCATCGCTGGTGCGTCCTTGTTGACGTTGCAGCAACAGGCTGTTCACGGTTTCGGCAAGCTCGCTTTCGGTAATGCCCTCGCGTACCCAGCGGCGCAGCTCCTCGTCGATCATGCGCTCGAGTTGGGCAATGTTTTCCGGGGCACTGCTGGCATGAATGTGGAAGCTGCCGGCATCGTCCTGTCCGCTGCGGCTGCTGTCGGCCGACAAGCGGCTGCTGATGCCGTAACTGAGACCTTCTTGTTGGCGTACCCGCACCGAAAGACGCGAGGCCATGCCGTCGCCCCCGAGGATGCGGTTGGCGACCAGCAGCGCCGGGTAGTCCGGATGGTCGTCATTGAGCGGGATGTTCATCCGGGCGACGTAGCTGGCATTGGCCTTGTCGGGGGTTTCGATCTGGCGCCGTCTGGCCGGAACCGGGTGGTGACGGGTGGCGATTTCCGCGTAGGGCGCGCCGCTCTGCCAGTCGCCGAACAAGGTCTCAAGCAGCGGCAGTAGCGTGTCGGGATCGAAATCGCCAACCACGGCGATTTGACCTGCACCCGTGCCGTACACGTCGCGATGGTAGGCCTTGATGTCTTCAAGCCGCAGTGCCCGAATGTTGTCCAGGGATTGGTCGAGGCTTTGCCAGGCGAAAGGATGTCCGGCCGGCCACGGGTCGAAATCCGGTCCCATCACGGCATCGAGCAAGGTGTTTGGTTCCTTGCGTGCGGCCTCCAGCAGCGTGATGCTTTGCTGGCGCAGCAGCTCGAATTCGTTTTCGGGGAAGCTTGGTGTGCGCAGGATCTCGGCGGCAAGGCGCAGGGCATCGGCGAGGTTGTCGCGCTGGCTGTGCAGGTTGACATGCGCCTCCTGCATACCGCCACCGATATTGGCCGAGGTTTTCAGGTCGATGAAGGCCGCGTTGATCTGCTCGCGGTTGAGACGTTGGCTGCCACGCATCAGCAGGCTGCCCACCATGTTGCCGGTGCCCTTGGGATAGCGGTGGTAGGTGGGAAGATCGGCAAAGTCGAAGCTGGCATTGAAGGTCACGGTCTGGCCGCGATTCTTCTTGGGCAACAGTGAAACCTGCACGCCGTTGCGAAGCTGCACGATGCGGGTGCGGGCGGCGATGTTTTCCAGACTGGGATCGAATGCCTCACCGGCCGCCACGGCGCTGCGGCCAACATAGCCGGTGACCAGGCTCTCCACGGACGGTGCCGGGCCGGTCTCCACACGCACCGGCGCATCGGTGGGGATGAAACGGGCCAGAGTTCGATTGCTGGGCGTGAAGTAGATATTGGCCACCCGGTTGACGTCCTCGAGTGTCACGGCGGCCACGGCATCGCGCATCACGAACATCAGCCGCCAATCGCCGGCGGCCACGGCTTCGCTCATCGCCATTCCGATGCCGCCGACATTGTTCATCGACAGCTCGAATCCGGTGGCAAAGCGCTGCTGGGCATCGCGCAATTCCTGCGCGGTAATCGGGTGCTCGGCCAGTGCTTCGATTTGTTTCAGCAAGGCCGCTTCGAGCTGCTCCGACGGGGTGTCCTGCATCGGCATGGCAAGCAGGATGAAGCGCCCCGGCCAGCGCAAGGTATCGATGCCGCTGGATGCCACAGCTGCCAATTTCGGCTCCACCAGTGCCTTGTGCAGACGCCCGCCCGGGGTGTGGGCGAGAATGTTGGCGAGCATGACCAGCGGCGCCGCATCCGGATGGGTGATTGACGGGGTGTGATAGGAAATGCCCAGCAAGCGCATGTCGCCACGTCGCCGGATATTGATTTCACGCTCGCCATCCTGGGCGGGTTCCCGGGTCCAGTGCACCGGCAGTTGACGGCTGGGGCGCGGCAAGGTGCCAAAGTGGTGCTGGATGCGGGCCAGCGTGCGGTCGACATCGAATTTGCCGGCGATGATCAGGGTGGCGTTGTCGGGCTGATACCAAGTGCGATAGAAGGCTTGCAGGTTTTCGATCGGCACGCTTTCCACGTCGAAGCGGTTGCCGATGGTGGATTTGCCGTAGTTGTGCCAGTGGTAGCTGGCCGCTTGCAGGCGTTGATGGAACAGGCTGCCGGGCGAATTCTCGCCGCGCTCGAGCTCGTTGCGCACGACGGTCATTTCACTGTCCAGGTCTTTTTTCGCGATATGCGAATTGAGCATGCGATCGGCCTCCAGCGCGATCAGCCAATCCAGTGTCTCCGCGTTGGCCGGAAAGCTGCCGAAGTAGTTGGTGCGATCGCTTGATGTGGTGCCGTTGTAGTTGATGGCGCGCTTTTTCATCTCGCCGGGAATGTCGGCGTGGCGCGGCGTGCCCTTGAACAGCAGATGCTCCAGCAGGTGTGCCATGCCGGTTTCGCCGTAATTCTCATGCAGCGAGCCGACGCCATAGGTCATGTTGAGGGTGATCCGTGATTGGCTCGCGTCGGGGAACAGCAGCACTTTCAGACCGTTGGCGAGGCGGTATTCGCAAATGCCTTCTACGCAGCTGCCCGCCTCCATGCCGGCCGGCAGATTGACGGTGGAGGCGGCAAGCGGAAGCGGTGTGATGGACAGCAACACAGCCAGAGCGAATGGGCGCAAACGCGACATCGTGACGATCCTTGGCGAAAATGGTGCAAATGATGCCTGAAAAAATGACCGACTCTTTGCGCCCAACCTCATCCGATATGCCGGATTTTCCGCCCTTGCCGGTACTCTGGCAGGATGATGTGCTTGCCGTGGTCAACAAGCCGGCCGGGCTGATGGTGCACGACAGCGCACTGGCACGCGGCGAGACCGATTTTCTGGCCGACCGCTTGCGTGCCCAGCTGGGACGCCCGATTTTTCTCATCCACCGTTTGGATCGTGCCACCAGTGGTTGCCTGTTGCTGGCCTTCGATCGGGAAACGGCCTCGGCCTTGGGCAAGGCATGGATGGCTGGCGAGGTGGAAAAAGCTTATCTCGCGGTGTGTCGGGGATGGCCGGCGGAGGAAGCGTTCCGGGTCGATCACCCGCTGGATGGCGGGCCGGGCAAGCCGCACAAAAAGCCGGCACAGACCGATTTCCGCCGGTTGGCGACCGTGGAGATGCCATGGCCATCGCAGAACTTTGCCAGCTCGCGCTATGCGCTCGTCCAGGCGCGGCCACTGACTGGGCGGTTTCGCCAGATTCGTCGGCACCTCAAGCATTTGTCGCACCATCTGATCGGTGATACCAGCCATGGCGATGGACGTCACAACCGGGCATTCCGCATGCAGGGCATCCATCGCATGCTGCTGCATGCCCATCGGCTGGCATTCACCCATCCGCATGATGGCGCACGGATAGCGATTGAAGCGCCGGTGGATGGCGAGTTTGCCAGGGTCATGGCGTGGTTCGCCGCAGACGGTGCGGCAAATCCGTAGAGTCCGGGCGGGCTGCGCTGGCCCGCCCGGTGTGCCGGATGTTGCCGGCTCAGCCGCGGGCGAGGGCGCGCCAGCCGATGTCGTTGCGATGGAACTCGCCGTCCCAGTGGATACCGGCGACGGCGTGGTAGGCGGCTTGCCGGGCGGCGGCAATGTCCTCGCCAAGTGCACAGGCGCACAGCACGCGGCCGCCCGAGGTCACGGTATTGCCGGCGGCATCCAGCCGAGTGCCGGCGTGGAATACCTTGCTGCCATCGGGCAACGCGTTTTCGAGGCCGTGAATCACGTCGCCGGTTTGCGGGCTGTCCGGGTAATGGCGTGCGGCCATCACCACGCCCAGCGACGGGCGCGGATCCCATTCGGCACGGGTCTGATCCAGCACGCCGTCGATGGCCGCTTCCAGCAGATCGACCAGATCCGATTCGAGGCGCAGCATCACCGGCTGGGTTTCCGGGTCGCCAAAGCGCACATTGAACTCGATGACCTTCGGTGCGCCGCTGGCATCGATCATCAGCCCGGCATACAAAAAGCCGGTAAACGGGATGCCGTCGGCCGCCATGCCGGCGACGGTCGGCTCGACCACTTCGCGCATGATGCGGGCGTGCACCTCGGGCGTGACCACCGGCGCCGGCGAGTAGGCACCCATGCCGCCGGTATTGGGGCCGGTGTCGCCTTCGCCGACACGCTTGTGGTCTTGCGAGGTGGCCATCGGCAGGGCGGTTTTGCCGTCCACCATCGAGATGAAGCTCGCTTCCTCGCCTTGCAGAAACTCCTCGATGACAACGCGCGCCCCGGCTTTGCCAAAGGCATTGCCCGAGAGCATGTCGCGCACGGCGGCTTCGGCTTCGGCGAGGGTCATGGCCACGATCACGCCTTTGCCGGCGGCAAGGCCATCGGCCTTGATGACGATCGGGGCGCCCTTCTCGCGCACATGCGCCAGCGCCGCGTCGATGTCTTCATGCACGGCATAGAACGCGGTGGGAATGCCGTGCCGAGCAAGGAAATCCTTGGCGAAGGCCTTGCTGCCTTCAAGTTGGGCAGCAGCAGCGGTGGGGCCGAAAATGCGCAGACCGGCGGCGCGAAAGGCATCCACCACGCCCGCCACCAGCGGGGCTTCGGGGCCGACCACGGTCAGCGCCACGCCCTCGTCCTGCACCAGTTGCAAGAGCGCCGGAATATCGGTGGCCGATACCGCGACGTTGCGGCATTTGCCTTCAACGGCGGTGCCGGCATTGCCCGGTGCCACCAGCACCTCGGCAACACGCGGGGACTGTGCCAGTTTCCACGCCAGCGCGTGCTCGCGCCCGCCCGAGCCGATGACCAGAAGTTTCATGGAGTGTCCTTGAGAGCCAAGCGAATGCGTGATTTTAAGGGATGGTGGTGCGGCTGGAGGCGAAAATCGGGCAGCGTAACGGTGCTGTATCCGGGATTGTTTTTGCGCAACAATGGCAGGGCGTGCCCGGGGCGGCAGTCGCGTGCCGCGTGGGTGTCAATGGCGAGAAAGTCCCATGTGCAAGCAGATGTTGAATCCATGCTGGATAGTGCCGGCATTGCTCGTGCTGGCAGGTTGTTACCGACTTGCCCAGCCGGTGACAGACGGAGAATCGGGCAATGACGCGCCAGCTGCCGCGCGCAATCCTTTGTCAATCCCGGTGGCCGACACCACATTGGCAGGGGATGTGCTGCCGTTTGCCGGCTTCAACGGCGGCGGCAACAGCCCGAATGTGGAAGTGCAAGACGGACGATTGGTGCTGGATACGCGTTTTGTTGCGGTACTCCTTGAAAAGCCCGCAGGGGCGCTTTTTGATGCCAACCGCAACGAGCTTTTGTATTTGATCTCCCGCAATGATGATGAGGCCGTTGGCGCTGGTGTCGCGGTGCTTGTTGAGCTTTTGCGCAATCCCGAGACCTTCATCGAGGGTGATCGCACGTACCAGCGCTACGGCAAGGAAGAGCTGGCTTTTGCACTCTCCCGCACCGAGGCGATGCCACGGGTGCTGTGTCGCCTGCCCGCGGCGGACAGGGAGCGGGTGGTTGCGTTTTATCAACACAACACGGTGCTTTGGCGCAATACCGATCCGCCGTGGCAACCGGGCAATCTGCCTTGCAAGGATTGAGCATCCGGAACGTGGGTTGATCCGCACTTCCGCCCGCTTTAAAGCATGCCGCCGCCACCCATTGGCGGTGGGGTGTTCGGGCGCGGTTGGCCGGCGGGATATTCCAGGGGTTCCGGGGCGCTCAGCCAGCGGCGCGTGCTGCGTTGGAAGAACAGGCTGTTGGGGACACGCAGCAGGCTCTCGCCGCCCTTGGGATGAGTTTCTTTCAGGGTGACGTAGATGAGGTTCATGTCCACCACTTGGCCGCGCAGGCCGGGGCGGTCGCCGCCTTCCATCAGCTCGATGTGGTCATGCAGGCGGAACGGGCGGGTGATGAGCAGCAGGAGGGCGCAGAAAATGTTGGTCAGCACGCTCCAGGCGGCAAAGAACGCCACTGCGGCGACCGCGGCAAAGCCGGTGAATGCCGCCCACAGCGCATTGCCGGAAACGCCGAATCGCTCGAGCACCAGCAACAGGGCGGCCAGGGCAATCAGCCCGCCCAGAAGACGACGTGCGCCGACCGTGACTTCCGGCGGCAGCTCGTAGCGCTCGGACAGGCGCCGGATGGCTCGGCGCAGCAGGCCGCGCAGAATCCACGCGGCCATAAGAATCAGCGCCACTTGCAGGAACAGGACGAACTCGCCATACCACGCTTGCATCCACTCGGGCAGGTGTTGTTTCAGGTTGTCGGGCATGGGCAGTCTCGTGTGAGGGTGGCGGCTGTGCCATCTGCACGAAGTGCAGGCGGGAAGCCGGTTTATTGGGGGGGCTTGCGTGTGGCGAGCGCACGGCTGAGCGATACGGCAAGCGTCAGCAGGGTCAACGGAATCACGCCCCAGCGCATCGCCAGTTGCAGATCGGCCAATTGCGCATGGCCTTGCGCATCCAGCAGCAGATAGGCGACGTAGGCAATGTAATAGCCGAGGAATACCGCGCCTTCCCAGCGGGCAATGCAGTGGCCGGTGAAGAAAATCGGCAGGCAGGCGATGGCCACGGCCACCATCACCGGCAAATCGAAGCTGAGCGCCGGTGTTTGCACCGGGACGCCACCTGCGGCCAGCAGTGCCGTCAGCCCGAGGACCAGCAACAGATTGAAAATGTTGCTGCCGACCACGTTGCCGACGGCCAGATCGCGCTGGCCACGCAGCGCGGACAGGATGGAAGTGGCGATTTCCGGCAACGAGGTGCCCACGGCAACCACGGTCAGGCCGATGATGAGCTCGGACAGCCCCAAGGCACTCGCCACTTGCGTGGCCGCCGATACCAGCCAGCGGGCGCCGAGTACCAGCAGCGCCAGCCCGGCCACCATCAGCAGCAATTGCAGCCATTTTGCCTGTGGTGCGGCAGCCGGCACGGGGGGCGTGGCCGCTTGTTCGGGGCTGCGCCGGGCATTGCGCAGCAGCATCAGCAGGTAGGCACCGGCCCCGGCCAGCAAGAGTGCGCCTTCCCAGCGCGCGATGCGGCCATCGGCGGCCATCAGCCAGACCAGCAGCGAGGCGGCGAGCATCACCGGTACATCCAGCCAAACCAGCTGCTTGTCCACGATCAGGGGCACGATTACCGCCACCAGGCCCAGAATCAGCAGCACGTTGGCAATGTTGCTGCCGACGATGTTGCCCAATGCCAAGTCCGGCGTGCCGGCCAAGGCGCCGCCGACGGAGACGGCCATTTCTGGCGCACTGGTGCCGATGGACACCACGGTCAGGCCGACCACCAGCGGAGTGATGCCGAGCGCCAGTGCCAGACGCGATGCCCCGCGCACCAGCAGCTCCGCGCCGAGGATGAGCGCGGCAAGGCCAACGGCAAACAACAGGGCAAGGGTCATGGGCAGAGGCTCGATTGCCGGCGCATCAATGCCGGAAGTGACGCACGCCGGTAAACACCATGGCAAGGCCGTGCTCGTCGGCGGCGGCGATGACTTCGGCGTCGCGCATCGAGCCGCCGGGCTGGATGACGGCCTTGATGCCGGCCGCGGCGGCCGCGTCGATGCCATCGCGGAAGGGGAAGAAGGCATCGCTGGCCATCACCGAGCCTTCCACCACCAGATCGGCATCCTGCGCCTTGATGCCGGCGATGCGAGCCGAATATACCCGGCTCATCTGTCCGGCGCCGACGCCGATGGTGCGCAGGTCGCGGGCATAGACGATGGCATTGGATTTGACGAACTTCGCCACTTGCCAGGCAAACAGCAGGTCTTGCATTTGCGCCGGGGTCGGGGCAAGGCGGGTGACGACCTTCAGCTCGTCAAGGTGCACGCGGCGCTCGTCGGCGCTTTGCATCAGGAGGCCGCCGCCGATGCGCTTGATGTCGATGAAGCCGTGGCTGGCGGGGGCATTGGGGATGCGCAGCACGCGCACATTGGCCTTGTTGCGGGCATAAGCCAGCGCCTCGTCGGCATAGTCCGGGGCAATCAGCACCTCGACGAACTGGCGATCGAGAATGGCCTTGCAGGTGGCCGCATCCAGCGGGCGGTTGAAGGCGATGATGCCGCCGAAGGCACTGGTCGGGTCGGTGGCATAGGCCGCCTCATATGCGGCTGCGCAGTCGCTGGCCACGGCCACGCCGCAGGGGTTGGCATGTTTGACGATGACGCAGGCCGGCTGCTCGAACTGGCGCACGCATTCCCAGGCCGCATCGGCATCGGCCAGATTGTTGAAACTCAACTCCTTGCCCTGCAATTGCTCGAAGGTGGCCAGCGAGCCGGGTGCCGGGGCAAGGTCGCGGTAGAAGGCGGCGGACTGGTGCGGATTTTCGCCGTAGCGCAAGTCCATCACCTTGACGAAGCTGCCATTGGCCTGGGCCGGGAACAGCGATTTTTCCCCGGCATCATCCAGCGCCGAAAGCAGGTCGCTGATGCGGGCATCGTATTGCGCCACGCGGTTGAAGGCGGCCACGGCCAGTTGCCAGCGGGTCTGCCCGGAGAGCGCACCCTCGTGAGCTGCCAGCTCGGCCAGCAGTGCATCGTACTGCGAGGGGCAGGTCGCCACCGCCACGCGGGCGAAGTTTTTGGCCGCCGAACGCAGCATGGCCGGGCCGCCGATGTCGATGTTTTCGATCAGCTCATCGAAGCTCACGCCGGGCTTTTGCGAGACTTGCTCGAACGGATAGAGGTTCAGCACCAAAAGGTCGATGGCGGCGATGCCGTGCTCGGCCATCACCGCATCATCCAGCCCGGCGCGCCCGAGCAGGCCGCCATGTACTTTCGGATGCAGGGTCTTGACCCGGCCGTCCATCATTTCCGGAAAGCCGGTGACTTCGCTGACATCCTTGACCGTCAGCCCGGCCTCGCGCAGTGCACGCGCCGTACCGCCGGTGGACAGCAATTCAACGCCATGCCCGGCCAGCGCCTTGGCGAGCGGCAAAAGACCGGTCTTGTCGGAAACGGAAAGAAGCGCACGACGAATGCGGCGGGTTTCGCCGGTAACGGGTTTGAGCGACATGGCAGTACCAGATGAAAGGGCAGTGCATATTGTAAAGTGCAGGGCAGCCACTGCAGGGAGGCCAAGATGTCGATCTATGCTTTGAAAGGGCGGTTCCAGAATCTTTTGCGCCCGATGGTGCGCAATTTGCATCGCCAGGGTGTGACGGCCAATCAGGTGACTCATCTGGCCGGCGTGTTGTCGTTGCTGGTGGCAGGCTGGGTATTCTGGCAAGGGGCGTCGCAACCGCTGTGGTATGGGCTGCTGCCGTTGTGGATGTTGCTGCGCATGGCGTTCAATGCCGTCGATGGCATGCTGGCACGCGAGTTTGGACAAGCCTCGCGATTGGGCGCCTATCTCAACGAGCTGTGGGATGTCGTTGCCGATGCGGCGCTGTATTTGTCGCTGCTGGGGATGGTCGGGGTGTCCGGCTGGGCCGTGTGGAGTCTGGTCTTGCTGGCGGCGCTTGGCGAGTATGCCGGGGTGTTGGGCGTGATGGTGGGGGCGTCGCGTCGCTATGACGGCCCCATGGGCAAGAGTGACCGGGCGGCCGTGATCGGCCTTGTCGGCCTTGCGCTGGCAGTGGGACTGGTCAGCGCCCAGCTGGTCAACGTGTTGGTATGGGGTATGGCCGGGCTATGCCTGGTCACGGTGTTCAATCGGGTTCGCAAGGGTTTGCAGGAGAGTGCGCAATGAGTAAGGTATCCAACACGCATTACGCCACGGTACGGGCGCAGCGGTCTTTTCACTGGCAGACTGCCGATGGCGAGCGGTTGTTCTATCGGCATTGGCCGGCGCAAGGCGTTTCGCGGGGAGCGATCGTGTTGCTGCATCGCGGCCACGAGCATTCCGGTCGCATGGCACATTTGGTGGACGAGCTGGATCTGGCCGATTTCGATTTCTATGCCTGGGATGCGCGCGGCAATGGTGAATCCGGCGGCATGCGGGGCGATGCACCGGGCTTCATGGGGCTGGTGCGCGATCTGGATGGCTTCATGGCGCATCTTGTCGCGGCGCATGGCGTGCGGATGGAAGACACCGCCATCATTGCGCAGAGCGTGGGGGCGGTGGTGGCCGCCACCTGGGTGCATGATTTTGCCCCGCGCCTGCGTGCGCTGGTACTGGCCTCACCGGCGTTCAAGGTCAAGCTGTACGTGCCGCTGGCGCGTCCGGCATTGGCTTTGATGTACCGGTTGCGCGGTAATTTTCAGGTGCAAAGTTACGTCAAGGCGCGTTATCTCACGCACGACGTGGCACGGATCGAAAGCTACGATGCCGATCCGCTGGTGACGCGGCCGATTTCGGTTCGTGTGCTGTTGGGGCTGTATGAAACGGCCGAGCGAATCGTGGCGGATGCCGCTTCCATCATCGTGCCGACCCAGCTGTTGGTATCCGGGGCGGATTTCGTTGTGCATCGCGCGCCACAGGATGCCTTCTACGAGCGCCTGGGCAGCCATGTCAAGGAGCGACATCTGTTGCCGGGTTTCTACCACGACACCTTGGGCGAGCGTGATCGGGCTTGGGCATTGACGCCTGTCCGTCGCTTTTTGTTGGCGCGCTTTGCCGAGCCGCTGGCACTGCCGAGCCAGTTGCAGGCACATCGGCATGGCGTGCGCTTTGACGAGGCAGAAACGCTCGCTTGGCCGCCCGTGCGGTATAGCCTGAAGGACATGTATTGGCGCACCACTCGTGCCGGATTGCGGCTGGGGGGGGGGCTTGTCCGAAGGGATCGCGCTTGGACTTGCCACCGGGTTCGATTCGGGCAGCACACTGGATTACATATACGAAAATCAGGCGCGTGGACGCGGCTTCGTGGGACGCTGGATTGATCGCCAATATCTGAATGCGATTGGCTGGCGAGGTATCCGCATCCGCCGCGAGCATTTGCGCGAATTGCTGGCCGAGGCCGCATCACGGCTGCGTGCCGCTGGCCAGCCGGTGCAGGTGGTGGATATCGCCGCAGGACATGGCCGCTATGTGCTGGAAGCGTTGGCAAGCGGCACATCACCTGCCGACGGCATTGTGTTGCGCGATTACAGTCCGCTCAATGTGGAAAAAGGGCGCGCCTTGATTGCCCGATTGGGGGCGGAGCGGATTGCCCGCTTCGAGGCGGGTGATGCGTTTGACGAGGCGAGTCTGGCGGCATTGACACCACGCCCCACACTGGCGGTGGTGTCCGGCCTGTATGAATTGTTTCCGGACAATGCGCTGTTGCAACGCTCGCTGGCCGGACTTGCGCGTGCCGTGCCCGAGGGGGGCTATCTGGTGTACACCGGCCAGCCGTGGCATCCGCAGCTGGAGTTCATCGCCCGTGCCCTGACCAGCCACCGCGAGGGCGAGGCTTGGGTGATGCGGCGGCGCTCGCAGGCCGAGATGGACGAGCTGGTGGCCGCAGCCGGGTTCCGCAAGGTAATGCAGCGGATGGATGACTTCGGCATCTTCAGCGTCTCGCTGGCCGTACGCGAGGCGGCAACATGAGCAGGTCGGTGGCGCGCCCTTGGGGGCGCGCGCTGCTCTGGCTGGCCGTGCTCGGGCCGTTCTTCTTCCTGAGCTATGGTTTTGCCAATCAGCAGGCCGCCGTCCGGGCGGCGGCCGGGATGGTGGGCAATATCGCCATGGCGTGGGAACGGGCGATACCGTTCTGGCCATGGAGTATCGTGCCGTACTGGTCGATTGACGTGTTTTATGCCGTTTCGCCTTTTGTCTGCAAGACGCGCGCCGAGCTGGATCGGCATGGCCTGCGTCTTGCCAGTGCGCAACTGATCGCGGTGAGTTGCTTTCTGCTTTGGCCGCTTGCATTCAGCTTCCAGCGGCCTGCCAGCGATGGCGTATTTGGCCTGTTGTTTGCCGCGCTGGAGGGGTTTGACAAACCCTACAATCAGGCGCCCTCTCTGCATATCGTGCTGCTGATCGTGCTGTGGGTACTGTATGCACGGCACCTGTCCGGGGTCTGGCGCGTGTTTTTGCATGTCTGGTTTGTGCTGATCGGCATCTCGGTGCTCACCACTTGGCAGCATCACTTCCTTGATGTGCCGACCGGGCTTGCGGTTGGTTGGCTGTGTGTCTGGCTGTGGCCGGATGCACCACAACCGTCGCCACTCAAGCGCGAGCCTTTGCCGCTGGCGCACAAGCGATATCGGCTGGCAGCGTGTTATGCACTGGGGGCATTGGCATTGGGCGGGTTGATGGGGATGATGGGACGGGCTGGCTGGTGGCTAGGCTGGCCGGCCTTGGCCTTGGCATTGGTGGCATTCAACTACGCCTGGGCCGGCGCAGCCGGGTTCCAGAAGGGGCAGGATGGCCGTCTGTCATGGGCGGTGCGTTGGCTCATGGCGCCCTATCTGGTCTCGGCTTGGGCAAACAGCCGGTGGTGGACACGCAAGGCCGCGCAACCGGTTGAAGTGGCACCGGGGATCTGGCTTGGCCGGATGCCGGGTCGTGGCGAGCGCGAGAGTTTCGCCGCTGTGGTGGATGTCTGTGCCGAACTGCCGCGCGTGGATGCCCGGCCTGCCGACATCAGCCTGCCGATGCTGGATTTGCTGCCGCCCACCCCGGCGCAACTGCGTCAGGCGGCCGATGCGGTCGAGGCGGCGCGTCGCCACGGGACGGTGCTGGTCTGCTGCGCGCTGGGTTATTCGCGCAGTGCTGCGGCGGTCGTGGCATGGCGAGTCTGCCATCTGGGCGAATCAAGCCGGACGGCATTGACCGCGCTGCATGCCAGCAAGCCCGATTGCGTGCTTTCTGCCGCACATCGGCAGGCATTGGAGGCATTGTCATGAGTGCCGATCTGCGTTTGCAGTTGCAAGTGTTGGCGGCCTGGTTGACGGCATTGCGCAGTTTGCGCTTGCCGCTTGCCATCGGCCTTGCCGGAGCGCTGTTGTATGCCGTGTTGCAGCCACCGGCAACGAACGGCAGGATGCTGTTGATGGCGATCAGCTTGTTGGCAGCGTTGGTGGCGATGTATCTCGACCTGCGGTTGGCACTGGATGCACAGTTGCTGGCGCGCCTTGCGCCGGAAATCGCTGCCGCGCCGGAAGCGCTGGATGCCGCTTTGTGCTGGGTGGGGTTGCGCAAGGCTACCGGGGACGTGCGCAGTTGGGCTGCGCGCCGGCAGGGAATTTGGCGGCTTTGCCGATACTATTTTTGTGCGTTGGCAGTGCAATGGCTGGCGCTTGTGGTGCTTTTTTTCCTGCAATCTTGAGGGCTGTTGCCATCATGCTTTCCCGTGTGCTTGCTCGTGTTCTGAGTGCGGCCATTTGGCTGATTACAGGCGCGCGTGCCATCTGGCATTGTCCGCCTGCGGCCAGCGGCCGGGTGTATTACGGCAACCATGCCAGCCACGGTGACTTCGTGCTGATTTGGTCGGCACTGCCGGCCCGGCTGCGGCCACAGGTGCGTCCGGTGGCCGGCGCCGAGTACTGGCGCCGCGATGCGCTGCGGCGCTATCTGATCCATCGGGTATTCAATGGCGTGCTGATCGAGCGCGAAGCGGCTACCCGCCAGCAAGATCCGCTGCAAACGCTGTGCGAGGCGGTGGACGAAGGCAGTGGGCTGATTATTTTCCCCGAAGGCACGCGCAATACCGGAGATGGCCTGTTGCCGTCAGCCGTGCGGCCTTGCTGGCATTGGCAGGGCAAGGAGATGAGCGATGATCGAGCGGTTGCGCGGCTTGCCGGATACGGCACTGATTTTTCTCGGCATTTTGGCCGTGCTGCTGCTGGCCAGCCTGATTTCCGAAACCCTGCGCTGGCGCCTGCGGGGACGTGCCAGCAGCGTGATCGACAATCTGGTGGCGCGGGTGCGGGCCTGGTGGGTGATGGCGGCACTGGTCGGGCTGGCCTTCTGGCTGGGCCGGGTCGGCGTGGTGGGATTGTTTTTTCTGGTGTCCTTCTTCGCCCTGCGCGAGTTTTTGACCCTGACGCCGACCCGGCGCGGGGATTACTACGCCTTGCTGGCGGCCTTCTATCTGGTGCTGCCGTGGCAGTACTGGCTGGTTTACAGCAACTGGTATGGCCTGTTTGCCATCCTGATTCCGGTCTATGCCTTCCTGGTGCTGCCGGTGCTTTCCACTGTGGAAGCGGATACGCGCGGTTATCTGGAGCGTACCGCCACCGTGCAATGGGGGCTGATGATCAGCGTGTACTGCATTTCGCATGTGCCGATGTTGCTCAATCTCGACATTCCCGGTTTCGAGGGGCGCAATCTGTTGCTGATCGCCTTTCTCGTCATCGTGGTGCAGTCCTCGGACGTGTTGCAATACGTGTGGGGGAAGCTGCTTGGCAAACGTCTGATTGCGCCGCGGCTGTCACCGTCGAAAACGCTGGAAGGCTTTGTCGGTGGCGTTGCCAGTGCCACTCTGCTCGGCATGGGGCTATGGTGGATCACGCCGTTCACGCCCTGGCAGGCGGCCTTGCTTGCCCTGATCATCAATCTGATGGGGTTCTATGGCGGATTGGTCATGTCGGCGATCAAGCGCGATCGCGGCATCAAGGATTGGGGCCACATGATCGAAGGCCACGGTGGCATGCTCGACCGGCTCGACTCGGTGTGTTTTGCCGCGCCGGTGTTTTTCCACATCCTGCGCTATTGGTGGACGTGAAACCACAACGCCCCGGCGGCCGGGGCGTTGCGGGCAGTGCTGGATGATTACAGGCGACGGGTTTCGATGATGTCGCCGTTGGCAAGCAGGCCAGCCAGCTCGGAGCGCTTGAGCGTGATGCGCTCGCTTTCATCCCAGGTGATGTTGGCATGATCGCCGCGCAGGTCGTTGCGGGCACCTCGCGGGTTGTCCCAGCCGGCGGTTTCGGTGATCACCACGATGGAGTCGTCGGTAACGTCCACCACCTTCAGCATGCCGAACACATCCTGTTCCACCTTTTCGCCGCCGTTTTCGGAGAAGCTGACGCCGGAGAAGGCACTGATGCGAGCGGCGTACAAGTCACCGACCTGCGGGTTTTCCAGCAGCGGATCGCTCTTGCTGGCATCGGTGGTTTGGGCGTTGGCAACCGCATCAGCGGCTTGTACGCTGGCAGGTGCGTTGGTGGAGTTGTTACCGGCGTTGTTGGCAATGTCTTGCAGCTTGTTGCAGCCTGCCAGCAGCAGGATGGCACCAAGGCCGAGGGTCAAAGGCAGAACGCGCATCGGATTTACCTCAATGGTTGGGGGGAATCCTCTGCATTGTATACAGCGACGCGGGATATGGCAGTGCGGCATCCGCATGACACCGGTACGGCTTGCGGCTCAATACAAATCCTGTGGATCGACATCCAGCGACCAGCGCAATCGTTTGCCGGCCGGATAAAGTGCTGGCATCAGCTGCGTGAGCGTTCTATGCAGCAAGACGCGCTGTGCGCTGCCGAGCAACAACTGCGCCCGTTGATAGCCAGCGCGGCGTGGGTGCGGTGCCGGGGTTGGGTTGTAGATTTGCAAAGGCGGCAGTGTGCTGCCACCAAGCTGCTGCGACACGTCGGCAGCACGGCTTGAGAACGTCTCGCTCGCATGACGTGCCGCCTCCTGGAGGAAATGCATGGGCGCCTCGGTTTCGCGCGCTTCGGCACGCAACAGTGCCAGATGGGTAAAGGGGGGCCAGCCGGCGGCTTTGCGGATGGCAAGTTCGGCTTCGGCAAAGGCGTGGTAGCCGCCCCGGATCAGGGTAATCAGCAGTGGATGCTCAGGGTGATGGGTTTGCAGCAATACGCGCCCGGGTTTTTCCGCTCGACCGGCACGCCCGGCCACCTGGACGAGCAGTTGTGCCAGCCGTTCGCTGGCGCGGAAATCCACCGAATAAAGCCCTTCATCAATGCCCACCACCACGACTAGGGTCAGATTGGGCAGGTCATGCCCTTTGGCCAGCATCTGGGTGCCAATAAGGATGCCCGGCTGGTTGCCGAGCCGAGCCAGATGCCCAGCCAGTGCATCGCGGCCACGGGTGTTGCCGCGGTCGATGCGGATGACCGGGAGCGATTTGAAACGCTCGCCGAGGAACTCCTCGATGCGTTCGGTGCCATTGCCCTGTGGTTGCAGCGCCAGACTGCCGCAGTCCGGACAGGCAGGCGGGATGCGTCGGTGTTGACCGCAGTGATGGCATTGCAGGCGTCGGCCGTGTTGGTGCACGGTCATCGGCGAGGGGCGCTCGTCGCTGCCGCAATGCGGGCACTGTGCCTGCCAGCCGCAGTCGTGGCAGAGCAACAGGGGGGCGTAGCCGCGTCGGTTCTTGAAAACCAGCACCTGTCCACCGGCATCCAGGGCTTCTTCCATCGCCGTCAGTGTGCTGGCGGCAAGCCCGGCATCCAGTGCACATTTGCGGATGTCCACCACGCGAACCTCGGGTGGCATGGCCGTGCCAGCACGTTTTCTCAGGCGCAAATGGGCAAAGCGCCCGCTCTGCGCGTTGTGCAATGTTTCCAGTGCCGGGGTGGCGCTGCCCAATACCACGGGAATCTGCAAAGCCTTGCCGCGCACCAACGCGAAATCACGGGCGTGATAACGGATGCCATCGAGCTGCTTGTAGCTGCCGTCGTGCTCCTCATCGACAATCAGGATGCCAGGCTCGGGCAGCGGCACGAAAACCGCCGAGCGCGTGCCGACGATCACCCGCGCTTGCCCGCTGCGAGCCGCCGCCCAGACCTTGGCGCGCTCGCCATCGGAAAGCCCCGAGTGCAGGGCGTGAATCGGCACCCCGAGACGGCGCTGAAAGCGTGTCAGCGTCTGTGGGGTCAGGCCGATTTCCGGCACCAGCACCAAGGCTTGCCGCCCCCGCGCAAGGCAGGCGGCAATGGCTTCCAGATAGACCTCGGTCTTGCCGCTGCCGGTCACGCCATCCAGCAGAAAGGGCGCAAATCCCTGGCTGTCGACAATGGCTGCAACGGCCTGCTGCTGTTCGTCGTTCAGACTGATGCCGCGTGTGTCGGTCATCGGCTCGGCACGCCCCTCGGGCAAGCGCCGTCGTTCGACCAATGCCCGGGCTTGCAAGCGGCGCATCGCTGCCCGCCAGTTTGGCAGACGGGCATCAAGTTGCGCCTCATCGCAAAGGCCGCCGGCCAGCAGTTCGGCCAATGCACGCGGACGACCTTTGCGCAACGTCGGATACTGCAGCTGCCCGTTTTCGGTCAATTGCCAGCCGTGACGATGCGTTTCGGGCAGTGGTTGGCCGTGGCGGAGCAGGCTCGGCAAGGCAGTCGCCAGTACTTCGCCAAGCGGTGCATGCAGATACGCTGCCAGCCAGTGCAGCGATTGCCACAGCTCGCCATCGACAAGCGGCCGCTCATCCAGAAAGGCCTGCACCGGACGCAGCTGGCCGTGCGCTTGCGACGTACCGATATCCACCACCATCCCTACTTCTTCGCGCCGCCCGAACGTTACCTGCACTCGCCGCCCGACATCATCCACACTTGGCAAATGCCCATCGGGAGGCAAGTAATCGAAGCACTGCGGCAGGGGTAGGGGTAGGGCGACCCTGAGGACGAAAGGGGGCTGAGACATGGCACGATTGTAGCGATCTGCCGGTGTCAGCCCGGGGCGTGCCGACATGCGAGGCTTGCCGGATCGGCAGGGAGCCGATGTGTACCTCGGCAATGGATATCTCCTCATTGGCGAGTATTTCGGTGCGACAAGAGTGCATCTTTGCTCGCTTCCAAAGACTTGCCCTGTCCGGGAATGTGGTCGCTCCAACGCGTCTTGCCCCCATTCCGCCCCCGGGGGAAAGCCCGATTGCCGAGCAAGCCCCTGGGCATGGCGGATGGCAAGTTCGAGCTAATCCCGGTAGTTGCCAAGTGCCAGTTCCAGCAGACTGCGTGCCTGTTCGCGCAGTGCCGAAGGTGCGATGATTTCGGCGTCCGCACCATATTGCAATACGTCCATCAACAGTTCGCGGCCGGTGCTGTAAGGGACTTTCAACTCATAACGCCCATCGGGAAGAAATCGCCCTTGTTGCTGCGAATGCCAGTGTTCGTCGGCAACCCAGCGTGCCGATTTGGCACTGAAGACGATGGTGGCCCAAGCATGCGGGGTGCCGGAGAAAATGCCGTAGCTGTCCGAGAGTTGGGTATCGAGCGTGGCTTCATCCATGTCGATGGCGACCGTGTCCAGTGTGTGCGCCTGACGGATGCGATCCACCGAAAAACTGCGCAATGCTTCGCGATCGTGATCCCACGCGTCCAGATACCAGTTGTCCCGATAATGGATGAGGCGTTGTGGCGAGACATGCCGACGATTGGCCGCGTCGGTGGAGCGGGCATGGTATTCGAACGACAGGCGCTGGCGACTCAGTAGGGCACTGGCAACGACGCGGAAGCTGCCTTCGCCTTGATGGCGGGTACGGTGGGGTATCAGCCGGACGCGATTGATCGGCCAGTGTTGCCCACCGCTTTGCTGATCCAGCAAGGCATCGATGCGTTCTTGCAGCGGGGCGATGGCTTCATCCAGTACACCCACACCCGAGCGAGCCAGCAGCTGCCGCGCGGCCAGCAGTGCGTGCAATTCCTCGGCACTCAGCCACAGGCCGGGCAACTCGAACCGCTCGTTTTCCGCGGGCGCGTAGAAATAGCCCCGGGTATCGCTCATCAATGGTGCACGCAAGGCGTCGCGCAAAAAATCAAGATCTCGATACAGTGTCGAACGACTGGCGCCTGATGCTTCCCTCAGGCGCTCCACGCTGACGGGGTAGCGTGCGGATTTGAGCAGACGATGCAGGGTGGTGATGCGTTCGTAACGATCCATGGCGTTAGGGTAGAACGTGACCACTGCAATTTCATCTTCTATCGAGGATGAACTTCTTGTTAATAATTTGTAAGTCCTTCCCTTCGTATTCAGCTTTGTGGGTGCAGTCTGCACACCTGACTTCAACAACCCACAACGGGAGTTCATCATGAACAAGCCTCTGATTGCCCTTGCTATCACTGCTGCCCTGGCAGTGCCCTCCCTGGCCCTGGCTCAGTCCCAGGCGGATGACCGCTGGAGCGGCACCGGCGAATTGGGCCTTGCCATTTCCAAGGGCAACACCGATACCCAGACCCTGGTGGGCAAGCTCAATGCCAGCCGCACCCATGGCGAATGGACCTACTCGGCAGGTGCCGGCTTCCTGCGCGGTGAATCGGACGGCGTGGAAAGCGCTTACCGCTATGATGCTTTCGCTAGCGCCGCCCGCGACTTGACCGAGCGCAGCTATATCCTCGGCGGTCTGCGTACCGAACGTGACCACTACTCCAGCTACGAATATCAGAATGTGGCCGCCATCAGCTACGGCTATCGCGCCATCGACAACGAAACCACTCGCCTGACGCTGGAAGCCGGTGCCGGTTATCGCTGGTCGAAGTTCCAGGATGTGCGCGAACACGACAACAGCGCCATCTTCCGCGGTGGTCTGAACTTCCGCCACAACTTCAACGAAAACGTTGCGTTGTATGACGATCTGCTGGTCGAAGCCGGCAAGAACAACACCTACATCCGCAATGATCTGGGCGTTCTGGTCAAGATGACCGACGCTCTGGCGCTGAAGGCCGGCGTCGAAGCACGTCACAATACCGACGTGCAGCCGGGCATCAAGAAGACCGATACCCTCACCACGCTGAATGTGGTGTACGGCTTCTGAGTCAAGCGCGCCAGCTTCATCCGCTTCGCGAAAACGGCACCGGGATCTCCCGGTGCCGTTTTGTTTTGCAGTCACATCATTCCCATCGCGGCCATTGAGGCGGGTGGCCCATCGCCGATCACGAAGTGATCCAGAAGGCGCACTTCGACAAGTGCCAATGCGCGCTCCAGTGTAAGGGTCAGTTGTTGATCGGCCTGGCTGGGCTCCGGATGGCCACTTGGGTGATTGTGACCCACGATGACCGCTGCGGCATTGTGTGCCAGTGCGCGACGGGCCACTTCGCGCGGATGGACCTCCGTCCGGTCCAGACCGCCGGAGAAAAGCTCCTCGAATGCCAGTGCGCGATGGCGATTGTCGAGAAACAGGGCGGCAAACACCTCCTGCTTGCGGCCACGCAGACGTTGGCTGAAATAGCGCCCGGCAACGCTTGGTTCGCTCATCAACTCGCCACGCTCGAGCCCGGCGGCCATGAAGCGGGCACACAGCTCAAGTGCGGCCAGAATCAGGCAGGCCCTGGCAGGACCAATTCCCGGCAGTTGCGCAAGTTCCCGGGCATCGCGCTCAAGCAGGGATCGCAAGGGGCCATGCTGGATCAGCAGATGACGTGCGCAACTGACCGCATCCTGTCCGGGAAGACCCGAGCCGAGAAAGAGGGCAAGAAGTTCGGCATCCGAGAGTGCCTGAGCGCCCCGCTGCAACAGTTTCTCGCGCGGACGCTCGGTTTTGGGCCAGTCGCGAATGGGCATGCGTATCTCCTGAAAGGGATCCGATGTCGTCATCATGGGCATGAATCGATGGCAAGTGCATCGGAAAAGCCGAGGCATCGGGTAAGCTGGCAGCTTTGAGTGGCGTAGGAAAAAGCCGTGACGGATAGGATGGCTCTGGCAGGGCGGCAGATCGTGCTTGGCATCTGTGGCGGGATAGCGGCCTACAAGGCCGTGGAGCTGGCTCGGCTGCTTGGCAAGGCGGGTGCCTCGGTGCAGGTGGCAATGACGGAGGCTGCCACGCATTTTGTCGGTGCTACTACCTTGCAGGCAGTGACCGGCAGGCCGGTGCGCAGCAGTCTGTGGGATGCCGATGCCGAGGCTGCCATGAGCCATATCGAATTGGCGCGTTGGCCGGATCTGATCGTGCTGGCACCTGCGACTGCCAATACCCTGGCCAAGCTGGCACACGGGTTTGCCGACAATCTTCTCACGACGCTTTGTCTCGCCACGCGCGCGCCGATTTTGCTGGCACCGGCGATGAATCAGGTGATGTGGTTGCATCCGGCCAATCAGGCCAACTTGCAGGTCTTGCGTGCCCGCGGGCTGGCCGTGGTCGGGCCGGAGGAGGGTGGACAGGCGTGCGGGGAAATCGGCCCGGGACGGATGAGCGAGCCGGAATCCATCCTGCGGGCAGTGGTGGAGCAATTGGCATGAGGCTGGATGGACAGCGCTGGCTGATCAGCGCCGGGCCGACTTTTGAAGATATCGATCCGGTGCGCTTCATCGGCAATCGCTCCAGCGGCAAGATGGGATTTGCCATTGCGGCTGAAGCGGCACGTCGTGGCGCACACGTGGTACTGGTGGCCGGTCCGGTGCATCTTCCCACCCCGGAGGGGGTCGAGCGGGTGAATGTACGCAGTGCCGCGCAGATGCATGCGGCGGTGATGGCGGCACTGCCGGCGGATGTCTATGTCGGTGCTGCTGCCGTGGCGGATTTCAGCCTGCCGGCAGCAACGCGCAAGCTCAAGAAAGCCAAGGGGCAAACACATCTGACGCTTACGCTGGAACGCACACCGGATATTCTGGCCGATGTTGCCGCGCATCCGGCGCGTCCGCGCCAGGTGATCGGCTTTGCTGCCGAAAGCGAGGATCTTGCCGCCTATGCGCGCGACAAGTTGACGCGCAAAGGTGCGGATCTGATTTGTGCCAATTTGATCGGACAGGCACGTTATGGCTTCGAATCCGATGACAATGCCCTGCTTCTGGTCTGGGCGGATGGTCAGGCAGAGCTGGCACCGGCCAGCAAGACCGCGTTGGCCAGTACCCTTCTCGATTTCCTTCAGAAAAATTCTTGATACGCATGTACCACACTTTGCAAGTAAAACTGCTGGATGCGCGCTTTGGCCCCGAATGGGCGCTGCCCGAATATGCAACCGAAGGCAGTGCCGGGCTGGATCTGCGTGCGGCAACCGAGGCGCCGCTGACGTTGCAGCCGGGGGACGCCGCTTTGCTGCCGTCGGGGCTGAGCATTCATATCGCCGATCCTGCATTGTGCGCAGTGGTATTGCCGCGCTCAGGGCTGGGGCACAAGCACGGCATCGTGCTGGGCAACGGCACCGGGCTGATTGATGCCGATTATCAAGGGCCGCTTTTGATAAGTGTCTGGAACCGGGGACGTGAGGCGCATACGATTATGCCAGGGGATCGCATTGCCCAGCTGGTATTGCTGCCTGTTGTGCGCGCCCGTTTGCAGGTGGTGGATGCTTTTGCCGAGAGTGTTCGCGGTGAGGGCGGCTTTGGACATACAGGTCTTCGTTGAGGCGACAACATGAGCGAAAACAAGAAGTTGGCAGTACCCAAGATCGAGCTTGGCTCGGCCAAACAGGCGTTACCCTTGCTGGGGATATTGATGTTGCTGCTGGCAGGGCTGTTTCTTTGGAGCGGGGTGCGGCAGTGGCGTGAAGGTGCCGGCGGCATGTCGCTGATGGCTGAGCGTGACCGGGTTTCGGCCGAGATCGCCAATGTGCTGAAGCAGCAGCGCGCGCATTTGGCGAATGCCGCTGCGACGGAGGCGGTGAAGGCCGCTGCCGAGAAGGGGGATGCGGCCGCACTCAAGACGGCGCTGGAGCAGGCACTGAGTGGCAGCTCGCCGCTGGAAGTGGACGTGCTGGCGGTGACCGGATTGGATGCCCTGTACGCAAAACTTCCCGAATCGGGCTATGGTCGGCTGGCAGTGGCCGAAGAAGCGCGGGGCAGCGAAGTACCTGTCATTCAATTGGCGCGCGGCAAAAAGGAAAGCGTGTTGATGGGCGGCGTCCATTTCTCCGGTGGCCATGTGGCGCTGGTCAGTTGGCCGGCGAGCCTGGTGACGGCGCCGTTTGATGGTGCCGATGTGTCGGGCGGTTATCTGGGGTTGCGTCAGGGTTCGGCACGTGTGGTGGAGAAGGGGGAGATGCAGTTTGCCGATACCGCCGAAACCGGGATGGTGAAGGTGACCGGCAGTGGTCTGCGCGTGGCTGCCGGCGTGCCGGAGGTCGAGGCGGGAATTCTGGGGTTGGGGTGGTTGCCAAGCGCCATCATCGGGCTGTTGCTGGCACTGGGCGGATTGGCATTGCTGTTGAGCAAGCGCCTTGCTCTGTCGATCAGCAAAAAGCCCCGCGTGGAAGCTGCCGACGAGCCGGAGATGACGCTGGAGGAGATGCTGTCCGGGCGCACGGGGCAACCCGTGGAACGTGCAGCCTCGGTGCCGCCGGTGGAGCCGGGCGTGGCGGGGGCTGGCCATGCAGTTGCCGACAACGCAGCGGCGGTCAATGTCGCGGCCGGCATTTTCCGTGCGTATGACATTCGCGGTGTGGTGGGCAAGGATCTGGATGCGGATACGGCACGTGCCATTGGTCAGGCGATTGGCAGCCTGATGCAGGAGCAAGGGCTGGGTGAAATCGTGGTGGGCCGGGATGGCCGCCTGTCCGGCCCGATGCTGGTGGCTGCCCTGACCGAAGGGCTGCGCAGTACCGGCTGCAAGGTGATCGATATCGGTCTTGCCCCGACGCCATTGGTGTATTACGCCGCCTATCGGCTGCGTACCGGCTCTTGCGTGGCAGTGACCGGCAGTCATAATCCGCCCGACTACAACGGCTTCAAGATCGTGGTGGGAGGGCAAACCCTTTCCGGCGAAGCAATTACTGCCTTGTACACCCGCATCCGCGAAGGTCGCCTGCATCGTGCCAGTGTCGAGGGCGAGCTGGAAAGCCGTGAGGTGGGTGATGACTACATCCAGCGAGTTGCCTCGGATATCCAACTGGCGCGTCCGTTGCGAGTGGTGGTGGATGCCGGCAATGGCGCCGCCGGGGAATTGGGGCCGCGCGTGCTGTCGATGATTGGCGCACAGGTCATTCCCCTGTACTGTGAAATCGATGGCAACTTCCCCAATCACCATCCCGATCCGAGCGAGCCGCACAATCTCGAGGATCTGATCAAGGTCGTGCAGAGTGCAGGCGCCGATGTCGGCATTGCCTTCGATGGTGATGGTGATCGCTTGGGTGTGGTCACGCCGCAGGGCCACAATATTTTCCCCGACCGCTTGCTGATGCTGTTTGCCCGCGATGTGCTGGATCGCCAGCCCGGTGCGGTCATCGTGTATGACGTGAAGTGCAGTGGTGCACTGACGCCGTTCATTCTGCGCCATGGCGGCAGCCCGCTGATGTGGAAGACCGGCCATTCCTTCATCAAGCAGAAAATGCGTGAGGAAGATGCCGAACTGGCAGGCGAAATGAGCGGGCACTTCTTCTTCAAGGAGCGCTGGTTCGGCTTTGATGACGGCATTTATGCCGCGGCACGCTTCCTGGAAATCCTGGCCGGACAGCCGGAGGATGCCGACCAGCTGTTGTCGCACATCCCCGATGGCATCAGCACGCCAGAGCTGAAAATCGGCATGGAGAATCCGCATGCGTTCATCAAGCGGTTTGTTGATGAAGGCCCGTTCGAAGGTGCAGCCATTACCGATATCGATGGCCTGCGTGCCGACTGGCCGGATGGCTGGGGGCTGGTGCGGGCATCCAATACCACGCCGGTGATGGTGTTGCGCTTCGAGGCGCGTGACGAAGCGGGACTGGCGCGCATCAAAGGGGTATTCCGCGAGCGTCTGCTGGCACTTCAGCCCGGGCTCGAGATTCCGTTCTGAGCGAAGCAACTGCGCCACCTTCGGGTGGCGCAGTCATTTCGTCGGGGTGCACAAGGCGACCGATCCGGGTCAGCGACGAGTGCGAGCGACAACGAAGAGGCGTAGTAAGTTCGATGGGCCGCACCCTGCAAATGCCGGTGTGCCGACCAGCAACTGGCATGGAGCGGGAGGCGACATGCCGGGAATTCATCGGGCTGGCGGGATTCCGCATGTGATGCGGCAGAGAGGCGTTATCGAGGATTTCCGTATGGTTGCCGGCGTTGCGGTGTCGATGGCTCATTTAGAATTCGTTTTCTCTCCCTCAAGGCCGACCTCATGCGTCCACGCTCAATCACGCTTGCGCTTGCCGCTTTTCTTGCCCTGCCTGCCACCGCCAGCACGCCGCTGACGCTGGAGAAAATCATGGCCGACCCGGACTGGATCGGACCGGGGGTGGAGGCGGCACAGTGGCATTGGGACGGGCGCGCGATTGATTTCCGGCAAAAGCGCGTGGGCAGCGACGTGCGCGATACCTTCCGCATCGCCAGCGAGGGCGGCACCGCGCGCAAGCTCGATGCAGCAGCCGATGCGGATGCCGCCGAAGTGCACTACAGTGCCGATGGGCAGCGCACGGCCTTCGTGCGCAATGGCGATGTATTCGTGCGCGAGCGCCGCAATGGCCGCCTGCAGCAATTGACCCGCAGCAATACCGCCGCCACGCGCCTGCAATGGTCGCGCGAGGGCGGGCTGATCTGGCGGCAAGGCGCCAGTTGGTATCGCTGGGACGGGCAGCTGGTCGGCGAAGCCGCAACGCCGGTGGCAGAGGAGCGTCCCGGCACGCCGCCGAAGGCCGATGCGCTGCGCGAGCTGCAACTGCGCCTGATCGACACGCTGCGCGAGGAAGACCGCCGCCGCGATGCGCTGCGCGAAGCCGCGGAAACGCGGCAAAGCGACGATCCGAGCCGCGCACCGGCACGGATTTATCTGGGCAAGGAGGTCAACATCGCCGACAGCGCGCTCTCGCCCGATGGTCGCTGGCTGCTGGTGGTGACCACCGCCAAGGCGGACAATCCCGGCCAGGGTGGCAAGATGCCGACCTATGTCACTCGCTCCGGTTACGAGGAGTTCGAGGACGTGCGCACCCGCGTGGGGCGCAATGCGCCGCTGCCGCAGCGGTTGTGGCTGGCCGAGGTCGCCACCGGGCAAGTGCGCGAAATCCAGCCCGACAATCTGCCCGGCATTGCCGACGATCCTTTGGCGGGTTTGCGCAAGGCCGCAGGCAAAGAGCCGCTGAAGGGGCCGCGCCCGCTGCGCCTTCTGGATGAAGTGCGCTGGCGCGAGGACAGCGCTACCGCGGCGCTGATGCTGCGCGCCATCGACAACAAGGATCGCTGGCTGGTCACGCTCGACCTTGCCAATGCCCGCCTTGAACCGCGCCACCGCCTGCATGATGCAGCCTGGATCAACTGGTCGTTCAACGAATTCGGCTGGCTGCCCGATGGCCGCACGCTGTGGTATTTGTCCGAGGAAAGCGGCTACTCGCATCTGTATACCCTCGCCGGCGAGCGCCGTCGCCAGCTCACCGACGGCCGCTGGGAAGTCTCGCAGGTGGAAGTCGCGCGCGATGGCCGCAGCTTCTACTTCCGCTGCAACCGCGCCTGGCCGGGCGATTACGAGGTCTGCCATGTGCCGGCCAGCGGCGGGCAGGTGCGCGAAGTGACCGCCCTCGACGGCGTGGAAGACTTCGCCCTCTCGCCCGATGGCCGGCAACTGCTGCTGCGCTGGTCGGCCAGCTATACCCCGCCGCAATTGGCAGTGATCGGCAGCGACGGCAGCGGCCTTGCCAAGCTCACCGATACCCGCAGCGCCGAGTTTCGCGCCATGCAGTTCATCGCCCCCGAATATGTCCGCATTCCCTCCAAACACGGTGCGGGCGAGGTCTGGGGCAAGTTCTATCGCCCGGCACAACTGGAAGCGGGCAAACGCTACCCGATCGTGCTGTTCGTGCATGGCGCCGGCTATCTGCAGAACGTGCACGCCGGCTATCCCAATTATTTCCGCGAACAGATGTTCCACAACCTGTTGGTGCAGCAGGGCTACATCGTGCTGGATCTGGATTTCCGTGCCTCTGCCGGCTATGGCCGCGATTGGCGCACTGCCATCTATCGCCACATGGGCAAACCCGAGCTGGAAGATTACCTTGATGGCATCGACTGGCTGGCCGGGCAGCAGCAGGGCGACCGCGAGCGTGTCGGCATCTATGGCGGCAGTTATGGCGGCTTCATGACCTTCATGGCCCTGTTCCAGCGCCCGGACGTGTTCAAGGCCGGTGCCGCGCTGCGCCCGGTCACCGACTGGACGCAATATAACCATGGCTATACCAGCAACATCCTCAACACCCCGGACATCGACCCGGAGGCCTATCGCCGCTCCTCGCCGATCGAGTTTGCCGACCGCCTGCAAGGGCACTTGCTCATCAGCCACGGCATGATCGACGACAACGTGTTCTACCGCGATTCGGTGATGCTGGCCCAGCGCCTGATCGAATTGCGCAAGCACAACTGGGAGCTCGCCAGCTACCCGCTGGAGCGCCACGGCTACCAGCACCCGGCCAGCTGGTATGACCAATACCGCCGCATCTATGAGCTGTTTGAACGCAGCTTGAAGTAAGGCTCGGGGCTCGGAAGGAGCGAAAACCCCGTGGTTTTTTCCAGTGGTTTTTGTGCTTCCCCGCGCCCGCCTGCCAAAGACAGACCCAAGCTCGGATGAGTCGGCTTTTCGATAAGGCAAGCGTGCGCCGCACTTAAGCCTGCACTAAGCTCCACGCCCCATCATCCCGGCTCGCATCCCGCCGTCCGCAAGGGCGGCGGGCGTGTTTCCCGTCTTTTTTCGTGTTTCTGCCATGTCTTTTGCGTCACGCTTTGCCCGCCTTTTCCGTCACCGTCCCGCGCTTTCGGCCAATGCCCTGATGCTTCTGACGGCGCTGTGGATTGTCTTGCTGTGCAACCAGCGGTTGTGGGGGCTGATTCTGGCAGTGCCGTTTGATTCGACGCTGGCGGGGCTGGCCTTTCGCGGGCTGATGGCGGCGCTGCTGCTGGCATTTGCGCTGTTCCTGATGCTGCCGTTGTCCTTTCGCGGCGTGCTCAAACCCTGGCTCATGCTGTTGCTGCTGTTTTCGGCCTCGGCCAATGTGCTGACCGTGGATTTTGGTGCCGTGGTCGATCGCCACGCGATTGCCAGCGTGTTCGAGACCGACCGGCGCGAGGCCGGGGAAATGATGTCGGCCTGGGTGCTCACCCGCATCGCCCTGCTTGGCGTGTTGCCGGCGCTGCTGCTGGCCTGGGTGCGGATTGACTGGCAGCCCTTCGCCCGCGAGCTGCTCTCGCGCTGGAAGCCGCTGTTGCTGACGCTGGCACCGGTGGCGCTCGCCATCACCCTGGCCGGGCAGCAGGTGATTCCGTTCGTGCGCAATCACCCGGAAGTGCGCTATCTCACCCTGCCGTTCTCGGTGCTTTCGGCCATCCGCGGCCACCTCAAACACACGCTGGAAGGCGAGCCGGTGCATGTGCCGATTGGCGAGGATGCCCACCGCCTGCCACGCCTTGGCGGCTCGGCAAAGCCCCGGGTACTGGTGCTGGTGGTGGGCGAATCTGCCCGCGCCGAAAGTTTTGCCCTCGATGGCTACCCGCGAAACACCAACCCCGAGCTTGCCCGGCTGCCGGTGCTGTACTTTGGCCAAGTGCAAAGCTGTGGCACCAATACCGCCACCTCGCTGCCGTGCATGTTTTCCGATCTTGGTCGGGAAAATTACAACCAGCGCGTAGCCAACTACCGCGACAATGCGCTGGATTTGCTTGCCCGCGCCGGCTGGCAAGTGGAATGGTTCGACAACAACACCGGCAGCAAGCGGGTGGCCGAGCGCGTCAAGGAGCGTCAGTGGAGCGAGCAGCCCGATCCGCGCTGGTGCGATGCCGATGGCTGCCATGACGGCATTCTGGTGGACGTGCTGAAAACCCGGCTGGCCGAGGTCAAGGCCGATACCGTCATCGTCCTGCACATGCTGGGCAGCCACGGCCCGGCCTATTACGCCCGCTATCCGCAAGACTTCGCCCGCTTCCAGCCCGAATGTCGCAGCACGCAACTGCAAAGCTGCCCGCGCGAAGCCATCTTGAACAGCTACGACAACACCATCCTCTATACCGATCACGTGCTGGCACAGCTGATTCACGCCTTGCAGCAGGATGCCGCCATCGACGGCGCCTTGCTGTATGTCTCCGACCATGGCGAATCCACCGGCGAGAAGGGCCTGTACCTGCACGGCGCGCCGTATGCCTTCGCCCCGGCGCAACAAACCCGGGTGCCGATGATTCTGTGGGCCTCGCCGGCTTACGCCGCCGACAGCGGGCTCGACCTTGCCTGCCTGCAACGCAAGACGCGCAACCCCTATTCGCATGACCACGTCTTCGATACCGTGCTGGGGCTTGCCCATGTCGCAAGCCGGGCACAGCGCCCGGCACTCGACATCACCCATGACTGCCGCAAGGCGAGCAGTTAGTCAGCCTTTTTGCAGGGCAAAATCCAGCGCAATTCCGGCAAAAATCACCATGCCTACCCAGTTGTTGTGCAGGAAGGCGCGGAAGCAGGCGTCAGGTGCCCGTTGTCGGGCAATATGAAACTGGTACAGCACCAGCACTACGGCTGCCCCCAGTCCTGCCCAGTAGTATCCCCCGACATCGGCACGCAAGCCTGCCAGTGCCAGTGCCGCAAACATGCCGGCATACAGCACGGCCTGTGCCAGCAAGTCCAGATCGCCAAACAGGATGGCGGTGGATTTTGAGCCCATGCGCAAATCGTCATCGCGATCCACCATCGCATACCACGTGTCGTAAGCGGTGGCCCAGAAAATATTGCCGATGTACAACAACCAGGCCAAGGGAGGGACTTGCCCCTGGATGGCGGCAAACGCCATCGGAATTCCCCAGCCGAACGCCATGCCCAGATACACCTGCGGCAGATAGGTGTAGCGCTTGAGATAGGGATAACTGGCCGCCAGAATCACGCCCACCACGCTCATGGCAATGGCCAGACGATTGAGTGTCAGCACCAGCAGAAAGGCTGCCAGCATCAGGCCGCAGAACAGCAGCAGGGCCTCGCGGCTGCTGACTTCACCACTGACCAACGGACGGGCGCGGGTGCGTTTGACCTCGCCATCCAGCCAACGGTCGGCATAGTCGTTGATGACGCAACCGGCGGCCCGAGTCAGCCACACGCCAAGCAGGAATACCAGCAGAGGGTGCCAGTCCGGGATGCCGCCGGCGGCAAACCACAGCCCCCAGGCGGTCGGCCAGAGCAACAGTAGCCAGCCAATCGGGCGATCGGCACGCATCAGCCGCCACAACGCATTGAATTTGCTGCGCGGCGGGGAGGGCGGAGGGGGGCGGGTATTCATTTCGGGGGCTACGACAGCGGAATGATCATTGTGCAAAAACCGCGGCACTGCCTTGAAATGCGCCAGCCCCCGCAGCGTTTGTCGCCTGCCATGCGTGTTTGGCAGGGCGGCGCATTATTTCACGACTGCCATCCGGCTCACTACTGTCCACCATTGGTCAAGCCTTTCGCGTATCGAATGTGGTGCAACTGCCGTGGGAGCGGGCGGCAAGCGGGACAAGATGATGGCAAAGCGCGGGCCAGCGCATCCCAAAGCAAGATGCCGGAGCCATGCAGCACTCCGGCATCGGTCTGAGTATCTTCCGGTACCGCCGGAAGGCAGGGTTCACTCAATTGTCTTCTTCGCTCTGGCCTTCGGCGTAGTCGAGCGGCTGCTGATCAAGACGACGAACCTGGCCTTCGATCGCGGCGCGCTCGGCCTTCTTGCGTGCCTGACGGCGAGCCGCATACCAGAGAGCCCCGGCGCCGGCGGCGGCGGCCACCACCAATACCGGATGACGACGGACAAACGATGTTGCCACTTTGGCTCCGCTGCGAGCGGCCGCCAATGCAGCACCTGTCTCTACCCATTTGAGCGCCACATCCGGCAAACCGCCCTTGATGTTGTGTCCCAGATGGCTGGCACGGTTGCCCACCTGGCTGGCAATTCCGGCAGCTTTTTGCCCCACTTGCGAAGCCACATCGGCGGCTCGGCTGGCGATATGGTCGAACTTGCTCATGGCATCTCCCTTGATGTGAAATTTAATGGCCTTTTCACAGTATGCAGGAAGCTGGCTTAATGGTTTTGTGGAAATGCCACATGGTTTCATTGAGCTCGCTCTGCTCTAATGAGCCGTTTTTCCAAGGAGCCTGTCATGTCCTTTCAGACAGAACGTCAATGGGTCAATCATGCCATCGCCCTTTTGCAGCGCGAGGCCGCCCGCTCGGCAGATACGCATCTGCTGCATTTCACCTTTCCCGGCTTTCCCGGCATCGACTTCTACCTCAAGGATGAGGCCGCGCATCCGACCGGCAGCCTCAAGCACCGGCTGGCACGCTCGCTTTTCCTGTATGCGCTGTGCAATGGCCGCCTGAAGCCCGGTCAAACCGTGGTGGATGCTTCCTCCGGCAGCACGGCCATTTCCGAGGCATGGTTCGCACGCTTGCTCGGGCTTTCCTTCATCGCGGTGATGCCCGACAACACCGCACCGGGCAAGATTGAAGCGGTACGTGCCTTGGGCGGGCAATGCGACCTCACGCCGCCGGGTGTGTGCACTCAGGGCAGGGCGCGTGAAATCGCCGCGGATGGTGCCTGTTTTCTCGATCAGTTTGGCCTTGCCGAGCGAGCGACCGATTGGCGTGGCAACAACAATATTGCCGAGTCGATTCTTGGCCAGCTCGCTCACGAACCGCATCCGGCTCCCAGCTGGATCGTTTGCGGTGCTGGTACCGGCGGCACTTCCGCAACCATTGGTCGCTACCTGCGTTATCGAGGCCTTGACACGCGGCTGTGCGTGGCCGAGCCGGAGGGCATGGTGTATGCCTCTGCCTGGGCACGGCGTGATCGCGAGGCACGGGTGGAGCGGCTCAGCCTGATCGAAGGCATTGGCCGCCAGAAAGTCGAGCCGAGCTTCCAGTTCGATGTGGTGGATGAGGTCATCGAAGTGCCGGATACTGCCTCGATTGCCGCCATGTTGTTGCTGGAGGAGATTCTCGGCTTCCGCTATGGTGGCTCGTCCGGCACCAACTGGGTGGCCTGCCTGCAACTGGCCACCCGCATGAAGACGGCCGGAGAGGTCGGCAGCATCGTGACATTGCTGTGTGATCGCGGTGTGCGCTATGGCGCCACGCTCTACGATGTGGATTGGCGACGCAGCAAAGGCATCGATCCGCGCAACTGGCAAGCTGCGTTGCGCGAGAGTCTTGCCAGCGGCTGCCTGCGTCAACCGTGACGTGAGCAGCATCCCCGGTTTTGCCAAAGCCGCCTCGCTTAGCGGGTAACATGATGCGTTTTCAGCCTTCTGGATTGCCCGTGAGCGACGCCACTTCCCATTCCGATTCCGACTTGCGCAACGGTGTCCGCCGTGACGAGGCCGAGGCCGCCGTGCACACCTTGCTGCGCTGGGCCGGCGAAGATCCGGCGCGCGAAGGTTTGCTCGACACCCCCAAGCGGGTAGTCAAAGCCTATGGTGACTGGTTCTCCGGCTATGCCATCGACCCGGATGAATACCTGCGCCGCACTTTCGAGGAAGTGGAGGGCTATGACGAAATGATCATGCTGCGCGACATCGAATACGAAAGCCACTGCGAACACCACATGGCGCCCATCATCGGACGCGTGCATGTGGGTTATCTGCCGAACGGACGTGTCGTGGGCATCAGCAAGCTGGCGCGCGTGGTGGATGCCTATGCCCGTCGCTTCCAGGTGCAGGAGAAAATGACCGCGCAAATCGCCAATTGCATCCAGCGCGTGCTGGCACCGGCCGGTGTTGCGGTGGTGGTGGAAGGCGCCCATGAATGCATGACCACCCGCGGCGTGCACAAGCGCGGTGTGAGCATGGTGACCAGCACCATGCTTGGCGCATTTCGCGAAGATGCCCGCACCCGCAACGAGTTTCTGCGCTTCATCGAAGCGGCACGCCGCTGAGCGGCTGCCTTGTCCGGGAAACTCTCGTTTGCGCCGGGATGCCAAGACGCATGGTGATGTTGCGCCGTGCGTTGGATGTCGATCGCGCCGGTTGACCGGCGTCCTGCTGCGCCCCCTTTGCAGGTTCTCCTTGCCGCAATGAACGCCCCGGTTCCCGACGCCGCCCTTGCCACCTTGCAACAGGTCTTTGGCCATGCGGCCTTTCGCGGCCCGCAGGCGGAGATCGTCGCTCACGTGGCCGAAGGCGGCGATGCGCTGGTGCTGATGCCCACCGGCGGCGGCAAATCGCTGTGTTACCAGATTCCGGCGCTGCTGCGTCCGGGATGCGCCATCGTCATCTCGCCCCTCATCGCCCTGATGCAGGATCAGGTGGAAGCCCTGCGACAAGCCGGCGTGGCGGCGGCGTTTCTGAACTCCAGCCTCGACCTTGAAGAAGCCGGTGACATCGAACGCGCCCTTGTCGCCGGCGAGTTGAAACTTCTGTACGTGGCACCGGAGCGGCTGCTCACGCCGCGCTTCCTTGCCCTGCTCGGGCGCACCTGGATTGCGCTGTTCGCCATCGACGAGGCGCACTGTGTTTCGCAATGGGGGCATGATTTTCGGCCCGAATACCGTGAACTGACCCTGCTGCACGAGCGCTGGCCCGAGGTGCCGCGCATCGCCCTGACCGCCACCGCCGATCCGCCCACCCAGCGGGAAATCGCCGAGCGCCTGCAACTTGCCGAGGCACGGCACTTCATCAGCAGTTTCGACCGCGCCAATATCCGCTACACCATCACCCAGAAGGGCAACAGTCGGCGGCAATTGCTGGATTTCCTGCGCGGCCACCACGGCGAGGCCGGCATCGTCTATGCCATGTCGCGGCGCAAGGTGGAAGAAATCGCCGCCTTCCTGCAGGAACACGATATCCCGGCGCTGCCCTATCACGCCGGCATGGAAAGCGGCCTGCGCGCCGCGCACCAGCGCCGCTTCCTGCGCGAGGACGGCATCGTGATG
>JBHADJ010000126.1:0-18036 GCA_041855065.1 Lysobacter sp.
CGTGAAAGCGGTACATGGCGACATCATCGCCTTGGTGAATGCCGGGGTTCTGGACAAGACGGCAGAGGGCGTGCATTTCCCCTATGAAGGGCTGCATGTGGATTTCACCCTGAAGCAAGCGGCCTGATGGCACTGTCAGCCTTGGAGCCAAGACGGGGCGGCAAGTGCCTGATTCCAAAGCAAAGCGCAAAATTGCGCCCCGGCCACCGGCTGCCCACCATCGGTCTGCACCCAATTCTGGATTCTGCTTGCCAGTCAGCAGCTTGACGCGCACTTTAGGCCACCTGCCTGAACGGCACCACGTTGGCCGTGCCTGCGCGCAGGGCGTCCAAGTAATCCGCCCATGCCTGCATTGCCCGGTGCCGCTCTGCCAGAAAGGCCGTGCGGTCGTAGGCTTTCTGTATCTCGTCCCGTTTGGCGTGGGCAAGCTGCGCTTCCAGTACGTCAGCGGCAATGCCCAGCCGCTCCCGTGCCACGGTGCGGAACATCCCCCGGAAACCATGCGTTGAATGGGTGCCCTGCAAGCCGCTCTCCCGTAGCGCCTTGCTCAAGGCGTCCCGGTGCAGGTGCGGCGTGGTCTGCCGGGCCAGCGGTGGAAAGACGTACTGCTTGCCCTCGGTATAGGCCAGCAGCGCGCGCAGGGTGTCCACGGCCTGCCGGGACAGGGGCACGATATGGGCGTGCCGGGTTTTCATCTTGGCTGCCGGGATTGACCATTCGCCCGCTTCAAGGTTCACCTCTGCCCATTCCATCGCCACCACGTTGCCGGGGCGCTGTGCGGTCAGCATGGCGATGCGCAAGGCCGCGCGCGTGACTGGCGTGGGGTAGCGCTCCACGGCTTCAGCGACAAGGCGCACGTCGGCCAAGTCCACCGCTGCCGGGATATGCCCCTTCTCGGCCTTCGGCACCACGCCGCGCAGGGATAACAGCTTGCCATCCTCGCGCAATCCTTCCTGTATGGCATGGGTAATGATGCGCTGAAGGTAACTGCGTGCCATGACAGCCAGCGTTGGCGGAATCTTGCCCAGCGCCTCACTGGCTGCCTTGCTTGTCAGGGTCGCCACGGATTGTTTGCGCAAGGCCGGGGTCAGGTAGTCCCCGATGATATAGCGCGCCTTTTTCAGCGTTGCCGGTGCCCATGCCTGCCGGTGCTTGGCAAGCCATGCCTCTGCCACCAATGGGAAGGCGGCTTCAGCGGCCTGCTTGGCGCGCGCCTTGCGCTCCGCCTTCACCGCGCCGGGGTCTTGCCCATCCCGCAGCAGCGCGCGGGCGGCCTCGGCTTTCTCTCGGGCTTCGGACAGGCTCACGGCTGGAGATACCCCCAGCGCAAGCACTTTTTCCTTGTCGGCAAAGCGGTATTTCAGCCGCCAGTACCGCCCCCCGCTTTGCATCACATGCAGATAAAGCCCGCCACCGTCAAAGTGCTTGCCCGGCTTGGCGTTCTTGGCCTCTAACGCTGTCAGCTTGCCTTGTGCCATGACTTCCCAAAAGTACCCCCGAGATACCCCCAAAAATACCCCCTGAAGAAGCTGGATTCAATGGGACGCTGTGAGACGCTACGGGACACAAAAAACCCCAGAAGCCTTGCGGCTACTGGGGTTTTTGAGACTTCCCGGGATGGCTCGGGACGATAATGTGGTGCGAAAGGGGGGACTCGAACCCCCACGCCTTGCGGCACTGGAACCTAAATCCAGGGCGTCTACCAATTCCGCCACTTTCGCGTTTGCCTTCACTCGGGAAGCATGAAAGCAAAAACCCGGCAATGAGCCGGGTTTCGGGTAGATGGTGGGCCGTCAAGGATTCGAACCTTGGACCTACTGATTAAGAGTCAGCTGCTCTACCAACTGAGCTAACGGCCCCGAGCTGGAAATCATAACACGAAAATTTCTTCGCGCAACAATCTCCCTGATTTTGATGGGGTGGCTGAGGGGATTCGAACCCCCGACCACTGGAATCACAATCCAGTACTCTAACCAACTGAGCTACAGCCACCACTGAATTTTCGCCTGCCCGCGGCAACTGGCGCGCCCGGCAGGAATCGAACCTGCAACCACCGGCTTAGAAGGCCGGTGCTCTATCCGATTGAGCTACGGGCGCTCTTGCGGATAAACATCGAAGGTGGACGAGATCGACTCGGTGGTCGGGGTAGAGGGATTCGAACCCCCGACATCCTGCTCCCAAAGCAGGCGCGCTACCAGACTGCGCTATACCCCGCCGGAGTACCGGTCAATTCCGCCGCACTCGTTGATGCTGCGAAGCTGCGCATTTTGCCGATTGCGATCCCGTCTGTCAAATCTTTTTGCATGCTTGCGCATGTTTTTTTCAAAAAAGGTGAAAATTCAATCACAAGGCTCTATCCTCACAACACACTCATGACTCTCAGGAGCTTTCCGATGATCCGCAGCGGCAATCCCGCCCTTGGCGAATCCACTTTTCTCGACCTTGAAAGCGGCACGCTGAGCCAGCGTGGCAACGATGTGATGAGCTTGAACGGCACAGTCAACAAAACCGGCTTCCTCCTGCTGTTGGCCGTGTTGACCGCTGCCTTCTCCTGGTCGCAGACCTTCGATGCCAGTGGCAACCTGACATCAGGTGCCAAGCTCTATCTTCTGGGCGGGGCAATCGGTGGCTTTGCGCTGGCTCTCGTCACCGTGTTCAAGAAAACCTGGGCTCCGGTGACCGCACCACTGTATGCCCTAGTCGAGGGCTTCTTTCTCGGCACCGTATCGGCCATGTACAACGCCAAGTTCGATGGCATTGTATTGCAGGCGGTGATGCTGACCTTCGGCACCCTGTTTGCCCTGCTGTTTGCCTATCGCTCCGGCCTCATTCGCGCAACCGAGAACTTCAAGCTCGGCGTGGTGGCAGCAACCGGCGGCATCGCCTTGATCTACCTCGCCACCATCGTGCTCGGCTTCTTCAACATCAACATCCCCTTCATCCATGAGTCCGGCCTGATCGGCATCGGCTTCAGCCTGTTCGTGGTGGTGATTGCCGCCCTCAATCTGGTGCTGGACTTCGACTTCATCGAAACCGGCGTCGAACAGGGTGCCCCTAAGTACATGGAGTGGTACGGTGCTTTCGGCCTGATGGTGACGTTGGTATGGCTGTACGTGGAGTTTCTGCGTCTTCTTGCCAAGCTGCAATCGCGCGATTGAACATCACCACCGCACGGACTCGACAAGGCCGCCGAAAGGCGGCCTTGTTGCTTTTCGCTTTCTCCGCTATTCAGGGATGTGCCTTCTTCGGCCACAGCATGAAGCCCAGTGCGACGATGGCCAGCAACCAGCAGTACCAGACTTGTCCGGCGATTTGCAGCGGCTGCAAGCCCGCCAGCGAGGCGGCCAGAAGAATCTGTGCCCCCCAGGGAATCACGCCCTGCATGACGCAGCTGTAGATGTCGAGAATGCTGGCCGCACGGCGCGGACTGACACCATGCTGCTCGGCAATGTCGCGTGCCAGGGGACCGCTGACCAGAATCGCCACGGTATTGTTGGCGGTAAAGACATCGGTGGTGGCCGAAAGTGCGGCAATACTGAGTTCGCCGCTGCGCCGCCCGGCATGTCCACGCGCCAGATGGGCAATTTTGCGTGAAATCCAGGCCAGCCCGCCGCTGGCGCGGGTCAGCGCGGCCAGCCCGCCAATCAGGATGGAGAGCAACATGATTTCGAACATGCTCTCAAAGCCCGTCCAGATGTTGTTCATCCACTCCACCAGACCGTAGGGCGTGGGGCTGTAGAGCCCCCCGATCAGGCCTGCTGCAATCAGGCCGAACGCCAGCACGATCAGCACGTTCACGCCGGTGATGGCGAGCAGGAGGACGAGAAAATACGGCAGCGTCAGCCATGCCGAGGCCAGATTCTGCGCTTCGGCCGGCGAGCTGCCGCTTTGTTGCAGGCCAAGCAGCAGCATGGTGGCGAGTGCCGCCGGCAGCGCGATCTTGAAGTTCTCGCGGAACTTCTCGTGCATCTGCGCGCCCTGACTGCGGGTGGCGGCGATGGTGGTATCGGAAATCACCGAGAGGTTGTCACCGAACATCGCTCCGCCGACTGCGCTTGCCACCACCAGTGCAGGAGACAGTCCTGCCGCCTCGGCAACGCCGACGGCAATCGGCACCACCGCACCCAGCGTGCCCATCGAGGTGCCGATGGCAAGCGAAATGAAGGCAGCAACGGCAAACAGGCCGGGCAAAATCAACGCCGGAGGCAGGTTGCCAACGCCGAGTGCCACCACCGCATCCACCGCACCGATGGCCTTGGTGACGGCAGCGAAGGCGCCGGCCATGAGGAAGATCAGGCACATCTGCATGATGCCCGGATCGCCCATCCCCGAAAGCAGCACGCGCTCGGCCTCCACGCCGCGTCGCCTGGCCCACCACAGCGCCAGTGCCAGTGCCGGCAAAATGGCCACCGGTGCACGCAGGGCATAGAAACCCATCGGTTCGCCCTGCGAGGTGAAATACACGCCGGCACCGAAAAACAGCGCCACGAACAGCAACAGGGGCAGCAAGGCCGCCGCACTCGGGACAGGTTTCATCGCCTTATCAAGATGAAAGAGAAGGGCCGCCATTGTGGGCAGGTCGCCGAGGCTTGTAAAGCACTGCGACGGCAAGGAGAAAAAGGCGCTGCCCCCGGTTCATCACGCGCGGCGGACAGCAGCCATCACCCGACCGAATACACGTACGCAACCACGCGCTCTGAACCGTGCACTGTCATGCATGAAAAACCCTGTGTTCGGCAGAACACGGGGTTGTCGCCGTGCGAGCAAGCGGCCGGACTGCCGGCGCTTTCCGCACGAAGTGGCGTGCGCCTCAGAGCCGTGCCGCAATCGCCTCGGCAAAGCGCAGGGTGGTGCCGGTGCCACCCAGATCGGGGGTCAGGTTGTCGCGGGCATCGAGCGTGGCGACGATGGCGTTGCGCAGGCGCTCGGCCTGTTGCGGCATCGCCAGGTGATCGAGCATTTGCGCAGCCCCCAGCAGCAGGGCGCAGGGGTTGGCAATGCCCTTGCCGGCGATGTCCGGTGCCGAGCCGTGCACGGCTTCGAAGATCGCTGCTTTCTCGCCGATGTTGGCCCCCGGCGCCAGCCCCAGACCGCCCACCAGACCGGCACACAGATCGGAAAGGATGTCACCGAACAGGTTGGTGGTGACGATCACGTCGAACTGTTCCGGACGCATCACCAGCTGCATGCAGGTGTTATCGACAATCATCTCGTTGCATTCGATGCCGGGGAACTCTTCAGCCACCTTGCGTGCGGTTTTCAGAAACAGGCCGCTGGTGGTTTTCAGAATGTTGGCCTTGTGCACCACGGTGACTTTCTTGCGTCCGGTTTTTTGTGCCAGCTCGAAGGCATAGCGGACGATGCGCTCGGCGCCCTTGCGCGTGACCTTTGAGACGCTGATGGCAGTTTCGCCGTCTTCGCTCAGGGTCTGGCCTTCACCGATGTACAGCCCCTCGGTGTTTTCGCGGATGGTGATGAGATCCACGCCGCTCGGGAAACGCGATTTGGTGTTGGGGAAGCTCTTGGCCGGACGCACGTTGGCGTACAGGTCGAACTTCTTGCGCAAGGTGACGTTGATCGAGGTGAAGCCCTCGCCCACCGGCGTTGTCAGCGGCGATTTCAGCGCCACCTTGTTTTTGGCGATCGAATCCAGCGTGGCCTGCGGCAGCAACTCGCCGTGTTTTTCCAGCGCGACGAGGCCGGCATCGGCTTCTTCGTACTGCAGGCCGAGGTTCATTTTCTCCAGCACATGCAGCGTGGCATCCATGATTTCCGGGCCGATGCCGTCGCCACGGATGATGGTAATGGTTTGGGTCATGGGAACTCCTGTGGGGGTTGCGCCAGCTCATGCCGGCTCGTATCAAGCTCGTTATTATGCCAGAGCCACCACTGCCCTCCCCCCGCAAACGGGTGAGCTTCGACCATCGTCGTGCACGATTGAACAGCTTTGCTCATCAAACCGTCAGCTTGGCTTTTTTGCCAGCAAGGCACGCAATTGAAGATTGAAGTACGCCAACGCCTGCCGGTCATGAGGATTGGCATCCAGACGCCACACTGCCGCTTGCAGTCCCTTGGCACCGACAAAGCCGCAACTGGCCTTGAGTCGATGCAAACATTCGTGCACAACGGCCATGTCCGTATCGGCAAGTGCCGCCAGAATCGCTTGATGCTGCCCGACCAGTTCGGCCAGAAACAATTCCCGCAACCCTTGCAAGGCTGCTTGTCTGCCACCCACTGCCGCCAAGCCGCTCGCTTCATCCCAGCCCGCATCCGGCGGAGACAGGCTCTCGCGCAACGCCCTTTGCCAATCCTGCAGGGACAGTGGCTTGCAGATCACGCTGTCAAAGCCCTGCCGATAAAGCTCACTCAAGGTGGCCGCATCCTGTGACGCGGTATGCGCCAGCGCCAACGTGGCAGCTGAGTGATGCGTCTTGCGCAGCGCCGCCAGAAGCTCACCACCGCTGCCATCGGGCAGGTGGGCATCAATCAACCAAAGGGTGTATTCAACACACGCCGCCCGCTGCAGGGCTTCCTGCACGGAGGCGGCATCATCAACCCGGGCTGGCAAGGTGCAAGTTGCTTCCTGCAGAAAGGCACGGCTGATCGGATCGTCTTCGACCAGCAATATGCGCGGCAGTGCAACGGATGACGGCATGACCGATAGCTCCACAAAGAAGGCACACTTTAGCGCACCGCCGACGGGAGGATGGGCGGTTTCAGAACAGCCCGCTGATCACGCCCCGCTCATCCACATCGATGCGCTCGGCTGCCGGACTTTTCGGCAAGCCGGGCATTTTCATCATGTTGCCGCACAGGGCGACGATGAAGCCTGCGCCCGCAGAAACCGTAATACCCCGCACATGAATGCGAAAACCGCTCGGGCAGCCCAGCAAGGCCGGATTGTCGCTCAGCGAGTATTGCGTCTTGGCCATGCACACCGGCAAATCACCAAGCCCAAGTCGCTCCAGCTGCGCGATCTCCGCCAGGGCTTCGGTGCTGAAGTCCACTTCGTCAGCCCCGTAAATGCGCTTTGCGATGGCGCGGATTTTCTCGACCACCGGCAATGCATTGCCGTAGGCGAAACGGAAACCCTCACCGCCCGCGTCCAGCGCGGCCAGTACCTTGCCTGCCAGATCGGCACCGCCTTCGGCACCTTTGCCCCATACTTCGGTCAACGACACGGCCGCGCCACGGGCGTTGCAGGCCGCTTCGATGGCGGCAAGTTCAGCCTCGCTGTCGGTGCTGAAGCGATTGATCGCGACCACCACCGGCAAGCCGAAAACATGCCTGAGATTGTCGATATGCTTGAGCAGATTGGGCAGGCCGGCCTGCAATGCAGCCAGATTTTCCTGACCCAAATCGTCACGCGCCACGCCGCCGTTGTACTTGAGCGCGCGTACGGTGGCCACCACCACGGCCACATCGGGCGTCATCCCGGCCAGACGACACTTGATGTCGCAGAATTTTTCGGCACCAAGATCCGCACCGAAACCGGCTTCCGTCACGGTGAAATCGGCCAGATGCTGCCCGGTTCGGGTAGCGATCACCGAGTTGCAACCATGCGCGATATTGGCAAACGGCCCGCCATGCACCAATGCCGGGGTGCCGGCCAATGTCTGCACCAGATTGGGCTTGATGGCATCTTTCAGAAGTGCCGCCATCGCCCCCTGTGCTTTCAGATCGCGGGCATACACCGGCTCGCCATTCCGGCGATAGGCCACCAGAATATTGCCCAGACGGGCTTTCAGATCGGCAAGGTCGCGAGCAAGGCAGAACACCGCCATGACTTCCGAGGCCACGGTGATGTCGAAGCCATCCGCCCGCATCACGCCATCGGCACTCTTGCCCATGCCGCTGACGATGTTGCGCAGCTGGCGGTCATTCATGTCCACCACGCGCCGCCACAGCACCCGCTTGGGATCGATGTCCAGTGCATTGCCTTGATGAATATGGTTGTCCAGCAAGGCGGCAAGCAGATTGTTGGCGGCGCTGATGGCATGGAAATCGCCGGTGAAGTGCAGGTTGATGTCTTCCATCGGCACCACCTGTGCGTATCCCCCGCCGGCAGCGCCCCCCTTGATGCCGAACACCGGCCCGAGCGAAGGCTCGCGCATTGCCACCACCGCATTGGCACCGATGTGGTTAAGCGCATCGGCAAGGCCAATGGTCACCGTGGTTTTGCCTTCGCCGGCCGGAGTCGGGTTGATGGCGGTGACCAGAATCAGCCGTCCGGCCCGCGCCGGCAAGGCCGCCACAGCCACGGGATCGAGCTTGGCCTTGTAGCGACCATAATGCTCAAGTGCCTCGACACCCAGCCCGAGTTTGGCGGCAATCGCATCGATCGGTTGCAGCGTGGCTTGTTGGGCAATTTCAACATCGGTCAGCATGGTAGGCTCCGGTTTCAGTGTTCAGCCATGAAGGCTTCGATTTCATCGGCACTGCGCGCCAGCCCCTCGGTCAGCACGCGGTGGCCGTCTGCCGTGATCAGCACATCGTCTTCGGTGCGGATGCCGATACCGCGCCACTGCGCCGCCACATTGCCATCATCGGCATCCACATAAAGCCCCGGCTCGATGGTCAGCACCATGCCCGGCTCCAGAATGCGCGATTCACCTTCCACCCGGTATTCGCCAACATCATGCACGTCCAGCCCCAGCCAATGGCCAGTCTTGTGCCGGTAGAAACGCTGGTAATGGCCTTCGCGGATGTTTTCTTCCAGCGTGCCCTTCAGCAAACCGAGTGAAAGCAGGCCGTCGGTCAGCACTTCCACCGCCGCCTGGTGAATGCCTGCCCATGGTTTGCCCGGCAATGCCTGGGCAAGTGCCGCCGCCTGTGCCTTGCCCACCAGATCGTGCAGGGTGCGCTGCGCCGGAGTGAAGCGACCGTCCACCGGGAAAGTGCGGGTGATGTCGGCAGCGTAACCACGATATTCGGCACCGGCATCGATCAGCACCAGATCCCCGGCATTGGCAGCCGCACGATTGGTCACGTAATGCAATACGCAGGCATTGGCGCCGGCGCCAACAATCGAACCATAGGCAGGACATGCGTCATGCTGCCGAAATACCGCTTCAAGCGCCGCCTGCAATTGGTATTCATGGATGCCCGGACGCGCCGCCCGCATGGCGGCCTGATGCGCCTTGACACTGATGTCGGCGGCGTACTGCATCAGCAGCAGCTCGTCCTTGTCCTTGAAAAGGCGCATTTCGTCGAGCAGATGGCCAAGTGCCAGAAACTCGTGTGGCGGCTCGTCGCCCATTTTCATCTTGGCACGCACCCGGTTGACCCAGCCCATCAGCTTGATGTCGAACTCCATGTCGTGCCCGAAGTGGTACCAAACCCGGCTGCGCCCCTCGATAAGACCGGGCAGAATGTCGTCAATATCCTCAATGTCCCAGGCATCGTCCAAGCCCAATGCCTCCACGGCACCTTCCGGGCCAAGGCGAGGTCCGTCCCAGCCTTCGCGCACCCGGTCGCGCTCGCGACAGAACAGCAGCGCCTCGCCATGCTTGCGTCCCGGCACCAGTACCAGCACGGCCTGTGGCTCTTCAAACCCGGTCAGGTACCAGAAATCCGACGACTGGCGGTACGGATAGTGAGTATCGCGGCTGCGAATGCGCTCGGGCGCGGCCGGCAGAATGAGAATGGCATTTTCACCGGCCATCGCCATCAACTCGCGACGGCGACGGGCACAGGCCTGCGGAGAAAGCGCGTTCAGCGAAGGCGGGGACAACAGATTCATCGTATTCAATGGACAGTGCTCGTGGAGGGGCGTGCGCGTTGTGCCAGCGCACAATCACCGTGCAGCAGCAGCGCCGCCACTCGGACAAATTCTTCGATTTCGGCGAAGGCGACCTCGTCCTCCTCATCGCCTTCGGTTTCCGCCTCAGCCATCGCCAGACGTGCCAAGTCTTCCAATGCCTCGCTGCCTTCTTCGGACAGCGGCGGCTGAGCACCGGCGGCCAGTCCGAAACCGCCCAAAAATGCTCGGCACCAATCGAACAGGGCATTGCTGCGCACTTCAAGCGGCGCATCCTCATCCGGCAACAAAAGCGCAAAGCCAAGCTCGCGATCCTCCATCGCACCGAGCGTCGCATCGCGCAGATCGTCCAGCACCTCGCTGCGTACCTCGGCCAGTGAAGCATCCGCCAGCGCATCACCCAGCCAGCGGCTACCGGCATCCCCGCCACCAGCCAGCCACCCGGCCAGCGAGCCATGCAGCTCCGCCGGCGTCAGTGCCAGTTGCAAGGGCGCCAACGCGATTTCAACGTCTTGCCAGTCGGGCAGGATTTTCAAGGGAGTCTCCACCGGAAAAGTGGGCATTATCGCGCAAAGGCTTCCAGCAGCATTGCATCGCCATAGCTGAAAAAGCGATACCGCTGTTCGATGGCATGGCGGTAGGCCTCGCGAATGCGCTGGGTGCCGGCAAAGGCGGATACCAGCATCAGCAGCGTGCTTTCGGGTAGATGGAAATTGGTCAGCAGGGCGTCAACGCTTTGCACCTGTTTGCCCGGATGGATGAAGATGCGGGTTTCACCACTGAAGGGGCGGAGCTGGCCGTCCTGCATCGCGCTTTCCAGAGCCCGCACCACGGTGGTGCCGACGGCAACGATGCGTCCGCCCTCGGCGCGGGTTTGCCGTATTTTTTCCACCAGTGCCGCACCGACTTCAACCCGCTCGCTGTGCATCACGTGATCTTCCAGCGCTTCCACCCGCATCGGCTGGAAGGTGCCGGCTCCCACATGCAGGGTGACATGGCCAAATGCGATGCCGCGAGCGGCAAGTGCTGCCAGCAAGGCCTCATCGAAATGCAGGCCAGCCGTCGGTGCGGCCACGGCACCGGCATGACGGGCAAAGACGGTTTGATAGCGTTCGCTGTCGGCCGCAGCGACTTCGCGGGTGATGTAGGGGGGCAACGGCAGACGGCCGGCACGCTCCAGCCAATCGGACAAGGGCGCATCCAGATGGAAGCGCAAATGATGGAAAGCGCCATCGCGTCCCAGTACTTCAGCCTCGCCGCCGGCATCGAGCCGGATGCGGCTGCCGGGCTTGGGCGTCTTGCTGGCACCGATCTGCGCCTTGGCCTCATCCGCGGACAGCAACCGCTCGATCAGGATTTCCACCCGTCCCCCGGTGCTCTTGTGGCCGAACAGGCGCGCCGGAATCACCCGTGTGTCGTTGAATACCAGCAAATCGCCCGCTGCCAGCAGCGCAGGCAGATCACGGATGCCCATGTCGCTGAATGCCCCTTGTTGCGGCACATGCAGAAGACGACTGGCCGAGCGTTCGGGCAACGGCGTCTGGGCAATCAGCTCGGGCGGCAGATCAAAGTGGAAATCGGATTTTTTCATGCAAACTCAACCGCCCGGGCTTGTCCCGGCACTCACAACACGCCGCGCTTTTTCTCCACCAGCCAAAGGCCGATACCGGCCAGCGCGCCAACCAAGAGCGACAGCGGCCAGCCCAGCGGGCTGAGCCAGCCGACGAGGCCCGCCACAATGAGGCCAACGATGACGAACTGACTGTAGCGCCAGGGACTGTTGATGAAGCCACCGACAATGCGTTGGGCAGGATCATTCGGATCACGCGGTGCGGGTTTTTTCTCGGTATTCATGTCTTGGGCAAGGTAACGCCGGTTTGGCCTTGGTATTTGCCGCCGCGATCGCGGTAGCTGGTTTCGCAGATGTCGTCGGCATCGGCCTGGAAGAACAACATCTGCGCCACGCCTTCATTGGCATAGATGCGCGCGGGCAAGGGTGTGGTGTTGGAGAACTCCAGCGTGACATGGCCTTCCCACTCCGGCTCCAGCGGCGTGACGTTGACGATGATGCCGCAGCGGGCATAGGTGCTCTTGCCAAGGCAGACCACCAGCGTGTCGCGCGGGATGCGGAAGTATTCCACCGTGCGCGCCAGCGCAAAGCTGTTGGGCGGGATGATGCACACGTCCGACTCGATGTTGACGAAGCTGCCCGCATCGAAATGCTTGGGATCGACGATGGTGGAATTGATGTTGGTGAAGACTTTGAACTCGCGCGCGCAGCGCACGTCATAGCCGTAGCTGGACGTGCCGTAGCTGACGATGCGCTCACCCCGCGCCTCCTTGACCTGACCGGCCTCGAACGGCTCGATCATGCGGTGCTGTTCGGCCATCCGGCGAATCCAGCGATCGCTCTTGATGCTCATTGGCAAAACTCCACGAATCCGAAGGCCGATTGTACGGGAAGCCCGGCGTGCCGTTACAGCAGCGAGGCGGCAATCGACATCGGGGCGCGCGGACGCTTTGCCAGCTGCGCCAGCAATTGACGGGCACTGCTGCGATAGGCCGCCGCCAGTGCCGAATCCGGCTCGGCCAGCACCACCGGCAGGCCCGCATCGCCCTGCCGGCGGATGCGCACGTCAAGCGGTAGCGCGCCGAGCAGCGGCACTTCGTAACGCGCCGCCATCGCCTCGCCACCGCCCTGCCCGAACACGTGCTCGGCATGGCCGCACTGGCTGCACACATGCACCGCCATGTTCTCGATGATGCCAAGCACCGGCACCTCGACCTTGTTGAACATCGCCAGCGCCTTGCGTGCATCGAGCGTGGCCACATCCTGCGGCGTGGTCACCACCACCGCACCTGCCACCGGGATTTTCTGCGCCAGGGTCAGCTGCACATCGCCGGTACCGGGCGGCAAATCCACCACCAGAACGTCCAGATCGCCCCAGCGGGTATCGTTGAACAGCTGCATCAGCGCCGAGGTCGCCATCGGCCCGCGCCAGATCATCGGCATGTCGGCATCGACCAGAAAGCCGATCGACATCGCCTCCAGCCCGTGCGCATGCATCGGCTCGATGTGTTTGCCGTCCGGGCTGTCGGGCTTGCCTTCGATGCCCAGCATCAGCGGGATGCTGGGGCCGTAGATGTCGGCATCGAGCACGCCGACCTTCAGCCCTTCCTGCATCAGCGCCGCGGCAAGGTTGACCGCCGTGGTGGACTTGCCCACCCCGCCCTTGCCCGAGCCCACCGCAATCACGTTGCGGACGGCCGGATGCGGCTTCAGATCCCCCTGCGGGGCGTGTGCGGCAAGACGCGAAGACATGCAAAACTCCAGAATGGCGCGAGCGCGCCTGTCCCGGCATAGATCGGGACGGCCTTCACCATATTCAAGCCTGCCGGATGTCAGTCGCCGGCATCGAATGCATTTTTCAGCCAGTCGATTTTTGCCTTGGCAAGCGCCCCCTGGATGGCAATGACATCAAAACGTGCCGGCAACCGGGCAAATCGCGGCTCACTGGCAAGGTAATGCGCGGCAGCGCGCACGATGCGGCGTTGTTTGCCCATCGTGACCGAGGCCGCTGCCCCGCCGAATGCCTCACTGGCACGATAGCGCACCTCGACGAAAACCAGCGTGTCCCCGTCGCGCATGACGATATCCAGCTCGCCATCGCGCCAGCGCAGATTGCGCGCCAAAAGCTGCAACCCGCGTGATTGCAGAAACTGCGCGGCAAGCCGTTCGGCCGCCGCGCCAACATCCTCACGCTTAGCGCTCGAGCGGAACGGCCACACCGCCATTGAGAACCGACCATTTCGGCATGCGCAATACATTGCCGCTATCAAGCCGCAGTTGACCCGTCGCTCCGTTGAGCGCACCGGCACCCAGATTGCTCATCCGCTCCGGGTAGGCAGTGATGAGCCACGCATCATGACCAAAGGCAAACAACCGACCAGCCGCGCCACGACGTGCCTGACCGGCCGCCTCAGCCGTCAGCTTCTGACCATTCAGGCTCTCGCCCGGCACCATGATGCCATCCAGCACCCGTGCTTCCTCGCCTCTCCCGGCTCCCCCGACAATCTGCGAGACAGCTATCACCGGCACCTGAAGCAAACCGGACTGACGGCGCAATACCGGCAGAATCGCCCGCGCCTGCTCGCCCCGGACAGCAAGAAACACGCCACCGATCTGCGCCCCGCCAACGGCCTCGGCAAGCAGATTGGCAAACCCGGCATTGCCAGCCGCCAAGGTAATTTGGCCAACCACTTCGCCACCACGTGCGGCAAAACGCTCGGCAAACGCCTGCGCAGCGCGCTGCAGCGGCTCGTCACCGCCACCGGCAACCAGCACTACCTGGCGCACGTTGCGTGCCAGCAGGTATTCCGCACTGGCAATCCCTTCATCTTCGGGAGAAAGCGAGAAACCGATGCTGCCCTGTGGCGGCATTCGACTGCCGCGGTTGAGCGCAAGCAGCGGTACCGGGAGTGTTCCCTGCGCCAGCACGGCATCCACCTCGTCACGGCCAAGCGGCCCCACCACGTAATCGCTGCCCTCGCGCACCGCACGCTGATAGGCCTGCACCGCACCGCCGCGACTGGTGTCGTAGAACGCGACCGCCGGGCGGTTGCGCGATTCGGCATAGTAAGCCGCCATGAAGCCGTCCCGCACCGGCCTTGCCGGCGTGGCAAGATTGCCCGAAAGCGGCAGCAGCAGCGCCACCTTCCGCGGTGGGCGATAGCCATCGTGATCGGCAGCCTCGCGCTGGCCAACATCCGGTCCGCCCGGCAACGAATGCGGCGGGGCAAGCCCTCGCCAGACCATGACCCGCGCCATGTGCGGATACAGCGGATCTTGCGCGGACAGCCGCGCTGCCTGCTGACCAAGAGTCTGGTTGTCCAGACCGAGCAACAGCGTTTCGATCTGCCCGGCCTGACCGATCGCGTCGGTATCGGCCAATTGACGCGCTTCCAGCAGTGCCGAGGGCGGCGGCGGGGCACGCATGATGGTGGAAGTTTTGCTGTTGAGGCAGCCTGCCAGCCACAGCAGGCTCACGGCCAGGGCAGTATGTTTCAGGGCAGTACGCATGCTTGATTGGTTCCCTTTGCGTTCGACGTTCGGCTCGCCGATTTTACCCATGCTATCGGCATGCCGCTAAAGTGGTACGCCATTTTTGTCGGAGCCTCTCGTGTCCAGCACGCCTGCCACCCCCGGAACCTTGCATATCGTGGCGACACCGATCGGCAATCTCGGCGATTTCAGCCCGCGAGCCATCGAGACCCTGCGCAAGGTCGATGCCATTTGTGCCGAGGATACCCGTCACAGTCGCCCACTGTTGCAACAGTTCGGCATCGACACGCCATTGCTGGCGCTGCACGAGCACAACGAAGAAGCGATCAGCGAAAAATTGATCGCACGCCTGTTGGCCGGGGAATCGCTGGCGCTGATTTCCGATGCCGGCACCCCGCTGATCAGCGATCCGGGCTTCCGACTGGTTCAAGCCGCCCGTCGTGCCGGTGTGCGAGTGAGCCCGGTTCCCGGCGCTTCGGCTCTGATTGCCGCACTTTCGGTTGCCGGACTTGCCAGCGACCGTTTCGTGTTCGAAGGCTTTCTTCCAGCCAAGGCCAATGCTCGCCGTGCCCGGCTTGCTGCTTTGGCGAGCGAGCCGCGCACCCTGATCTTCTACGAATCCTCGCACCGCATCGAGGAGTTTCTCGCCGATGCCGAAACTGCCTTCGGTGCCGATCGGCATACCGTGCTGGCTCGCGAGATGACCAAGCTGTTCGAGACACTGCTCGATGGCCCGTTGCACCACCTGCGCGCACGCCTTGCCGAGGACGCCGATCAACGCCGCGGCGAGTTCGTCGTCCTGTTTGCCGGCGCACCGGAGGATGACGATGCACGCCTGCGCGAAGGTCAAAAGCTCTATGCACAACTGGCTCGACACCTTCCCCCTTCAAGTGCCGCCAAAATCGCCGCCGAAATCAGCGGCGCTCCGCGCAAGGCGCTATATGGAATGTCCGGTCCGTCCGATCGCGAGTGAGGGGCTCGGCCAGCTCACCCCAGTGCCGCCAGCAGCAACTGGCGCAACAGTGCCTGCAAAGGCGTGGCACGTGCGGCGTCCCAGGCAAAGCTTGCCTCATCCATGTAGCAACGCTGGCTGATTTCCAGCTGTACTGCCTCGATGCCGAGTGCCGGTTTGCCGTAATGACGCGTAATGTGCCCGCCCTTGAAGCGGCCATTGCTGACGAAATCATAATCGCGCTGTCCGGCCAGCACTGCCTCGATACGGGCCTGAGTTTGTGGATGGCAGCTTGCGCCATTGGCGGTTCCCAGATTCAAGTCCGGCAGGCGACCATCAAACAGGAACGGCAGCTCGCCCTTGATCGAATGCCCCTCCCACAGCACCACCCGTCCGTGCTCGGCATGCAGGCGTGCAAGCTCTGCGGCAAGCGTTTCATGGTAAGGCCGCCAGAACGTTTCCACCCGGGCACGCACTTCCGCCTCATCCGGTGCGGCACCTGGCAGGTAGATCGGTGCACCATCAAAGCCTGTCAAGGGACACAGCCCGGTGGTGTTCTGCCCCGGATACAGCGAGGTGTCATCCTCGCCACGGTTGAGGTCAATCACGTAGCGCGAATAGCGCGGCACGATGATTGATGCCCCCAGCTCACGGGCAAACGCGTACAGTCTGGCGATGTGCCAATCGGTATCGGGCACCCGCCGTGCTGCCGGAACAAGCCGCTCGGCAATCTGCGCCGGCAATTGCGTGCCCTCATGCGGCACGCTGACAAGAAGGGGCAAGTGGCCGCGATGCAGAGTACAGATTTCCGACATGCACACTCCAGAACATCAGGATCGGGGCATCATGGTAACGCGCATCCGACTCCCGGCAGACGACATGACGCAACCCCTGCCCGTTCTTGACCTTGTGCGCCATACTTTGCACATGAATGCCACTGCTCTGCCCTCCGATATCGAACCGATGCTGCGCAACGGACTTGGCGAACTCGGCTTTGCTGCCGATTCGCTGACGCCGCCGCTGCTGGCTTATCTCGCACTGTTGCTGCGCTGGAATGCCACCTACAACCTGACGGCCATTCGCGACGCGCGCGAAATGGTGACCAAGCATCTGCTCGACTCCCTGTCGATCGTGCCGTTCGTTGGCGACGTGGCGGTGGCCGATCTTGGCAGCGGTGCCGGCCTGCCCGGCATCCCGCTGGCCATTGCCCGCCCCGGCTGCCAAGTCACGATGGTTGAATCCAACGGCAAGAAAGCCCGCTTTCTGCGCGAAGCCATCCGTCACCTGGGGCTCGACAATGCGCGCGTCGCCGAGTGCCGTGCCGAAGCACTGAATGAGCCGGGGCACTATCCAATCGTCACCGCCCGGGCGCTGGCCACGCTGGACAAACTGATCGGCTTTGGCGGCCACTTGCTGTCGCCTTCGGGACGATTATTGGCCATGAAGGCCGAGACCATTGCAGATGAAGTGCGCGATTTGCCGCCCGGCTGGCAACTTGAATGCGTGCATGAGCTGCATGTTCCCGGCCTTGCCGCCACCCGGCAACTGGCGAGCATCATTCGGCAAACACCCGCCCCTTGACCCTTTTCTGCCACCTCAATCTGCCCGGCCAATGATTTCGTTCCATCACCCCGCGCCCCTGCGTCTTGCCCGTCCGTTACTGCTGGCCGGATTGCTCGCATTGTTGTGCGCCTGCCAGCGCGGCGACAGCTCCGCCGATACACTGCCCGAGGGATATCACTCGGTCAAAGCCACACGCTTTCTCAGCAGCCTGATGCAATCGGCACGGATGAATCAGCATGCCGCCCCCGTCCGTTTTTCAGTGCCGTCCCTTTGGCTGTACTCGCCCGAAGGCGAGCTTGTCCGGCAATTCAACGATGCCCAGTCGTTGCGCCACTTGCCCGAGTCGATGAGCGCACCGCCCGAGAACCGCCCGGCCAATCTGCCGCTTGCCCTGCTTACATCGACCATTGCCGGCAGCAGCGGCAAGTCGCTTGAACTTGCCGAAGGCAGTCAATGGCATGCCGTCGTGTTCCTGAGTCAGGATGATCGCTGCACACGTTGTGCCGAGTTCGCCAGCCACAGCGGGGAGGTTCTCGCTACACTGCAACAAAGCGGCGTGCCACTAGGGCCTGTTAACACTAATTGCGCGAATCTGATTTGACGGCGATAGTTGTCGCATGGAGATCAGCAAATCGCAGTTCGAGCAAATTGCTCAGTGCCTACCGCGTCAGCGCGGCAACGTCAGTCTGACCAACCTGC
>JBHADJ010000127.1:0-6148 GCA_041855065.1 Lysobacter sp.
CATGCCCATCGGCATGCCGGGGTGGCCGGAATTGGCCGCTTGCACGGCGTCGATGGCAAGGAAACGAATGGCATTGGCCAGTTCGCGGCGGCTGGGCTGGGTCATGTCTTTCATCGGGCAACACCCGCAATTCGGGGCGCGTTATTGTCCCACGTTCAGGAACAAAGTGCGGTACTGCCTGACTTGCCTGCAGAGGATTTTCTGCAACTTTGCAAAATCGGTTACAAAAACACCCTGCCTGCCATGCCAGAATCCCCCACATGAACAGTCTGCCCCCCACTGCCCCTCCTCCTCTGCGCAGCTCCGGCAATACGACTGCTGCGCCCGCTCGCCAAGTGTCCCCCCCAAACCACCCGCAATCCCCACGCGCCAATCGCTGGCTTGTTTGGCTGATTGCCTTGCCAGTCGCCCTGCTCATCGGCGTGGGACTTTTTGTCTGGGCATGGCAGCGCGACAAAAGCAAACAGTTCTACACCGTGGAGCCGGCCAGCCCCGCCCCGCACAGTGCCGTGCAGGTATTCGAGCCATTGCCGGCACCGGCAGCCAACCCTGCGCAAGGTAGCCTGCTGCCTGCCCCGCCGGCCATGCAGGACAATGATGCACGCATCGAGGAGCCCCCTGCCCCCGCCCCGCTACCTGCACCATCGCTACCCGCTCCCCCCTCCAGCACAGCCCTACCGCCTTCACCTCTGCCGAGCGCGCCCGCAGGTGGTACGCAACGCCAACCCATCCCGATTTCCCAGCCCGCCCCGCAATATCCGCGCCAAGCACTGCGCGATGGCATCGGCGGCATGGTCCGAGTGCAGCTGGATGTCGGCCCCGACGGCGTGCCCACCTCCGCCCGGATATTGCACAGTAGCGGCTCGCGCGAGCTTGATCGCGCAGCACTGGACGCCGCCCGCCGCTGGCGGTTTCAACCTGCATTGCTGAATGGCCAGCCCAGCGTCGGGCAGGTCATCATTCCCATCCAGTTCACCCCGCCACAATGAAGCCCGAAGCCCTTTGCTTGACGCCGTGCATCGGCACGAAAGCTCGGACTATAATTGCGGCCAAACACCCATTCAGGACAGCGCCGGACGCATTCCGTCACTGCCTGTCTGGCCCTTTTGTCACCAGCGCGAGCAACCCTAGAAATGGCGGATAGCCTCCTGAAGCAGTTTGCCCGGTCTTCCCAACTTGGCGCCAATGCGGCCTTCATCGAAGACCTGTACGAGCAATACCTTGCCAATCCCGATAGCGTCGACAGCAAATGGAAGACGTACTTTGACGAACTGAAGGGTCGCGAGGCCGGTGACGTTCCCCATTCGGTGATTCGCGATGCCGTCGCCGATGCCGGGCGTCAGGCCGCACGCGGCTTGGTTGATACCGGCAGCAGCGGGGATGGCCGTGAACGCAGCGTGGCGCGTTTGGTGACGGCTTATCGTTCGCGTGGGCATCTGGCCGCCGATGTCGATCCGTTGCAGATGTGGGTGCATCCGGATGCGCCGGATCTCAAGCTCGGCTTTCATCAGCTTTCCGATGCCGATCTCGGCAGCGAGTTCGCCACCGATGTCGGCGGCCGCACGCGCGCCAAGCTCGGCGATATTCTCGCCACGCTGAAGGCCACCTACACCGGCCCGATCGGCGCCGAGTTCATGCACATCCCCGATGTCGAGCAGCGCCAGTTCATGTACGCGCGGCTGGAGGCGGCGGCCGGCAAGTTCGGCCGCAGCACGGCACAGAAAAAGCGCATCCTGGAGCGTCTGACCGCCGCCGAAGGGCTGGAGCGGTATCTGGGCACCAAATACGTCGGCCAGAAGCGCTTTTCGCTGGAAGGCGGCGATGCGCTGATCCCGCTGATGGACACGCTGATCCAGCACGCCGGACAAGCCGGGGTGAAGGAAACCATCATCGGCATGGCGCACCGTGGCCGCCTGAACGTGCTGGTCAACACCCTCGGCAAACCGCCGCGGGTGCTGTTCGACGAGTTCGAAGGCAAGTTCGAGCATCACCACGGCGACCGCGCCCATACCGGCGATGTGAAGTACCACATGGGCTTCTCCGCCGATGTCGCCACGCCCGGCGGCCCGATGCACCTGGCGCTGGCCTTCAACCCCTCGCATCTTGAAATCGTCAACCCGGTGGTGGCCGGCAGCGTGCGTTCGCGCCAGCACCGCCGTGGCGATACCGCGCGCAAGGAAGTCCTCCCGGTGCTGCTGCACGGTGATGCCGCCTTTGCAGGTCAGGGTGTTGGCATGGAACTGTTCCAGATGTCGCAGGCGCGCGGCTTTGCCGTCGGCGGCACGGTGCACGTGGTGATCAACAATCAGGTCGGCTTCACCACCAGCGAGCGCCAGGACGCCCGCTCCACCCTGTACTGCACCGACGTGGCAAAGATGATTGCCGCGCCGATTCTGCACGTGAACGGCGACAATCCCGAAGCCGTGGCCTTCTGCGCCGAGCTGGCGTTCGATTTCCGCCAGCGCTTCGGCAAGGATGTGGTGATCGACCTCATCTGCTACCGCCGCAACGGCCACAACGAGGCCGACGAACCGGCCGCCACCCAACCGTTGATGTACCAGAAGATCCGCGCGATGAAGACCGTGCGCGAGCTGTACGGCAATGCGCTGGTGGCCGAAGGCGTGCTGGCCGAGGGCGAGCCCAAGGCCTATGCCGATGCCTACCGCGACAAGCTCGATGCCGGCGAAGTCACTGCCGATCTGGTCAAGGTCGAACCGACCGAGCACTCGGCGCAGTGGCATACCCTGCTCGAAGGCAGCCCGAGCGACAACTTCAGCACCGGCGTGGATCGGGCCAAGCTCGATGCACTGGCCAAGGCCATCACCACCTTGCCGGATGATCTCACCCTGCATCCGCGCGTAGCCAAGATTTACGAGGACCGCCGCAAGATGGCCAGCGGCGAGCTGCCCGGCGACTGGGGCTTTGCCGAGAATCTCGCCTATGCCACCCTGCTGGATGAAGGCTACCGCCTGCGTCTGGTCGGCCAGGACTCGGGCCGCGGCACCTTCTTCCACCGCCATGCCGTGCTGCATGACCAGAAGTCCGACCGCGACTACCTGCCGCTGCAAGCCCTGGCCGGCAACCCGGAAAATGCCATCGTCATCGACTCGCTGCTCTCCGAAGAAGCAGTGATGGCCTTCGAATACGGCTATTCCACCACCGACCCCAACACCCTGTGCATCTGGGAAGCGCAGTTCGGCGATTTTGCCAACGGTGCGCAAGTGGTGATCGACCAGTTCGTCACCTCCGGCGAAGCCAAGTGGGGGCGCTTGTCCAACCTCGCCCTGTTCCTGCCGCACGGCTACGAAGGCCAAGGCCCCGAGCACAGCTCGGCACGACTTGAGCGCTTCCTGCAGCTGTGCGCGCAGGGCAACATCCAGGTCTGCGTGCCGACTACCCCGGCACAAGCCTTCCACATGATCCGTCGCCAGCTGTGCATGAAGACGCGCAAGCCGCTGGTGGTGATGACGCCGAAATCCCTGCTGCGCCACAAGCTGGCCATCAGCACGCTGGACGAGCTTGCCAACGGCCAGTTCCAGCGCCTGATTCCCGACACCAACGCCAATGCCGCCAAGGTCAAGCGCGTGGTGCTGTGCTCGGGCAAGGTGTACTACGACCTTCTGGAAGATGCGCAAAAGCGCGGTCAGGACGACGTGGCGCTGGTGCGTGTGGAACAGCTCTACCCGTTCCCGCGTGCCGAGCTGAAGGCCGAGCTTGCCAAATATCCGCATGCCCAGGATGTCGTCTGGTGTCAGGAAGAGCCGCAAAATCAGGGGGCCTGGTTCCAGATCCAGCACCACCTGCGCGCCTGTCTCGCCCCGAACCAGTCGCTCAGCTATGCCGGTCGCGCCCGCTCGCCTTCACCGGCGGCCGGTCACTTCAACGACCACGTGGCCGAACAGCAGAAACTGATTGCCGACGCCCTCGTCAACCCGCCCGGCCTCGAGTCGGACGCCGACTAATCCCAAGCCCACCCTCTCACATTCAATCGGATCCCATACATGGCTACCGAAATCAAAGTCCCGGTTCTTCCCGAATCCGTCTCCGATGCCGTCATCGCCACCTGGCACAAGAAGGTCGGCGATGCCGTCCGCCGTGATGAAAACCTGGTGGATCTTGAAACCGACAAGGTGGTGCTGGAAGTGCCCGCCCCGGCCGACGGCGTGCTGAAGGAAATCAAATTCGACAGCGGTGCCACCGTGGTCAGCCAGCAGGTCATCGCAGTGATCGAAGAAGGTGCCGTGGCCGCCGCGCCGGCACCGGCGGCCGCTGCCCCGGCCGCCGAAGCCCCGAAAGCCGCCGCCGCACCGGTACCGGCCACAAGCAGCAGCGCCACCGCCGGCCTGCCGCCGGGTGCCCGCTTCACCGCCGAAACCCGCGGCATCAACCCGGCCGAAGTGCAGGGCACCGGCCGCCGTGGCGCCGTCACCAAGGAAGACCTCATCAACTACGCCAGCGGCAAAACCGCCGGTGTCTCTGGCGGCGCACGTCCGGAAGAGCGCGTGCCGATGACCCGCATGCGCAAGCGCATCGCCGAGCGCCTGATGGAATCGAAAAACTCCATCGCCATGTTGACCTCGTTCAACGAAGTCAACCTCTCCGAAGTGATGAAGATGCGCAAGGCGCTGGGCGAGCAGTTCGAAAAGGCCAACGGCATCAAGCTCGGCTTCATGAGCTTCTTCGCCAAGGCCGCCGCCAACGCCCTGCAAAAGCACCCGATCATCAATGCCTCGGTCGATGGCGATGACATCATCTACCACGGCTATGCCGACATCTCGGTCGCCGTCTCCACCGACAAGGGGCTGGTGACGCCGGTGCTGCGCAATGTCGAGCGCATGAACTTCGCCGAAATCGAAGCCGGCATCGCCGGGTTTGCCAAGCAGGCACGCGAAGGCGGCCTGAAGCTCGAAGACCTGCAGGGCGGTACCTTCACCATCACCAACGGCGGCACCTTCGGCTCGCTGTTCTCCACCCCGATCGTCAACCCGCCGCAGTCGGCCATTCTCGGCATGCACGCCATCAAGGAGCGTGCCATCGTCGAAAACGGCCAGGTGGTGGCCGCGCCGATGATGTACATCGCGCTCAGCTACGATCACCGCATCATCGACGGCAAGGACGCGGTGCTGTTCCTGGTGGACATCAAGAACCAGCTGGAAAACCCGAGCCGCATGCTGCTCGGCATGTAAGCAAGACCCACACGAGGGGCGGTCATCTGGCCGCCCTTCGCGCTTGACCTCTCCCCTCTCACCCCTCATCCGGGACTGACATGAGCGAACAACAGAACTTCGACGTTATCGTCATCGGCGGCGGCCCCGCCGGTTACCACGCTGCCATCCGCGCCGCCCAGCTGGGCCTGAAAACCGCCTGCATCGATGCCGCACTCGGCAAGGACGGCCAGCCCGCCCTTGGCGGCACCTGCCTGCGCGTGGGCTGCATCCCTTCCAAGGCGCTGCTGGATTCTTCCCGCCAATACTGGAACATGGGTCACATCTTTGCCGAGCACGGCATCAGCTTCAACGATCAGAAGATCGACGTGGCGCAAATGGTCGGCCGCAAGGACAAGATCGTCAAACAGTTCACCGGCGGCATCGCCCAGCTGTTCAAGGCCAACAAGGTCACCGCGTTCTACGGCTTTGGCGAACTTCAGCCCGGCAACGTGGTGAAGGTCAAGCAGCATGACGGCAGCGTGGTGGAAATCAAGGCCACCAACGTGATTCTGGCGGTCGGCTCGGATTCGATCGAACTGCCGTTTGCCAAGTTCGACGGCAAGCACATCGTCGACAACGCCGGTGCGCTCGACTTCACCGACGTGCCCAAGCGCCTTGGCGTGATCGGCGCCGGCGTGATCGGCCTGGAACTGGGCAGCGTGTGGAACCGCCTGGGTGCCGAAGTGACCATCCTTGAAGCCGCGCCCGAGTTTCTCGCCGCAGCCGACAAGGAAGTGGCACGCGTGGCCGGACGCGAATTCAAGAAGCAGGGCCTGGACATCAAGCTCGGTGCCAAGCTCTCCAAGGCCGAAGTCAAGGGCGATGAAGTCGTGCTCACCTATACCGACGACAAGGGCGAGCAAACCCTGACCGTGGACAAGCTGCTGGTGGCTGTCGGTCGCCGTGCCGCCACCCGTGGCGTGCTGGCCGAAGGGACCGGC
>JBHADJ010000128.1:0-34086 GCA_041855065.1 Lysobacter sp.
GCGCCTTCCTTGGGCACCAGATCGCGCACATGGCCGTAGCTGGCAAGCACCTGAAAATCCTTGCCGAGATATTTGTTGATGGTCTTGGCCTTGGCCGGCGACTCAACGATGAGAAGGTGTTTGGACATGACAGGGGGCAGGCTGTGCCCGAATGCAACGGGCCAATAGTGGAAGGCGGAAGGCGGCGGCTGTCAAGGCGACAGCCAGGCACCATCGCCGAGCATGATGAAGGACATGAATGCCATCACGAGCGTGCCGAACACGAGGAACACCGCCAAAATCGCGAGCAAGGCAATGGTCACGCCGTCCAGTTTGCGCTTTTGCATGTGCGGCATCGTGGTATAGGCCCATTTGTCCACCACCAGCGTCTTGCACATCATGTCGTGCAGGCCGCGCTTCTTGTCGGTGAAGCCCGCGATGATGAGGCCGATATTGAACGGAAGAGCGGCAAGAATCAGTGCGAAAAAACGGGCAAAACCGCGCCCGAAGCTGATGCGCTCGCCGTTTTCGTCACACACCTTGATGCCGATTGCCATCTTGCCGAGGCTGGCCTGAGCCGGGCGCGAATGCATCCAGGCAAAGTAAAGGGCCTGCAGCAAAAAGACCAAGAGATAGGTCGGCAGCATGATGCCGAGCACCAAGCCCGTGGATGGCTCGCCGCTGGCGGCACTCTCCATGCTGAAGCCCAAAATCATGGCCGCTGGCAGGATGATGATGTAGGACAGCATGCCAAGCACCATCGAATCGAGCCAATAGGCGGCAAAACGCCGCCAGAAGCCGGCATAAACGATGTCGCTGCGGTCGATTTCCACCGCCCCGGCTTGCCCCTGCGCCATCCATGCCGTCTGGCCTGGCAATGGCTCGGGCTGATGGCTATTCGTTTGCACCGCAACCATGGTGGGTGTCGACTGTGCCACATCCCCGATACCGGAAGACGGCAGCACCGACGGTGTCGTCACCGGCAAAAGCTCGGCAACCTCGCCCAATGGCTGCCAGCTTGACATGCCTTCCCGCCAAACCAATGTGTCACGGTGGATCTGCCCTTGCGCAAGCAGGGCCTGCAGCGCGTCCGCCATCACCGGGCCGTGCTGTTGGCGCGCTTCATCTGCATAAAACCACGAAGCACTGTTATCGAAATTTTCCATGTTTCAAACCCTTGGCAAGGATGACGATCTATCTATGACATGCCCATTTCAACGGCACTGCTTCATTGACAGCTGCTTGGCAAGTATTTCTTCGGCACATTGGCGCTGCAACTCCATGTCTTCGTGTCGGCATCATATGTCCACCACATCGAAGCGCCATTGATTCTGCCGATGTCAGGTTGATGGATCGTTGCCCGGATGATGCAGCGCGACGCATCATCCACGCCGGCTTCGATGCTCGCCAAGCCGTTCAACATGAGCTCATCCACTGCCGGCGCGTCGATTTCGCTGCTTGACGGACAGCGGCCGCTTTCCTCCAGAAACGCCACTGCATTGACACGCTGTGTCTGCGTCGCCACTTGCGCGCGGCTCAGTGCTGCTCTCACCAGGTAATCCTGATAAGCCGGCACCGCGATGGCTGCAAAGATGCCGATGATCGGCACCATCAAAAGCAGCAGCACACCCGCCACGATGGCGGCAATCAGACAGCCGCTCATGCGCTTTTTCGGCAATGGCTCAATCGGTGGCGATACCGCAGCGGCAGGCTGCCCGGCATATACCGGCGCAGGCGCCTGCTGCGTTTGAGCTGCGGGAAGCACTTGCGTGTCGTATCCGGCGGCCGGCGGCTCCACACCCTCCACCTGTACCTGCCCTTGCTCTGTCGGCAAGGCGGCCGAGTGTTGTTGAACATCCTCGCCACTCTCCGGCAAGCCATTGGCCTCTGCGCGACTTTCGGAGCTGGCAGGCAGGCCCTGCTCGCCCAGCAGTGCTGCCTCGGCCGCCGGGCTCTCTTGCGGAGGAGTCGCTGCAGGTGCCCCGGTCAAGGCTAAAACACTCGACGCCGGCTGCCAATCAGCCATCCCCTGCGTCCACACCAGGGTATCGACAGACAACCGCCCATCGCTCAACTGTTCGCGCAGAAATGCTTCACTGACCGGGCCTTGTTGCTGTTGCTGGGCATCGGCATAGAACCAGGAAGATGTCGGAGTGTTGTTCATCAGTGGCGCGCACGCTTGGGGAGTCTTGGTCAAGTCTAGAACGTATTGCCGCATTTGACACCCTGCCGCGCGCCTGAGCGCCTACAATTGCGTCATGAATGCCCATCCCTACCACGCCGGCCTTGTTGCCGTCATCGGCCGTCCGAATGTCGGCAAATCCACACTCATCAATGCCTTGGTCGGTACCAAGGTCAGCATCACGTCCGATCGTCCGCAAACCACCCGGCACCGGATGCTCGGCATCGCCAGTTTCCCGCATGGCCAGCTGGTGCTGGTCGATACACCCGGCATCCATGGCATGCAGAACAAGGCGATGAGCCGAGTTCTCAACCGCGCTGCACGCGGTGCACTGGAAGGCGTGGATGCGGCCATGCTGGTGGTCGAGGCCGGACGCTGGGACGAGGAGGACGACATGGCACTGCAGGCCTTGCAGACGGCTAAGGTGCCCGTGGTGCTGGTCGTCAACAAGACCGATCGACTGCGCGAGAAAACCGATCTGCTGCCCTATCTTGCCAAGGTCGGCGAAGGGCGCGACTTTGCCGCCATTCATCCGCTCTCGGCACTCAAGCGCAAAGGGCTGCAGGCACTGGTCGACACCTTGCTGCCGCTGCTTCCCGAGCAACCGGCACTGTACGACGAAGAGGACATCACCGATCGCAGCATGCGCTTTTTGGCCGCCGAGTTCGTGCGTGAGCAGTTGATGCGGCAGCTCGGAGCAGAGTTGCCCTATGCCTCTGCGGTGGAAATCGAGCAATTCGAGGAGGATGGCCGGATGTTCCGCATCGGTGCCGTCATCTGGGTGGAGCGTGACAGCCAGAAGGCCATCGTCATCGGCAAAGGCGGCGAGCGTCTGCGCAAGATCGGCAGCAAGGCCCGCGAGCAAATGGAGCGCCTGTTTGGTCGCAAGATTTTTCTGCAGACCTGGGTACGCGTGCGGCAAGGCTGGTCCAATGACGAAGCGGCGCTGCGCGCCTTGGGCTATGCCGAATAGCCCTGTCCCGCCACGATGGCCTGACGGCATCGCCCGCGGACGCTACAATGACCGGCTGTTTTCACGGTAGAGACATCATGATCGAGACCAATCCGATCCGAGCACGCATCGCCGACCTCATCGGGCGGCTGGATGCGCTCCGGGGGTTTCTTTGACTACGACGCCAAGAAAGAGCGTCTTGAAGAAGTCGAAAGAGAACTGGAAAACCCCGAAATCTGGAACGATCCAGAGCGCGCACAGGCGCTCGGGCGCGAGCGCGCCTCGCTTGATCGGAACGTCAACGGCATCCGCCGCCTGACCGACGGCCTTGGCGGCGCCAACGAGCTGCTCGAACTTGCCGAAATGGAAGCGGATGAAGACACCGCGCTCGCCGTGCTGGCCGACGTGGATCGCTTCGAGAAAGAAGTCGAGGCGCTGGAGTTCCAGCGCATGTTCTCGGGCAAGATGGATGCCAGCAATGCCTTCGTCGACATTCAGGCCGGTGCCGGCGGCACCGAAGCGCAGGACTGGGCGGAAATGCTGTTGCGCATGTACCTGCGCTGGGCCGAGGGGCGCGGCTGGAAGGTGGAGTTGATGGAAGCCTCCGGTGGCGATGTCGCCGGCATCAAGTCCGCCACCTTCCGCGTCGAGGGCGAATATGCCTATGGCTGGCTGAAAACCGAAACCGGCGTACACCGTCTGGTGCGCAAGAGCCCGTTCGATTCGGACAATCGCCGCCACACCAGCTTCACCAGCGTGTTTGTCTCGCCCGAGGTCGATGACAACATCGACATCGAAATCAACCCCGCCGACCTCAAGACCGACGTGTATCGCTCCTCCGGCGCCGGTGGTCAGCACGTCAACAAGACAGAGTCGGCGGTGCGCATCACCCACGTGCCGACCGGCATCGTGGTGGCCTGCCAGAATGGCCGCAGCCAGCACCAGAACCGCGATACCGCGATGAAGATGCTGGCGGCCAAGCTGTACGAGCTGGAATTGCAAAAGCGCAATGCCGAGCGCGACGCGGTGGAGGCGGGCAAATCCGACATCGGCTGGGGCAACCAGATCCGCAACTACGTCCTCGACCAATCCCGCATCAAGGATTTGCGCACCGGTGTCGAGCGCAGTGACACGCAGAAAGTGCTCGACGGCGACCTCGACGAGTTCGTCGAAGCGAGCTTGAAATCCGGCCTCGATGCCGGTGCCAAACGCGCCGACATGGCGTGACCACACACAAACGGGCACGCGTCATCATGTGCCCGTTTGCTTTCGAGCAGTCAAACGAAAACATCCGAACCGCCCACACATCCGGTCTCCGGATTGCTCCGGCACTGCGCCCTCAATCGCCCAAACACACTCGGGGGCACCGCCTCCCTGCCCACCAAGATACCTCTGCCGCCATGCTGACCCGCGACCCCAATCAATTCTTCGGCTACGCCCGTCAACTTGATGCTGAATTCGGCCCGAGCACCGCTCGTGCCGCCTTTCTGGTTGCGCCGGATGGTTTTGAATGTGCCAGCGAGTCAGCCAGCGACAACCACTACATGGCCGAGGCCGAGGCCTTCGATCGAGATGCGGCTGCCCGTGAACATCGACAGCTGCATCAGGCACTGTCCCGTCACTTGCCGGTCATTGCCTTTGCCGGCGCTGCCGATACCCCGGATGCGGTCTTCCCCAACAACGTGTTTGCCACCGTACCCGGCCGCATCATCCTAGGCCGGATGCGTCATCCCGTGCGTCAGCGTGAAGCACACCGGCAGGATATCCGCGACTTTTTCCGGCAGATACTGGGGCGCGAGTTGGTGGACCTCTCCAATCAGCTCCATCCATGCGAGTTGACCGGCTCGCTGGTGATTGATCGTGCCCGTGGACTGGGCTTCATCGGCCTTTCCGAGCGCTGCGATGCCGAAGGCGCACGTCTGATGCACGAGGCTTTCGGCCTGCGTGCCAGTCTGGTTTTTGATCTTGCCGCCGGGGAATATCACACCAACGTGGTACTGGCCATTCTGGCCGGGCGCGCAGCAGTCGTGTGCCCGGACGGCTTTGCCGAAACGGCCATCGCCGATGCAATTGCCGACTTCTATGCCCCGAATGCGCTGATCTGCTCCCCCCGCGAGCACGCCGACTTTGTCGGCAACTGCATCGCCCTTGGCGAAAATGGCGTATGGATGAGTCAACGGGCAGCCAGCGCCTTGCAGCCTGAGCACCGTCGGACCCTCGCCAATGCCGGATTCTCGGTACATGCGGTCGATTTGAGTGCCATCGAGGCGGCTGGCGGTTCGTTGCGCTGCTGCATTGGCGAGATTTTCTGAATCGCTCGATTTACAGTGGCGGCTTGCCGCGCTTGGCACGGAAATAATTGCTGAGTCGGCGGCCGGCCTCCTCGCCAAGGACGCCCCCCCGAATTTCGATTCGATGGTTGTGCCGCGGATCACCCAGCAAGTCGAACACGCTGCCAGCCGCCCCGGTCTTGCCATCGAAAGCCCCGAAGACCACCCGCGCCACCCGCGCATGCACCATCGCCATCGCACACATCGCACATGGCTCCAGTGTGGCATACACCGTGCAGCCGGTCAGACGATGATTGCCGATGGCTTGTCCTGCTGCGCGCAGCGCAACGATCTCGGCATGAGCGCTCGGGTCATGCTCGCGAATATTGCGATTCCATCCCTGCCCCAGCAGCTTGCCCTCGGCAGAAACCACCAAGGCGCCGACCGGGATTTCATCGTCCTCATCGACCGCCCGCTCGGCCAGGTGCAGCGCCTGCCGCATCCATTCCTGATCGTTTTTTTCCTGCGTGGACACTTCGAGCATGAGCACTTCCGGTTTGTTACGGGCGACATGATGCCAGCGACGGCGGCATACTGGCAGCCCCTTTCCCGGTGAGACTGCCATGACGCTGCCTTCGCATTCCCGCGCTTTCCGCATTCACCACGATGCCGACGGCCACTTCCAGCACAGCGGGATTGAAGAAGTGGCGCTTGTGCCGCCGGAAGAAGGGGATGTCTTGCTGAAAGTGGTTTATTCCTCCGTCAACTACAAGGATGCGCTGGCCGGAACCGGGCGCGGCAAGATTTTGCGCCGCTTCCCGCTGACCGGCGGCATCGACGTTGCCGGGCATGTAGTGGCCTCGCGCAATCCTGCCCTGCGCGAAGGCGATGCGGTGCTGGCCACCGGCTGCGGCCTGTCGGAAACCCGCGATGGCGGCTATGCCGATTACATCTGCCTGCCTTCCAATGCCGCCATTGCGCTGCCGGCCGGGCTGACATTGCGCGAGGCGATGATTCTCGGCACGGCCGGATTCACCGCGGCACTGGCACTTTTCCGCCTGCTGGAAAATCGCCAGCATCCAAGGATGGGACCATTGGCCGTCACCGGTGCCAGTGGCGGCGTAGGCAGTCTGGCCCTGTCGATCTTTTCGCGGGCCGGCTTCGAGGTCGCCGCCATCAGCGGCAAGCCCGAACTGGGTGACTGGCTGAAATCGCTGGGTGCCCACCACGTACTTGATCGCAAAGCCCTCTCCGCCACCCCACCCATGGCATCGGCGCGCTTTGCCGGTGGACTGGACAATGTTGGCGGCAGCATGCTGGCCAGCCTGCTCGCCCAAACTTGCCCATACGGCAACGTCGCCAGTGCCGGGCTTGCGGCCAGCGCACAGCTGCATGCCTCGGTGATGCCCTTCATCATTCGCGGGGTATCCCTGCTCGGCATTGCCTCAGCCGGCACCGAACGCGGCATTCGCGAAGAAATCTGGCGTCGTCTTGCCGCCGACTGGAAGCCGCTTGAACTTGAAACCGTCTGCACCGCGGAAGTCGGGCTGGACGGACTTGCTGCAGTCTTTCTGCGAATGCTCGATGGCCACTCGCAGGGGCGCACATTGGTGCACTTGCCCTGAGCACATTTGCGCCAGATCAGTACCCAGCATCTGCACAAGCCGGTAAAATCGGCGCATCTTTCGGGGAATTTCTCATGGCGCGCATTCTGGTTGTTGACGACTCACCCTCCCAGCTTTTTGCCATCCGCCGCATCGTGGAAAAACTTGGTCACGAATGCCTGACCGCCGACGATGGCAAGAAAGGTGTCGAGACCGCTCGCAGCACATTGCCCGACCTGATCCTGATGGACGTGGTAATGCCCAACCTCAATGGTTTTCAGGCTACCCGCACACTGAGCCGCGACCAGAACACCGCACATATCCCGATCATTCTGGTCACCACCAAAGATCAGGAAACCGACAAGCTTTGGGGCATCCGCCAGGGTGCCAAGGCCTATATCACCAAACCTTTCAACGATGCCGAACTAAGCCGCGTCATCGCGGAGCTTCTGCCCGCCTGAGCGGTGCCGCCCGTTTGTTCTGTCGGGCGGCACATGCACTTTTCACTCCGCACGCATCGTCTCGAAAGCCGCCTTCAAATCGGCATAGGCTGCCTTCTGCGCATCGCTGTGCGGCACCGGTGCCGCGATCTCCAGCTCGACAATCTGATCACCGGCCGGGGTTCCCGGCAGGCCTCGGCCACGCAGGCGCAGCTTGCGCCCTGCCTCCGAGCCGGGCGGAATCTTCAGCTCCACGGTTCCCCCGAGTGTCGGCACCTTCACCACATCGCCAAGTGCCGCCTGCCAAGGCATCAGGCTGAGCACATGCAGCAGGTTGCGCCCATCCACTTCGAATTGCGGGTGCGCGGCATACGTCACTTCCAGCAGCAGGTCGCCATGACGCCCCTGCCCTTTCAGGCGAATTACCTGCCCCGGTCGCACACCCTTGGGTATCTTCACTTCCAGTGTCTTGCCGTTTACCGAAATGCGCGTGGCGCCGCCCTCGTAGACTTTTTCCAGCGAAACCGACAGCTTGGCACGAGTATCACCGTGCGGCGCACCACGTGCACCGTCAAAACCACTGTGGGCAAACCCGGCATGCCCGCCACGGCCAAATATCTGCTCGAAGAAATCACTGAACCCCTCCCCCTGCCCCGAGAAGATGTCCTCATACGCAAAACCGCCACCACCAACGCCACCCTGCGGCGGAATTTCGTCACCGGCACGGTAGCCGCGTGCGCGCAGCTGATCATAGGCCTTGCGCTTCTCCGGGTCGCGCAGTGCCTCATACGCCTCGTTGACCGCCTTGAAGCGCTCCTCGGCATCCTGCTCCTTGCTGACATCCGGATGATATTTGCGTGCCAGACGCCGATAGGCCGTGCGAATTTCCGCCTCACCGGCACTCGGCTCCACACCAAGCACGTCGTAATAATCCTTGAATTGCATACACACCCCTCAAGCCCTGGCAACGGAACAGGCTCGATATGGGGACAGACTTCCGGCAAGGCAAGGCAGCGATATGCGCGCCGACCAGCAACTCCGGCTATAGTGATGGCAGTTTTCCTGCAGCATCACCGTAGTGTCCGTACAACGCAAAATCATTCATGTGGACATGGATGCGTTCTACGCCTCGGTCGAACAGCGCGACAATCCCGCACTTGCCGGGCTTCCGGTCGTGGTTGCCTGGCGCGGCCAGCGTTCGGTCGTGTGTGCGGCCAGCTACGAGGCACGCCGTTTTGGCGTGCGATCGGCAATGTCGGCACTGCGTGCCGAACGATTGTGCCCGCAAGCCATTTTCGTGCCTCCCGACTTTGCTCGCTACAAAGCGGTCTCCCGGCATATCCGCACCATTTTTGCCCGCCACACCGATCTCATTGAGCCGCTGTCGCTGGACGAAGCCTATCTGGATGTCAGCCAGCCCAAACAGGATCTGGGCAGCGCCACCGCGATCGCCCGATGCATCCGGCAAAGTATCCGGGAGGAAACCGGGCTGACCGCCTCGGCCGGCATTGCCCCCAACAAGTTTCTTGCCAAGATCGCCAGCGACTGGAACAAGCCAGATGGGCAATTCGTGTTGAAGCCCCATCAAGTCAGCAATTTTCTCGCCTCGCTACCGTTGGGGCGTCTGCCGGGTGTTGGGCGCGTCACAGAAGCCCAACTCAAGGCGCACGGACTTGTCACTTGTGCCGATGTCCGGGCACAGCCACTGGAGGTACTCCAGCAGCTGCTGGGGCGCTGGGGACAACGCCTGCACGAACTGGCACACGGCATTGACGAGCGGCCGGTCGAAGTCGAGCACCTGCCGCAACAAATCAGCAGCGAAGACACCTTTGCCGAAGACCTGCCGCTATCCGCACTCATGCCGCATCTGCACCGGCTTGCCGAGAAAACCTGGCAGGCCTGGCAGCGCGAGGCCGAGCGCCGTCCCGGGCGCGAGCCTCATACCGTGACACTCAAGTTGAAGACGGCCAATTTCCGCAGCCTGACCCGCGCCAAGACACTACCCAGCCCACCACAAAGTGCCACCGAGCTCGCGGAAATCGCCAGCCATCTGCGCGAACGCGTGGCGTTGCCCGAACACACCCTCTACCGTCTGGCAGGTATCGGCTTGAGCGGCTTCTCCAATTGTCTGCAGCCATTCCATCAGGCAGACCTGTTTGACTGACGGCTCCGCTATTCCGGGCCGTCAGCCGCGCTTGTCTGTCAGCGTCGCCGACAGCGTCTCGGCCAAGCAGGCATTGAACTCCGCCTGCGGATAGCGCAACAGAATCCGTGCATTGGCTGGTCGTCCAGCAAGATTCTGCCAATCCACCAGCGTCATGCCACGCGTTGCCGCCTGCAGGGCGACTTCCAACCGATGGCAGGCCACATCCACACCTGGCGCATCCGGTGCCAAGGCATAGGCCATGGCCAGTGCGTCCGCACTGTGCCAAAGGTCTGCATGCCGGTGCCGTGCCCATTGCCTGGTCTTGGCCGAAATGGCATCGTAAAAGCGTGCCTGCGGCGTGTTCGCAGTACACCAGTGCGCCAAGTCGTCATGGGCAAAGCCGTGCGCCATGGTCGCCTCCCAGTCCACGACATCGATCTGCTCGAATGCCTCGAAGACGATGTGAGCCGCTTCCGGATCGAAGTAGCTGTTGAACTCGGCATACGGCGTAATGTTGCCACGCCCGTTGACCGCACCACTCATCACCACCAGTCGTCCCACATGACGGGGCAATTGCGGATCCAGTCGCAGCGCCAGCGCCAGATTGGTCAGTGGCCCCAGTGCCACCAACAGCAGCTGCCCCGAATGCAAGCGTGCCAGCCGCGCAATGGCCAGCGCTGCGTGTTCGTCCGCCGGGCCATGTTGCGGTGGCGCAAAGCCGATATCGCCAAAGCCATCACTGCCATGGACATCGGCTGCATCCGGTGCCGGGTGCAGCAATGGCTTTTCGCTGCCGACGAATACCGGAATATCCGCGCGCCCGGCCACTTCACACAGCTTCAGTGCGTTTCGAACGGTATGAGCCAAGCCAACATTGCCGGCACTCACCGACAACCCGAGCAAGCGGTGGTGCGGACTGGCCAATGCCATCAAAATGGCCAGCGCATCATCCACACCTGGATCGGTATCGATCAGCAGCGGAATGCGAGAGGATTTTTCCATCATTTCACGGTCTCCGATATGTTTTGTCGCGCACGTTGGTAGGGCCAATACAACAACGGTGCCGGGGTGAACTCGCCACTTGCATACAAGCCGTTGCCACGATGTGACCAAGCTAGCGCTTCGGCTTGCGGCAACAAGCCGAGCGGGGTAATGAACGGTTGCGAAGCCAATGCCTGTGCCCAGCTCTGATTGAGCCGGCGCTGGTAAATCAGCAAGTTGTCGTAAGTGAGTACCGCGATGGCATCCCGCTGCGGCGCAATGCTGGCAGCGGTCACCTGGCTGCGCAAACGCGCAATGCCGGGGCGATCGCTCCGTTCACGGGCATTCGGCTGTGGTACGCCGGCCAGCGTGCCGGTCAGCCGGGCAGTTTCGATGCCCGTACCGCCAGGGCGCAGCGGCAAAGTGAAAACCTGTGGCGGCTGACGCTTCTTGCTGATCAGGATGATTTCCCCTCGCACCGCATCCACCGCCACCGCTTCGCAATCGCGCGCCCCATCCGGCCAGCGAAATTCGATGCTCCAGGCCGGCCGAACCTGTGCACCGGCACCGACATGCTCGGGTTCGGGAACGATATGCAACTGGAGTGTCTTGCGGATACCGCCGTTGTCGCCGGTATCGGCAATCAGAAGATAGGGCTTGCCCTCCCACTCGAAACCGGCCAGATCCTCCCAATCGACCTTCTCCACGCCTTCGATCATCACCGGGCCTTGCAAGGTGCCGCGCAGGCCGATGGCATGCAGCGTGGCCGCACTGCCTCCGTCATTGAGTACCCAAAGCCGATCTTCGCGGCGCAACGAGGCCGTCATGCCACTGATTTCGTTCAGGGCAGGCTCGAACAGGAGCCCGGCCAGACGCGACTGACCGGGCTCATCGGGCGTGCATCCTGTCAGCGCCAGTGCCAGAACACAGGCTGCGGACATGCCCGCAACTCCTGTGGGCCACCAACTCATGCCGCCAAGCATGACAGAACTTGCCGACGGCATAAACCGCCAAACGACCACCACCAGCGACTCATGCCTCTAAAATGCACCGGTTCGTTCATTTTCAAGGAGATTTCATGCCTCGCATTCGCGCCCTCTCTCTTGCCACCAGCCTTGCGCTCGGCCTGACCACCAGCCCTGTCAGCCTCGCTCACGGAAATTGCCTTGACATCGCTTGTCAAACACACACTCTGTTCGACAGCACAAGCGAAACCGGCACCCCCACCGCCTCCCCGGGCATTGAGGCGCCGCGCTTTGGACAATGGGGATTCGACACCGCCGGCATGGATCGCTCTGCAAAGCCCGGCGATGACTTCAACCAGTACGCCAATGGCCATTGGCTTGCCAATACGCCGATTCCCGCCGATCGTGCCAACTACGGCGTCTTCCACATCCTGCGCGATCTGTCCGAAAGCCGCGTACACCAACTGCTGGAAGCCTATCCTGCCGGCAACCCGGCCAGTGATGGCGATGCGGCGAAAATCGCCGCGATCTACCGTGGTTTCATGGACGAGGCAGCCATCGAGGCAGCCGGTCTTGCGCCGCTGCAACCGGCGCTTGAGGCCATCCGCAACATCACGGACAAAACCGGCATGGCGGAATGGATGGGAAGCGCCAATACCCATTTCGGCAGCAGCTTCTTCGCCGTGATGGTGAGCGATGACCAGCGCAACCCGGACCGTTACACCGTTTACATGAACCAGTCCGGCCTCGGCCTTGGCGATCGCCAGATGTATCTGGAAGAGCGCTTTGCGCCGCAACGCGAGCGCTATCAAGCCTATGTCGCACAGATGCTGGAACTTGCCGGTTGGCAGAATGCCCAGGCACAGGCCGCCGCCATCCTGGCAATGGAAACGGAAATTGCCCAAGTGCAATGGACCCGTGCGCAAAGCCGCGACCGTGACAAGACCTACAATCCGGTGGCAACCGGCGAGTTTGCCACCTATGCGCCCGGCTTTCCTTGGCCGGCGTACTTCAATGCCGCCGGGCTTGCGCAAGCCCCGACAGTGGTGGTGCGGCAGAACACTGCCATCCCCGCCCTGGCACAGATTTTCCAGCGCAGCTCGCTGGACACCCTGAAGGCATGGGCCGCTTTTCACACCATCGATTCGGCCGCGCCGCTGTTGCCCAAGCGCTTCGTCGATGCCAATTTCGAGTTCCGCAACAAGTTCATGTCCGGCCAGCCCGAGCAGCAAGCGCGCTGGAAACGTGGCGTGGCACTTACCGAACGCATCATGGGCGAGGCCATTGGCCGCGATTACGTCAAGCTCTACTTCCCCGATGATGCCAAGGCCAAGATGGACGCCTTGGTTGCCAACGTGAAGGCGGCGATGGGCGCCCGCCTTGCCCAGCTGGAATGGATGGGCGAAGCCACCAAGCACGAAGCCCGCGCCAAACTCGACAACTTCGGCCTGAAAATCGGCTATCCGGAAAAATGGCGCGATTACAGCGCGCTGGAAATCCGCAACGGCGATGTCATCGGCAATGCACTGCGTTCGCGCCAGTTCGAGTGGGATTACCGCCGCAGCCGCCTCGGCCAGCCGGTGGACAAGGGCGAATGGGGCATGACGCCGCAGACGGTGAATGCCTATTACAACTCGGTGAAGAACGAAATCGTCTTTCCGGCCGCTATCCTGCAACCACCGTTCTTTGATCCTTCGGCCGATCCGGCAGTCAATTACGGCGCCATCGGCGGCGTGATTGGCCATGAAATCATCCATGGCTTCGACGATCAGGGCCGCAAATCCGATGGTGCCGGAATGCTGCGCGATTGGTGGAGTGCCGAAGATGCGGCCAAGTTCGAGGCCGAGGCGGCCAAGCTCGGCGCGCAATACGAAAGCTACACCTTCCCGCAACTGCCCGGCATGCACATCAATGGCCGCGTCTCGATGGGCGAGAACATCGGTGATTTGGGCGGCCTCACCATCGCGCTGGAAGCCTATCGCCGCTCGTTGAATGGTCAAACGGCTCCGGTGGTTGACGGCTTCAGCGGCGAGCAGCGCCTGTTCCTTGGCTGGGCTCAGGTCTGGCGCACCTTGTGGCGCGATGATGCCCTGCGCCAGCAACTGGTCAACGGCCCGCACTCGCCCGGCCAAATCCGCGCCTTCGCCCCGCTGCGCAACATCGACGCCTGGTACGAAGCGTTCAACGTCCAGCCCGGCGATGCGCTCTACATCAAGCCCGAGGAGCGCGTGCGCATCTGGTAAGGCTTTCGCCCTGTCATTCCGTCACGGGCAATGGCGGGCGCGGCCGGCGACTTCACACTCGCCGGCCGCGCCCTGAGACAACGGCAAAAAGCTATGGCATAATTCTTCGCTTTCCCGGCACCCGGCGGTGCCCTTGTGCACAATTTTTATGGCAAAAGACGACGTCATCGAGTTCGAAGGCACCATCAGCGAAACCCTGCCCAACACCATGTTCCGGGTAAAGCTTGAGAATGGCCATGAGATCATCGCCCATATTTCCGGGCGCATGCGCAAGAACTACATCCGCATCCTGACCGGTGACCGGGTCAAGGTGGAAATGACGCCCTACGATCTCACCAAGGGCCGCATCACCTACCGTCATCGCTGAGCACTGCCTCGGCGCAGCTGTCAGAATGGCAGCCGACAACGCTTCAAAACCCCGGCAAAAACCGGGGTTTTTTTTGGATCGGACATTCATTCCGGCACGACAGCCGGCGCGGCACCGCTCTTTTGCACATCCGCCAGCGCGTGCATTTCCACATGCAGGGCATCTTCGCGCACCTCCACGCGCACTTGTCCCCCCTCGCTCAGGCAGCCGAACAAGATCGCATCCGCCAGCGGCCGCTTGATCTTGTCCTGAATCACGCGTGTCATCGGTCGAGCCCCCATTTGCGGGTCGAAGCCATGCTGTGCCAGCCAGTTGCGTGCATCGCTGCTGACTTCAAAGCTCACGTTCTTCTCCTGCAGGCGGGCTTCCAGCTCGAACAGGAACTTGTCCACCACCCGCAGGATGTGCTCGAAGCCAAGTGGCTGGAATTGCACGATGGCATCAAGGCGATTGCGGAACTCCGGCGCGAAGCTCTTGCGAATGATCTCCATCGCATCGCTGGCATGGTCTTGCCGCGTGAACCCGATGCTGCGCCGCGCCGCCTGTGCCGCACCGGCATTGCTGGTCATCACCAGAACGACGTTGCGGAAGTTCGTCTCGCGTCCATTGCTGTCGGTTAGCGTCCCTCGGTCCATGACCTGCAGAAGCAGGTTGAAGATATCCGGATGCGCTTTTTCGATTTCGTCGAGCAGCAGCACGCAATGCGGGGTCTTGTTGACTTTTTCGGTCAAAAGCCCACCCTGATCGAAACCGACATAGCCGGGCGGCGCACCAATCAGACGACTGACCGAATGCGCCTCCATGTACTCGCTCATGTCAAATCGAACCAGCTCGATACCAAGCTGCAAGGCCAGTTGTCGGGTGACCTCGGTTTTGCCGACACCCGTCGGCCCGGTAAACAGAAAGCTGCCGATCGGCTTGTCCGGTGGCGCCAATCCCGAACGCGCCAGTTTGATGGCCGTTGCCAGGGATTCGATCGCATCGTCCTGGCCGAAGATCACCATCTTGAGATTGCGTTCGAGCTGTTGCAGCGCCTCCTTGTCCGAGCGGCTGACCTGCTTGGCCGGGATACGCGCCATCTTGGCGATGATCGCCTCGACCTCCTCGGTATCGATGACGGCCTTGCGCTGCGCCTCGGGCAAGATGCGTTGCCGGGCACCGGCTTCGTCGATCACGTCGATGGCCTTGTCCGGCAGCAACCGATCAGTCAGATGCTTGACCGACAGATCCACCGCCGCTTGCAGCGCCTGATCAGCGTAGCGCACGTCATGATGTGCCTCGTAACGCTCGCGCAGACCGCGCAGGATATCGAGCGCCTCGCCAATGGTCGGCTCAAGCACATCGATTTTCTGGAAGCGTCTTGCCAGCGCACGATCTTTCTCGAAGATGCTGCGATATTCCTGGAACGTGGTAGAGCCAATGCAGCGCAACTGCCCGGAAGCCAGAACCGGTTTGATGAGATTGCTCGCGTCCATCGCCCCCGCACTGCTGCCACCGGCACCGATCAGGGTGTGGATTTCGTCAATGAACAGCACCGAGTCGGGAATCGCCTTGAGCGCCTTCAGCACAGCCTTGAGTCGCTTTTCGAAGTCGCCCCGGTATTTGGTGCCCGCCACCAGCGCACCGAGATCGAGTGCAAAAATCACCGTATCCTTCAGTACATCCGGCACGCTGCCTTCGACAATGCGCCAGGCCAGGCCTTCGGCCAGCGCCGTTTTGCCGACACCGGCCTCGCCCACGTACAGCGGATTGTTTTTGCGACGCCGGCACAGCACCTGGATGGTGCGTTCGATTTCCTCTGTCCGTCCCACCAACGGATCAATCCGCCCTTCGCGGGCAGCCTGATTGAGATTGCTGGCATAGGCGGCCAGCGGGTCGCTTTTTTCATCGCCCGCGGTGTTCTCTTCCTGCTGCAGTGTCTCGTCCGTCTGCACGGCTTCGTCCTCGCCCTTGGCAACGCCATGGGAGATGAAGCGGGTCACGTCGAGACGAGTGATGTCCTGCTGATCCAGTGCATACACGGCCAGGGAATCGCGCTCTCCGAATATGGCTACCAGCACATCGGCACCACCGACTTCCTTGCGCCCGGACGACTGCACCTGATAGACCGCGCGCTGCAGCACCCGCTGAAAGCCCAAGGTCGGTTGACCGGCGCGCTCGTCCTGCTCGGGCAGAATGGTCACCGATTCGGCGATTGCATCGCCAAGCATCTGTCGCAGGCGATCAAAATCGGCATGGCAGGCACTTAGCACGCGACGCGCCTCGGCATTGTCCAGCAAGGCCAGCAATAGGTGCTCGACCGTCACGAATTCGTGGCGTGCGGCAAAGGCCTGCTGATGCAGGTGCGCTAGGCTGTATTCGAGTTCCAGGGAAAGCATGGGCACTGTCCGGCAAACTGTCGTTGGCTTGCACTATGGGGGCAGTGTCAGGCTTTTTCCATCGTGCATTGCAGAGGGTGGTGGTTTTGCCTTGCGTAATCGTTCACCTGCGCCACCTTGGTCTCGGCCACATCACGGCTGTAGATGCCACACACGCCCTGGCCACGGGTATGCACATGCAGCATCACTTGCGTGGCACGCGCCTCGTCCATGGCAAAGAAATGCATCAGCACATCCACCACGAAATCCATCGGGGTGTAGTCATCATTGAGAATCAGGACGGTATAGCGGGGCGGCCGGGCAAGCCGGGGACGCTCAGCCTCGGCCACGCCCTCGGCGTGATGTTCATGATCGTGTTGCTGCTGGCCTGACATTGGAACAACCGGCATTCCCGAAGCTCTGATGGCCGCCATTATATGCTGCCACTTCGCTCGCTCGACACAGCGGGTGGACGCTTGCCGGTACTGGCCGCGATAATGCCTGTCCTTTCTTCTCCCATCCCCTGCTGCCCATGCACCCAGCCGAAGCCGCCCCTTGGCAACCGGACGTCACCGTGGCTACCGTCGTGTTCAAGGACGGGGCATTGCTGATGGTCGAGGAAAATGCCGGCGGACGAATCGTCATCAATCAGCCCGCCGGCCACCTGGAACCGGATGAGACGCTCGTCGAGGCAGCCATCCGCGAGGCTCGCGAGGAAACCGGCTGGGACATTCGCCTGACCGGCTTCCTCGGCACCTACCAGTGGAAGGCCGAAACCGGCCGTCATTACCTGCGATTCGCCTTCCTCGGTGAGGCGCTGCATTTCGATCCGGCACGCCCTCTGGATACCGGCATCCTGCGTGCTCTCTGGCTTACCCCGGAGGCATTGCGCAACGAGGCCGCTCGCCACCGCAGCCCGCTGGTAATGCGCGTGGTGGAAGATGCATTGTGCGGACACCGCTATCCCCTCGACATGCTCAATCATCTGCCATGAGCCAAGCACGCACCATCGTGGGGATGTCCGGCGGCGTTGATTCCTCGGTTGCCGCCTTGCTGCTGCAAAAGCAGGGCGAGCCGATTGCCGGACTGTTCATGCAGAACTGGGCCGACGATGGCAGCGGTGAGTGCCGGGCCGAGGATGATCGTCGCGATGCCGTTGCCATCTGCGGCAAACTCGGCATCCCGATCCACTTCCGCGACTTCTCTGCACAGTATTGGCAAGGCGTGTTCCAGCATTTTCTGGATGAATACGCTCAAGGGCGCACGCCAAATCCGGATGTGCTGTGCAACCGCGAGGTCAAGTTCAAGCATTTTCTCGATGCCGCGCACGCCTTGGGAGCCGAGTACATCGCCACAGGCCACTATGCGCGCCGCGATTGTCTGGACGGTCGCCAGCGCCTGTTGCGTGGCCATGACAGCAACAAGGACCAAAGCTATTTCCTGCACCAGCTCGGCCAGGCGCAGTTGGCTGCCACCCGTTTCCCGGTCGGCGAACTGCCCAAGAGCCAAGTACGTGCCATTGCCCGACAAGCAGGTTTTGTTACGGCCGACAAAAAGGACTCGACCGGCATCTGCTTCATTGGCGAGCGAAACTTTCGCCAATTCCTCGGCCAGTATCTACCCATGCAGCCGGGCGAAATTCGCGATGTGGACGGGGTTCTGCTCGGCCAGCATGACGGGGTGTTCTTCCATACGATCGGTCAGCGTGGCGGCCTCAGTATCGGTGGCGTGAAGGGACGCCCAGCGGCGCCCTGGTACGTGGTCGGCAAGGATGTGGCGCGCAATCTTCTGATCGTCGATCAAGGGGTGGACAGCCCTTGGCTGATGTCGCAGGCGCTGCTCTCCGAAACCGCACACTGGATCGCCGGAGTGCCGCCGGCAAAAGAGTTTCGCTGCACCGCACAAACCCGCTACCGCCAGCCCGACGAACCCTGTTCTGTCCGAGTGCGCCCGGATGGCAGCCTGCACGTAACCTTCGACCGGCCACAACGTGCCGTCACGCCCGGACAGTCACTGGTACTGTATCAGGGTGAAGAATGCTTGGGGGGGGCCGTCATCCGTGTCACGGATGCCCCCCTTGAGCGCGCCCACTTCGATCGCTGCCTTACGCCCTCGCCCCAACCGGATCCCGTTACCGCATGAATGCCGATCTGATGCCCTCGCGTATCCTGCCTCTTGCCGGACTGCTGCAAGCCCTGCGCGAAGTGCGCCATCTGGCTGAAAATGGCCGGGTCGAACAAGTCCCCCTTGCAACCGCAATGGACAGCATCTTCCGGCTGGATGCCGACTCGGTAGCCGATGTCTATGGCGGCATCCACGCCGTTGGCGAAGGGTTGGGCCTCGTCCAGCTTTATTTGAACGGCGCCATGCCCGACCCCCAGCTCCCCAAGCTCACCCTCGCCATTCTCCAGCTTGAGCGCGCCTTCAGCCGCGAACAGGCCACGCAGCAGGCGCTGCGCGAGCAGCTGCAAAGTCTTGCCATCCGGGCACGCAACGAAGGCAGTACCCATCCGGAAATCCTGCGCGAGCTAGGCACACTGTATGCCCGCCATCTCAGTCCACTCAGCCCGAAAATCATGGTGCAGGGCAATCCGCACTACCTTGGTCGCAGTGACGTGGTGGCGGAAATCCGTGCACTGTTGCTGGCCGGCATCCGCTCGGCGCTGCTGTGGCGACAGATGGGAGGCAGCCAGTGGGATTTCCTGCTCCGCCGCAGCCAGATGCGTCAGGCTTGCCAACAACTGCAAACACTGGCATCGGGCTGAAGCCTGCCATTTGGCAGCTTGCTCAATTGCCGTCAGTAGCTGAAGTATCCTTGCCACCCCGGCCTCTTCCCGCTCAAGGATCTGTCCATGGATGCCCTTCGCATCAGCGCCAAGGCGCTTTTCGCCCAGCTTGCCGATCGCCTTGAACTGCGCTGGCTCGGCACGCCCCCGGCCAGCGACCGGGTACTGGTTGCCGAAGACAGTCTTGTGCATCGTCCCTCGCTGGCGGGCTACCTCAACATCATCCATCCCAACAAGGTGCAGATTCTTGGCCGCGAGGAAGTGCGCTGGTTGACCGCACTGCCTGCCGGTACACGTCAGGAAGTGATCGGCAAAATCATTCAGGCCAATCCGCTGGCGCTGGTCATCAGCAAAAACCAGACGGCACCGGATGATCTGCTGGAAGCTGCCGCTCAATCGGAGACCGCACTGTGGGCCTCGTCCCGGCGCGGTCATGAGCTGCTCAATGTGCTGCAATACCACCTCGCCGGCAAACTGGCGCCGCGCACCACCCTGCACGGCGTGTTCATGGAGATTTATTCCATCGGCGTGCTGATTACCGGCGAATCCGGTTCGGGCAAGAGCGAGTTGGCACTGGAACTCATCAGCCGCGGCCACCGACTGGTGGCGGATGATGCTCCGACCTTTACCCAGATTGCCCCGGACGTGCTGGACGGCAGTTGTCCGGAAGTATTGCAGGACATGCTGGAAGTCCGTGGCCTTGGCGTTCTGAATGTGCGCAGCATGTTTGGCGATACCGCCATCAAGCGCAACAAATACCTGCGTTTGATCGTTCATCTGACCCGTCCACATCTGGTACCCGAGCCTGGCGGTATCGAGCGCATCAGTGGCGACCTCGGCCATCGCCGGGTACTGGATCTGGATGTCCCGATGATGACACTGCCGGTCATGCCTGGCCGCAATCTGGCCGTCCTTACCGAAGCCGCCGCCCGCCTGCACATCCTGCGCAGCCGTGGACTCGACCCGGCCACGGCCTTCATGGCGCGCCACTCCCGCTTTCTGAATCCCGCATCGGCCAATATCAAGGAGCCCTGATGAGCCAGCCCCCGCTGTCCCCGCCACTTTGGCTTGTCACCGGCATGTCCGGTGCCGGCAAGTCGGTGGTACTGAAAACGCTGGAGGATTCCGGTGCCTATTGCGTGGACAACTTGCCCGCAGAGCTGCTGACCGAAACCGTGCATCGGCTGCTGCACAGCGGTGACAAGCCGCTTTCCGCACTGGCAGTGGCCATCGACATTCGCAGCCGAAGTGACCTTGCCCTCATGCCCGAGTGGCTGGCCGCACTCGGTACACAGGGACATGATCCGCGTCTTTTGTTTGTCGATGCCAGTGACGATGTATTGCTGCGCCGCTACGCCGACACCCGTCGCCGCCATCCGCTCAGTCATCGCGGGCTGGCACTGGCCGATGCCATCGCCAGCGAACGTCAGGCACTCAAGCCCCTGCGCTCACTGGCCGCCGAGATCATCGACAGCAGCACGATGAACGTCCATCAGCTGCGCCGCGAGGTGATTGCCAGACTTGCCATCGGCCACGATACGCCACCGGCATTGCTGTTCCAGTCGTTTGCCTACAAGCGCGGCCTGCCCGCCGATGCCGACTTCGTCTTCGATGCCCGCGTATTGCCCAATCCGCACTGGCAACCGGCATTGCGTCCCCTGTCCGGGCGTGATGCTGCCGTGCGCGACTTTCTCGATCACGAGCCGAAAGTCGCCACCTACGTGGCGCAAGTCAGCCAGTTTCTGGATACCTGGCTTCCCCGCCTGCGAGAAGACACCCGCAGCTATGTCACCATCGCCTTTGGCTGCAGCGGTGGCCGCCACCGCTCGGTTTATCTGGCCGAAACACTGGCCGCTCACGCCCGCCAGCATGGCTGGCCGGATGCGGCCACCTTTCACCGCGAACTGGAATGAGCCACGCCATGTCACCCGGCATTCTTCTCCTCACCCATCCCGGCATCGGCTCCGCCCTTCTGGAAACCGCCCGGCAATTGCTGCGTCCCTTGCCGCTGAAGGTCGAAGCCTTCGAGCTTGCTGCCGAGGCCGATCTCGATACCCTCCTGCCCCTTGCCAGTGGAGCACTGCGCCGGGTCGATGACGGTGCCGGCGTCCTTGTGATGACCGATATCCACGGCGCCAAGCCCAGCCAGCTGGCCGCGCAACTGGCACGACTTGGTACGCCTGTGCGGCGCATTGCCGGACTCAACCTGCCGATGCTGCTGCGCGTGATGAATTACCCCGAGCAATCACTCGAGCAACTGCAATCAACCGCCTCGCTGGGGGGACGCAACGCCGTGCTGCTGGATGACCCCCTGTAATCGGTGCCCCGCGCCAACATCCAAGCCCGAATCCGTTCCGAATATCGCGCATAATTCCCATCCGCCGCACTCCATCTTGTCTCTCACCCCCATGCTCAAGCGTGAAATCATCATCCGCCACCCCCAAGGTCTGCATGCCCAGGCCTGTGCCCGGCTGGTGCAAACGCTCTCGGCCTTCAAGAGCCAGGCCAAGCTGGCTGCCCGCGGTCGCGAAATCGATGCCAAGAGCATCATGGGCGTGATGATGCTGGCCGCCGTGCAGGGTACGCACGTCACCCTGCGCATCCACGGCGAGGACGAACAGGCAGCCATGCAGGCGGCGCTGGCACTGTTCGAGCGTGACTTTGCCGAAAGCGGCCCGGAAACCGGCTAAGCTGCCCGCCCCTGACATTTCCTTCTCCCATGACCGAAATTCTGGTGCTCTATTACAGCCGTGGCGGCTCGGTGGCTGCCCTTGCCCGACAGATTGCGCGCGGCGTCGAAGAAGTAGCCGATGTCCATGCGCGCCTGCGCAGCCTGCCGCCGGTTGCCCCCCGAACCGAAGTCGCCTTGCCTCCCACCCCCGAAAGCGGCGCACCGTATGTCAGCCTTGATGATCTTCGCCAATGCGCCGGATTGGCACTGGGCAGCCCGACCCGCTTCGGCAACATGGCTGCGCCGGTCAAATACTTTCTCGATACGCTCGGCACCGAATGGGCCAATGGCACCCTGATCGGCAAGCCGGCCGGTGTTTTCACCTCCAGCGCCAGCGCTCATGGCGGGCAGGAGTCCACGCTGCTCAGCATGATGCTGCCGCTGCTTCACCACGGTTGTCTAATCTGCGGCATCCCCTTCAGTGAAACCCGCCTCAGCAGCACCCGTACCGGCGGCACCCCGTATGGCCCAAGTCACCTGGCCGGCCAGGATGACAATCCGCGTCCCAGTGAAGACGAAGCCGAGCTGGCACGCGCATTTGGCCGACGGCTGGCCGAAATCGCACGGAGGCTTGCCGCATGAGTCGTACCCATCGCCTGCTCTGCGCCGCTTTGCTGCTTTTGGCGACGCTGTTCGCCATCGGCTTCCGACAACAACCCAACACCTTGATGCTGGCCGTCATCCCTCCCTTGCTGGTCGCATACGCGATCTGGAAAAAGCGCGCGAGTGCCCCTTTCTGGGCCAGCGTACTGGCATTGGGCTGGTTCACCTATGGCGTGATGGAAAGCTGGACGCTGCATGGTGCTGCCCGGTTGTACGCCCTGGCCGTCACCGGACTGGCACTGATCATCATTGCAGCCGGCAATTACAGTGCCCTGCGCGCGCGCTTTGCCGGCAAATCCCGCCGCTGAGCCGCCCCCTCATGTCACTTGCGGAAAGCGCCCACCCGTGCCGCCAGCCGCACGTTGGAAAAGCTTGACGGTGCGTATCCGCCAATCATCCAGAATGGCATAGATGGTGGGCAGGAACAGCAAGCTCACCACCGTGGAAAATGCCAGCCCGCCGGCAATCGCACGTGCCATCGGGTAATAGCTCGGTCCATCGCCGGCCATCTGGGTATTGCCGATGGCAATCGGAATCATGGCAAGAATCGCCGTGCCCATGGTCATCAGGATCGGCCGCAAGCGCTCCTTGCTGCCGGCAATCAATGCATCGGTACGGCTCATTCCGGCGCGACGATGGTTGTTGATGTGCTCCACCATCACGATGCCGTTGTTCACCACCACCCCCATCAATACCAGGATGCCGATGAATGCCATCACGTTGAAGTCGGTGCCGGTCAGCCAGAACAGCCAGAACACGCCGAAAATGGAGAACAACACACCGCTCATGATCGCCGTCGGGAACAGCAGCGACTCGAAAACCGCCGCCATCACCACGTAAATCATGATCAGGGCGATGACGAGGTTGAACATCATCTGCGACATCGCTTCGCTGGCATCGAAAAATCCCGGTGTATCGAAGCTGTAGCTGTAGCCGGCCGGCCAGGGAAATGCCTTCAAAACCGTTTCCATCGCCGCCCGCGCCTGCGGCTGGGTAATGTCCGGCGCGAAATTGGCCGAAAGGGTCAAGGTGGTTTGTCGGTTGGTATGTTCGATGACGCCGGCCGCCGGCTGCGGCCTGAGATTGACCATCGCCATCAGCGGCACACTGCGGCCATCGGCCGTGCGCACCTTGAACGCAGCAAGCTCGGCACTGCCGTAATTTTCCGCACCGGCAAAACGCAAGGTCACCGGCACTTCGACATCGCCCCGCCGGAACTCGCGCAACGCCTGCCCGCGCAGGGCAATGTTGACGAACCCGGCCACATCCTGGACGCTGAAACCGAAGGCTGCCGCACGCTCGCGATCGACTTCCACCACCAGCTCGGTATTGCGCCCGGACTCCTCCAGCCGCACATCGCGCAAGGCCGTCTGACGCGCCAGCAGCGGCATGACATCGGCCGCCAGTTGCTTGAGCATCGTGGTGGAATCCCCCACCAACTGTACCTGCATGCTGTTGTTCTGCGCACTGCTGCCCTGCCCCTGCATGCGCCCCATGCTGATTTGTGCCCGAGCGGATTTGGGCAACTCCTGGCGCAACATCTCGCCAACCTGCTCGGTGACAACCGCATCGGCATCTCCCAGATCCAGATGGATGCTGGCATTGCCATCTTCGGAAAAGCGCGAGGAAATCTGTCGAATGTGCAGACGGCTGCGATGTTCGTCCAGAAACGCCTCAAGCCGGCTGATTTCCTCGGACATCTGTGCCTTGCTGTAGGTATCGTTCCACTGGATGCTGATATGGCTCTCGCCGGCCTCCTCGCCACCGAACATGTCGGTGCGCATCATTTTCATCGGCACAAGGCTCAGCACCGAAATCAACAAGATGCCGGCCACGCTCCAGCCGCGATGCCTCAGCGTCCAACCAAGCACGGCAGCATACCTGTCTTGCAAGCGGTGGATGAAGCCGCTCCGGTTATGCACTGCCTTGGGCGTTTTCAGGCGTGCCGAAAGCATCGGAATCAGGCTGACGGCCACCAGCCAGGAGGCCAACAGCGACACGCTGATGGTGATCGCCAGCTGCTCCATGTAAATGGAGATCATGTTGCGCTCGCCAAACAGATTCGGCACGAACACGATACAGTGGCACAGAGTACCGGCCGAAAGCGCAATCGCCACATGACGGGTGCCGATGATGGAGGCCAATCGCGGACTTTCCGGCATCCGCTCGCGCTCCTGATAAATCGATTCGACCACTACCACGGCATTGTCCACCAACATGCCGATGGCAAGCAGCAGTCCCATCATCGACAGCACGTTCAGGGTGACGCCGAAGAAGTACATGAAGCCGAGCGTCATGATGAAACAAATCGGAATGGCCAGCGTCACCATCAAGGTGGACGCCCAATCCCGCAGGAACAGATACAGCACGATGACCGAAAGCAGCAAGCCGATGGCACCGGCTTCGGCCAGCGAAAGCAGCGAGCTGACCACGGCTTCACCCTGATCGTCGATCACCCGCAAATTGATGTCGCGCATGACCGGCAGCTCGCCAATCCGAGCCAACTCGGCACTGACATCACGCGATAGCTGGACAAGATTGGCATCGCGTTCCTTGAAGATTTCCAGCCCGACAGCCGGGCGACCATCAAGCCGGCGCACCTGCCCAACATCCTTCGGCTTCAGGCGAATTTCGGCAATATCGCCAAGCCGAGTGCCGCGCGTGTCCAGCACCAGGGCACGCAATGCCTCCAGACTGCGCAAGTTGCCCTCGGGCTGTACCCGCAGACGCCGCCGCCCATCATCAATCTGCCCGGCCGATACCTGGAAATTCACCGCCCGCAACTGCGCCGCCAGCGCATCCAGTGCGATGCCGTGCGCCTCCAGCCGATCCGGCGCAATGGCAATTTCCACCTCGCTTTGCGGCGCTCCGAGAATCTCCACCTTGGCAACACCGGGAATCCGCTCCAGACGGCGCTTGAATATCCGATCCAGTCGGTCATATTCATGGGTCAAATCCAGACTCGGGCTGGACAGGCGCAAAGTGATCGCCGCCTGATCGGCACTTGACCACTTGAACACCATGTAGCGTTGCAGGTCGGCCGGCAGCTCGCTCTTGATCGCATCCAGCCGCTCGCGTGCCTGCGCCGTGGCGATGGCGATGTCGCGGCTCCAGTCGGAGAACTGCAGGAATACCCCGGCACTGTCCGCCGAAGCATTCCCTTGCATGCTCTTGATACCGCTCATGGTCGCCAGCGCCTCCTCGGCCGGACGCAGCAACCCTTGCTCGTTTTCTTCCGGCGAAGAGCCGGGATAGGGCAACATCACGTAGAGAAACGGCGCCGAAACATCCGGCATTGCCTCCAGCGGCAGGCGGAAAGAGGCAATCAGCCCCACCACCACCATCGAAACGAACAGCATGATAGTGGTGATCGGACGACGAATGCTGATTTCGGCCACACTCATGTGCGGTCCTCCATCGCAAGCGCCGCGGCAAGTGCTCGAGCATCCTCATCCGTCTGCCGCGCACGCTTGGCGTAATCGGCATCATCACGCCGATCAAGCAAGTCATACACCACCGGGATGACCAGCAAGGTCAGCAACGTCGAAACCAGCAAGCCACCGATCACGGTAATCGCCATCGGACTGCGCACTTCGGCCCCCTCGCCGCTGGCAAGGGCCAGCGGCAGGAAGCCGAACAAGGTACAGGCCGTCGTCATCACGATCGGGCGCAGACGCTCGCGTGCACCTTCCAGCAAGGCGTCACGCTTGGCAAGGCCGCCAAGTCGCAACTGATTGACCCGATCAATCAGAATGATGGCGTTCTTGGTCACCAGCCCGACCAGCAGAATCAAGCCGATGAACACCACCACCGACACCGGCGCCCCGATCAGATACAACGCCAGCACCGCGCCAACCAACGCCAGTGGAATGGTGAACAAAATCACGAACGGGTGCAGCAGCGACTCGAACTGCGATGCCATCACCAGATACACCAGAAACACCGCAAGGCCGAAGGCAAACAGCAGCGACCGCAACGACTCGCCCAGCTCCTCGCCCTGTCCGCCGATGGCCAGCTCGACATCGCCGCTCAGCGGATTTTCCCGCACCATCTGTTGCACTTCACGCACGGCAGTGCCCAAGTCAATGCCCACCAGATTGGCGGAAATCACTGCTACCCGCCCCTGATTGCTGCGATGGATTTCGCCTGGCCCGGTGCCTGCCTCCACCTCGGCCACGCTGGCAAGACGCACCGGCACCGCACTGCCCGGATTGATGATGAGGTTGCGCAATGCCTCCACGCTGTTGCGCTCATCCTCGCTGGCACGCACGCGCATGTCGATCTTGCGATCGCGGAAACTGTAACGGCTGGCCACCTCGCCACGCACCTGCTTGACCACCATGTCTGCCACCTGACGGGTGGTCAGCCCCACAGCCGCCGCTCTGGCATCATCGAAATGAATGCGGATTTCCGGCCAGCCTGCCTCCACGGTGCTTTTCACGTCGGTATAGTGCGGATTCGCACGCAGACGCTCGGCCAGTTGGCGTCCGGCCACGGCAAGTGCCTGCATGTCGTGTCCGGCCAGCTCGATTTCCAGTGGTGCCGCCAGTGCAAACAGCTCCGGACGTGCGAAATCCACTTGAATGTCCGGTTGCCGAGCCAGCCCGGCGCGCAAGGCATTTGCCAGTCGCGCTTCCATCGCGGCATTGCCGCCGTTTTCCATCACCACGCTCAACTTGGCAATGTTTTCGCCGCTCTCCGCCGGATTGGCATCCAGACGTGCACCGGTGCCGCTCACCCCGTACAGCGCCGCCATTCCCGGCTCCTTCGCATGTCGCTGCTGGATTTGCTGCACCAGTGCATCGGTATCGCGCAGCGGCGTGCCTGCCGGCAACTTGACCGTCATCTCGAAGCGATCCTGTGCAAGCTGCGGCACCAGATCGGTACCCAATCCCGGCAACAACGCCATTGCCCCGGCAAACGCCAATGCAGCAATCACCAGCACCAATGCCCGCTGGCGCAACGCTGCTGGCAAGAGCCGCAGATATGCCCTTTCCGCCCACTCATAGGGGCGCATCGCAAGCCGGCTGAATGCCTGCATCACTGGTGCTACCAAACGCACCAAAAGACGCCAGCAGCGAATCACCGCCCAGACCAGCGCATAACCCAGCGCGGCCGGCAACCGCAGCGGCCACGTCAACGCACGTGCGATCTTGCCGCGCTGCGGCACAGCTTCTGCCCCGGGCTCATCCGGAAATGCCAGCGGAGCACGTGCCTTGAGCGACGACAGCATCGGGATCAGCGTCATTGCAACCCCCAGCGAAACCGCGATGGCAATCGCCACGGTCAGCGCCTGATCCCGAAACAATTGCCCGGCAATCCCCTCCACGAACACCAATGGCAGAAACACGGCAATGGTGGTCAAGGTGGAAGCCACCACCGCCAAACTCACTTCACGGGTACCGACGATCGCTGCCTCGACGATGCCAAGCCCGCGCTCGCGTGCCTTGGCAATGGATTCGAGCACCACGATGGAATCATCCACCACCAGCCCGGTCGCCAATGCCAAGCCGCCCAGCGACATCACGTTCAAGGAAAGCCCAAGCTGTCCCATGAAGAAGAACGTGGTGATGATCGAGACCGGCAACGACAGCGAAATGACGAAGGTACTCCAGCCATCGCGCAGGAACAGGAAAATCACCAGAATTGCCAGCACCCCGCCGAGTACGGCATCGATCTTCACCCCGCTGATGGCATTGCGGATGAAGCGTGATTGGTCATCAATTACTTCAAGACGCATGCTCTCTGGCATCTGCCGACGAATCTGCGCCAGCGTTTTCTCGATATTGTCGGCAGTCGCCACGGTATTGGCATCACCTTCCTTGTAGATGGCAATCTCGACCGTTTCCGCACCGCCCATGCGAATGATCGCCTCGCGCTCCTTGAAACCTTGCCGTACCTCGGCCACATCACGCAGACGTATTGGCAGGCCGCCACCGGGCTGGCGCTGGGCACTGCCGGTGGCACTCTGCACCGAAGCCGCCGCCGCCATTGCGCTGGCGTCGCCACTGGCCGCTGCCACCCGTGCCATCTGTGCCGCGGCACTTTCCGCCTCGCTGCTGCCGCTCTGGCTTTGCGTGGTAAGCAACAGATTGGCAATTTCCTCCACACTGGCAAACTGGTTGACCGTGCGTACCAGATAACGCTGACTGCCGTCCTCCAACCGGCCGGCGGAGAGATTGACATTCTCCTGTTGCAGGCGACTGATCACCGTATCCAGCGGAATGCCAAGTGCAGCAAGGCGGCGGGTATCCACTTCAATCTGGACTTCATCCTCCAGGCCACCGGCCACCTTCACCGCGGCAACACCCGGTACCGGTTCCAGCTTTTTTTTCAGATCCTCATCGGCATAGCGACGCAAGCCGGTCAACGCCGCCGCAGCCGCCTCGCCCTCCGGCATCGACAGCGCCAGCCGCATGATCGGTGCCGTTGCCGGGTTAAAACGCAGCAATACCGGGGCTTTCGCCTCCAATGGCAGTTGCAGCGCCTCCATTTTGTCGCGCACATCAAGACTGGCCTTGTCCATGTCGGTGCCCCAGGCAAAATGCAGCACCACATCACTTTGCCCGCTGCGCGAAATGGACTTCAATCGACGCAACCCCTTGGCCACCCCGACAGCCTCCTCCAGCGGCCGGGTCAGCAGGGTTTCAATTTCCTCCGGCGCCGCACCGGGGTACTCGGTGCGCACAGTCAGCGAGGGATAGCTCAGGTCCGGCAACAGATTGACCTTCAAGCTGCGCAGCGCAATCAGGCCGAACAGCACAAGGGTCACCATCAACATCAGAATCGTTACCCGGCGACGGGTCGAAAACTCCACCAGATCAAAGCCGCGTGCCTGCATCGAAACGGCTCCTTATTGCCCGGTTGGCGTGTTTTTGGGGCTGCCCCCCAGAACCTCCACCACACTGCCCTCACGCAGCGCACTCTTGCCTGCCACCACCACGGTGTCTCCGGCCGACAGTCCCTCCAGCACTTCCACGTGGTCCCCATCCGTCTGACCAAGCTTGACGCTCACCCGTTCGGCCTTGTCGCCACGCACCACGAATACCGCCGGATCACCGCTGTCATCCAGCAGCGCCATGCGCGGCAAGCTGAGAATATCGGCACGCTCCTGATAATCGATCGAAAGCCGCCCGAACATGCCCGGCTGCAAACGCCCGCGACTGTCGAAAGCACTGACTACCCGAAAAGTGCCGCTGCCGGCATCCACCACCGGTGCCACCCGCACTACCTGCCCGGCAAACGCCTCTCCGGGCAAGGCATCCACCTGCATGCTCACCGACTGCCCCACCCGGATATGCACGATGTCGCGCTCCGGTACGTTCAAGGTCGCTTCCAGTCGCGAAATATCGACGATGCGAAATACCGGCGAATTGATCTGCACGAAATTGCCCGGCTTGACCATGCGGCTGGCAATCACTCCGGAAATCGGCGCATCCACCGTGGCATAGCTCACCTCAAGACGCGCCATATGGTTGGCAGCCCGAGCGTTTTCCAGATCAAAGCGCAACTGATCCACATCATTGGCACTGATCAGCTGCTGCTCGGCCAATTGTCGGGCGCGTCGATAATTGGCCTCCAGTTTGGCGACTTGCGCATCGGTCTGCGCCACCTGCAAACGGGCACGCTCGGCATCCAGTCGTGCCAACGGCTGCCCGGCACGCACCAACTGTCCCTCTTCGGCCAGTACCTGCAAAGCGATCCCGGACGTGCGTGCCGTCGCCTGGGCATCGCCACGCGCCTCAAGCGCCGCCGTACCGGTATGTCGTGCTGTCAGGGTTCGCGTTCCCAGCACGGCCACCTCCACCGGCACCGGTGTGGCTTTTTCCTCCTGTTCGCTTGCTGCCGCGGGGTCTTTCTTTCCCGACTCGGCATCCGCCCCTTCCCTCGTGCAACCTGGAGTCAGCGCACCAAGCAAGAGCATGGCGACAAGCGAAAAAGCAAAACGCGGGGCAGAAGCAGACATCGAACAAACTCTTCAAAGTGCATTGCCGGGCAGTAGACCACCAATGAACGGAAGATGAAAGATGCCAAAAGTCATGCTGCAGGCCGCACCAATCTTGTGTCATTCGACACGGCATCAGCCGGCGCGCCAGCGTGCTCGACACGCGAAAATCATGCAGCCAAGGGCTGACTGCCTTGCCATTGGGCACGCTGGATGGCGGGAAAATACTGGGCATACCAGTCGCGGTCATTGGCGACCTGCGCTGCTGCCCGGCTGGCCTCCAGTGCAGCAAAATCCAGTTCGGCCACTGCCCATGCCCGCTCGCCCATTGTTTCCGCCAGAATGCCATCGGCAGGCAAGCCAACGTCCATCGGCGCAAGCAGTGCCGCCTCGCCCGTATTCACATCCAGTGCCGGCGACCATGCGGCTTCACCGGCCGTTACCGCCTGCGCCACGAAGCAGCGATTTTCCAGCGCCCTTGCCAAACAGCCAACCCGCACCCGAGTCGCACCGGCACGGGTATCGGTGCAGCTTGGCACCAGCAGCAGGCGAGCCCCCGCTTCACACTGGGCGCGCACCGGCAAGGGAAATTCGCTGTCATAGCACACTGCAATGGCCGCGCGCGCCTGCTCGGTATCGAACACCTTGAGCGCATCGCCGGATTCAATCAGGCCGGTTTTTTTCTCGAAGCCGGTCAAGCGCAGCTTGTCCTGCCAAAGGTATTGCCCGTTGGCATCAAAGTAATAACTGCGATTGCGATAGCGCCCCATGCCGGTGGCAAGCAGAAAAGTTCCGGCGTTGATGGCCATGCCGAACTGTCGTGCCAAATTGGCATACAGGCCGAGATAATCGGCATGCAGCGCCTGTGTCGCGGCCAGCGATGCGCCCATGTCGCTGTGCGTGGCGACATCGAACATGCCTGCCAACTCCAGCGAAAGGTATTCGGGCAGTACTGCAAGTTGCGCGCCTTCGGCCTTGGCTTCGGCAAGCAAGTTGGCCTGTTTTTCGGCAAAGGCAGTGAAGTCGCGCAGAGCGTGGATCGGATATTTGGCAGCTGCAACTTTCATCGGAATCACTCCAGTTCTCGAAGCCAGAAGGTCAATGTGTGGCCGGTTTCTCCCTGCCCCTCGTCCCAGTCCAGCTGCATGGTGATGGCATCGTGACGGCGATAGCCACGCTTTTGCCAGAACACTTCATTGCTCCTGGCATCGGCCGGACGACGCGGATCCGCCATGTCCCGATTGACCGCGGCAAATGCACTTTGGCGAAACCCGCCCAGCTTGCGGGCATGCGCCTCACGCGCATCGAAAAACGCATGGCCAATGCCCATGCCGCGAAACGCCGGGCGCAGCACCGATTCGCCGCAGTAAAAAACACGCGCAACATCCAGACCGGCCTGCTCAAGCGGCTGACGGAACGCCGCACTTTCATCGGCCATCGGCAGACCAGTACTGACCCCGGCCAGTACCCCGTCCACCAGCGCCAGAACCACGATGCTGCGCGGACTGTCCCGATAAACCCGCAGATAGCGAGCCTCGTAGTCGGCACTGCCGTGATACAGATACGGCCATTCGCGGAAAACATCTATCCGCAACTTGGCGATATCGTCCAGATACGCATCGATCTGCGCACCATGCAGGGTTTTTACTTGAAATCTCGACATGGGAATTCCAGACAACCAGTTCACTTGTCCGAGTGCCGCGTCAGCGATCGTGACGCGGCAGCATCGGATACCATCAGGGTGTTTTCGACTCGTTGCGCGACAGCTCGCGGGTCAATGCATACCAATCAAGCTTGCGGGTTCCCAACATGATGGCGGCAAGAATCACGAACAGCAGCCCTGAGCCCACCAAGAGCGCATTGTCCTCCATGATCAAAAGTCCGTACAGTGCGCCATACAGCGTGCACAACATGGCAACGAAGCCCAGTGCCCGCCGCACGCCGCCCAGCACTGCCGCCAGATAGACAGCAATCAGGCCGAGGCAGGCCGTGGCTGCTGCAAGATACGCCCAGCCAAACGCCAGATACTCCGAGAGGCTGGTCAAGAGCAGGAAGAAAATCGCCAGCGCCAGCCCCACCAGGCCATATTGCACCGGATGCACCGACACCCGCTTGACCAGCTCGAACAGCAGGAAGGCGGCAAAGGTCAACACGATGAAGAGCACACCGTATTTGGTGGCACGCTCGGCCTTCAGATACGGATTGACCGGATCGAGCAGGGATACCTGGGTCAGGTTATTGTCGTCATCGGACAAATTCCCGCTTGAAAGGCTCTTTCGCGCATCGGTTGCCAAAGCACTCACCTGCCAGTGTGCGGTAAAGCCCTGCGGGCTGATCTCATGCGTCGGCAAAATGCCGCTGAAGCTCGGATGCGGCCAGCTCGACTTCAAGCGAATGTCATTGTTGCGACCAAGCGGCAGGAAAGCGATCCGCTCGGTACCGGCCAGGGTCATCACAAGTTCGCTGTCGAATGCCAACTTGCCATTCTGCACGAGGCTCTCATCCAACCCCGTGCGCAACCCGCTGATGGCACTCAAGCCGCTGCCCTGCTCGGCAACGCGTGGCTGCTTATTGATCCGGATGACCGGGCTACCACGCAAACCGCGCACATCGGAGACGCCCCAGGATACGAACGGCGCACCCGGTATGCGTCGGATATCCCCCAATGTCTGCGCCTCGGGCATGCGAACATCGAACTTCGCCGTGATGCGCCCCTGCCACTCATAGATGCGTACCTGATGCAGACCACGCTTGCGGATGGCCGGGCGCAACTCACCGTCGATGACAAGGTTTTCGGGAAAGAACAGCCATTCCCCTTCCTTTTCCTCGGTCAACAGCCGGCCGTTCTCCAGCCGCTGACTGATGTCGGTATACGGCACGATCAGTACCGGGCCTGCCAATTTCTGTGCCTGCCCCACCGCGGCAGCCACATTGGCAACCGCCTCGTCACGATAGCTTTTGCGCTCGCTGATCAGGCCGAAAACCAGCAACAAGGCAAACAGCAAGCCGAACGTCATCGCCCCTATCAACAACACTTTCAGAAACAGCTTCATGATGGACTCCATCGTCTGTGGGAGGAAGATGGCGTCAGTCTGGCCTCCCCATGTGTGGACAGCACGGCGAGCACGTGAAGCGAGCGTGAAGCCGCCTTGCCTTGGAAATGGCCGACTTCAGTGCAAGCGCTCAATACTCCAGACACCTCAGCCGAAGATAAGCGGTCATTTCGGCAATGGGTTTGATTGGCGCACCCCTGACTCTCGAAGACGGCGCCTGCTGCTGCCGAATCAACAGCGCCCCGCCTCTCTTCCTTGCATCAATCCGCCAACATGCCCCATTGCCCCAAGCTCACCCGGTCGCGATTTTCCAGATCCCGTGCAGTTTCCACCCGGGCAAAACCGGCTCGGGCAAGCAGTGTGCGCACGGCATGGCCCTGTTGCCAGCCGTGTTCGAGCAGCAGCCAGCCGCCGGGCTTGAGGCAGGCCGGTGCTGCCTGCACGATGCGGCGCAGATCATCCAGCCCGTCCGCGCCGGCAAC